>NZ_LGHL01000232.1 GCF_001908205.1 Bradyrhizobium sp. NAS80.1
GCCGCGCTGGCATTCGCGGCTTTCTGCCTCGCTTGCCGCGGCGGCATGCCGGCCGCATCGACGGAGGCCGCCTGAGATTGCCAGTTACTGCGCGGCTCTCGCGAACAGTTCACACCGGGAGGAACTTGCCATGCCGATCACGACAACAAGGCGCCGTCTGCTCGCTGGATCTGCGGCCACGCTTGCGCTGCCGGCTTTTGCCCGCGCACAAGGCGCTGTCAAGCCGCGCCTGACCGCGATCTCGCAATGGTCCGCGGGCAGCGATGGGGCGGCCATCACAGCACTTGGGAAGAAATTCGAGGAGAAAGGCGGGGTTTGGCAGCACTCGCCCGTCCCCGGGTTCACCACCGAGATGATGAACAAGCTGCGCGCCCAGATCATCGCCGGCGATCCGCCGGCATGCTCGCAACTCAAGGGTCCCGAGATTGCGGCCTGGTCGAAGATCGCCCCGACCGTCGATCTCGACGCACTCGTCGCTGCCGCCGGTTACGAAAAAGTCGTCGCTCCAGACCTTGCGAAATTGCACAAGCCGGGCGGAAAGTGGATCGCGCTGCCGTTGCAGATCTACAGCACCAATATGCTGTTTCTCTCCAAACGCGCGATGGAAAAGGCCAAGGCTGACAAGATCCCCGTCACCTGGGCCGACTTCAATGATCTCGCCGAAAAGATGAAATCAGGCGGTGTCGCCTATCCCGTCGCCAACGGCGGCACCCGCCCGGACGATGGGCAGAAATTCGAGGCCGCTCTCGCCGGCATCAGTCCCGCCTCCTACCGCGCAGCCATGATGAATCTTGACGAGAAGGCGTTGAAGGGGCCCGAAATCAAGGCTGCGTTCGTGCAGGTCCGCAAGATCGCCGACTGGATGGACCCCAACGTCGGCGCCCAACACTTTTCGACCAACCTCAAGCGCTTCGTCGACGGCGACATGGGCATGATGATCATGGGCGGTTGGGCGCAGGGCGTATTGCGCAACGCCGGTTTCAAGTTCGACGACTTCATGATCGCCCCGGGCCCGAGCGACAATAGCAAGCCGGTCTTCCTGTTGAATGCCGATGCGTTCATCTTCTGGCAGCGCAAGGAGCCCGACCTGCAAGCCGGCCAGACACTGATGGCCCAGCTCGTCATGGATCCGGCGATCCAGACGATGTATTCGCAGATCACGGGATCGATCCCCGTGCGCACCGATGTCGATCTGTCCGGTGAAGGCTGGTCGGACGGTCAACGGCGGACCGCAGCAGCTCTTAAAGACGCGATCGCCAGCAATCAGGCCGTCCTGAGCCTCGCGCACAACATGGCGCAGGAGAACGGCCTGACCGCAGCGATGATCGACGTGATCACAGAGTTTGTGAAGAACAAGACGATCAAGCCGGAGCAAGCGGCCACACGCCTCGCCGAGGCCGTTGAGGGCGCACGTTGACCATCGCCGTTTCGACAAGACCTGGCCAGCCGGCGGCATCTAACTGGGTACGCCGGCTGCCCGAATATCTTACGATCTGGGTGCCGCTGCTGTTGTCCGCCGCGCACCTCATTGCGTTCTCGCTGTGGACGATCTGGATATCGTTCACACCATCCACTCTGGTCCCGGTCTCGGGCTGGGTGGGTTTGCGCAATTATTCCGCGGTTGCGGCATCGCGGAACTGGCAGATCGCCTTGGACAATCTGCTGCTGTTTGGCAGCGCCTTTGTGTTGCTGAGTCTGGCGACCGGCCTCATCCTTGCGATCCTGCTTGATCAGCGCATTCGCGGCGAGAACCTGCTGCGATCCATCTTTCTCTATCCCCTGGCGGTGTCGTTCGTGGTCACCGGCACGGTCTGGAGCTGGCTGCTCAATCCTGGTCTTGGAATCCAGAAGCTGGTCCACGACCTCGGCTGGACCTCCTTCCGGTTCGACTGGCTGATCGACCGCGACATGGCGATCTGGACCATTGTCATCGCTGCGATCTGGCAATCCTCCGGCTTTGCCATGGCGCTCTTCCTCGCCGGCCTCCGCTCCGTCGATGCCGACCTGATCAAGGCCGCGCAGATCGACGGCGCCGGACCGATCCGGATGTACCGGCGCGTCATCCTGCCGACGCTCTGGCCGATCACCATCACCGTCATCGTCATCCAGCTGCAGTTCGCGATTTCGACCTTCGACCTCGTCCGCGCGCTCACCAATGGCGGGCCCGGAATCGCGACCCAGCTGCCGGCCCTCGTCGTCTATGACCTGATGTTCCAGCGCAGCCTGCTTGGACGCGGAGCGGCGGCGGCAGTCCTCATGTTGCTCATTCTTCTCGCGGTCTTGCTGCCATATGCAGCGTGGCGTTATGTCCAGCGGCGGCGGGCGATCCATGCGTGACCCAAACTTCCCACCAAGCCGGATTCTGATCTATCTCATCGTTTCGCTGATCGCTGCAGCATGGCTCGCGCCATTGGCTGTTGTCGTGCTGAATTCGCTCCGTACCAACGAGGAGATCGCGCAAGGTTCGATGATCGGCTGGCCGCAACACCTGGCCTGGAGCAATTACGCCGCCGCCTGGAGCGGTTTCTGCGTCGCCGAGACCTGCGCCGGCATCCGGCCGTACATGCTGAACTCCGCGCTCGTGACCATTCCCGCGACAATCTTCTCCACCCTGCTTGGTGCGATCGCCGGTTACGCAGTTTCGCTCTGGCGCTTTCGCGGCGATAGCTGGATTTACGGCATCGTCACGCTCGGCATCTTCCTTCCGCAGCAGATGCGTTTGCTGCCCTGGACCATCGTGCTGCGCGATACGGGCCTCATGAACACGCTCACGGGCTTGGTCGTGATCCACACGATCCAGGGACTCTCCTTTACCACCTTGTTTTGCCGAAACTACTACGTTGCCATCCCGCAGGAGTTGATCAGAGCTGCGCGCATCGACGGCGCAGGGTTCTTTCGCATTTTCTGGCGTATCATCCTGCCGCTCTCGCCGCCAATCCTGGTCGTCACCGTGATCTGGCAGTTCACGCATATCTGGAACGAGTTTCTCTACGGCGTGACATTCACGACCGGTCAGCAGCAGCCGGTCACCGCCGCGCTGATCGCGCTATCCGCCGCGGTCGCCGATATCCCGCAGCATGGCGTGCAAAGCGCCGCGGTGATGATCGCCGCCCTGCCCACCCTGCTGATCTATCTGATCGGCGGAAAGTACTTCGTCCGCGGCTTGACCGCCGGCGCAGTGAAATGACGGAGTCGTCATGGCAGCATTAAGCATTCGCGCCCTGTCGAAGCGCTACGCCAATCTGGAGGTGCTGAAAGGCATCGACCTCGACATCGAGAGCGGCGAATTCACGGTGCTGGTCGGACCGTCCGGCTGCGGCAAATCCACGCTGCTCAACATCGTCGCCGGGCTCGATCGCGCGAGCGACGGCACAATCGAGATCGGCGGACGCGTCGTCAATGACGTGCCGCCCAAGGACCGCGACATCGCCATGGTGTTCCAGTCCTATGCGCTCTATCCGTCCATGACGGTGCGCCAGAATATCACCTTCGGCATGGAATGCCGCCACGTGCCGAAGGCGGAGCAGGAAAAGGCGCTGGCGAATGTGGCCAAGCTGCTCCAGATCGAGCCCCTGCTCGGCCGCAAGCCGTCGCAGCTCTCCGGCGGCCAGCGCCAGCGCGTGGCGATGGGGCGCGCCCTGGTGCGCGATCCCCTGCTCTTCCTGTTCGACGAGCCGCTGTCCAATTTGGATGCCAAGCTGCGCGTCGAGATGCGGATGGAGATCAAGCGGCTGCACCAGCGCATAGGCGCCACCATCGTCTATGTCACCCACGACCAGATCGAGGCGATGACGATGGCCACCCGCATCGCCGTGATGCATCGGGGCGTGGTGCAGCAGTTTGCCGACCCGGACACGGTCTACCGCTACCCGGCCAATCTGTTCGTCGCCCGCTTCATGGGTTCGCCCCCGATGAACACGATGCCGGCGCGGCTCGAGGCCGATAGCGGCGGCCCGCTGGTCGTGATCGGCTCGGGGCGGCCGGACGAGGTTCGCCTGCGCCTGACCGGATATGACGCGGCAGCATCCTTTATCGGCCGCGAGATCGTGTTCGGCATCAGGCCGGAATGTATCGCAGAGGGAAGCCGCATCTTTTCCGATGATGCGCCCATCGTCGTCAACGCGCCGGTGGAGATGGTCGAGCCCACCGGCGCCGAGACCATTGTCCTGCTGCGGCTCGGCGGCGAGCCTGCGCTAGCGCGCATCTCGCCGGACATCCGCCCCACACCTGGCACCCCAGCCCCCTTCGCGCTCGACACGCGCCGCATTTGCCTGTTCGACCCCGAGACGGAGCGACTGATCGCATGACCCAGACGAGCTATGCCGGTCTCGCCGACCGCGTGGTGCTGATCACCGGCGGCGCCAGCGGCATTGGTGCCGCCTTCGTACGGGCTTTCGCTGCCCAAGGCGCCCGCGTCGCCTTTCTCGATATCGACGAAGCAGCCGGCGAGGCCCTGGTCGCGGAGGTGGCCGCCGCGTCCCGCACAGCGCCAATTTTCGTGCCGTGCGACCTCCTGGACATCGCCTCCTTGCGCGCCGCAATGGCAAAGGTCCACAAATCGCTCGGCGATGCCGCGGTCCTCGTCAACAACGCCGCCAACGACCAGCGCCAGGTGTTGGCCGAGGTGACGCCGGCCGAGTTCGACTGGATGATCGGCGTCAATCTCAAACACGTCTTCTTTGCAGCTCAAGCCGTAGTCCCGCAGATGCAGGCGCGCGGCGGCGGTTCGATCATCAACATGTCGTCCATTGCATGGATGCGCGGTGCGCTGGCGCTGCCGGTCTACGCCGCGGCGAAGGCGGCAATCGTCGGCTTCACCAACTCGCTGGCCCGGCTGGTCGGCCCAGACCGCATCCGCGTCAACGCGATTGCGCCCGGCATGGTGATCACCGAACGCCAGCGCCGGCTGTGGTATCCGAACGAACAGGCCATCGCCGAGCTGCGCGCACGCCAGGCCATTCCCGATGCGGTCACACCCCACGACATCGCGAATATGGCGTTGTTTCTGGCGTCCGACGAAAGCCAACGCATCACGCGCCAGTGCTTTCAGGTCGACGGGGGCCTCGGCTAGCTAACTCGCCGTCGCAATCGTGTCCGGCGGGGTGACTGCCCCCCGTTCGCATCGACGCTCATTTTTTGATGTCGGCGGCGACGAGCACCCGATGGTTGGTCAGCAGCTCCTGCAAGGCCTGCAGCGCAGCCACGCCGCAATGCGTGTCCTGCTCGCCATTGCCGCCGCTGAGGCCCACGCCGCCGACCACTTCGTCGTCGACCACGATCGGAAAGCCACCGACGAACACGGCGAACCTGCCCTCAAAACTCCACTGGATTCCGAACGCCTCGTTGCCGGGAAGCGCCGGTCCGTTCGGCAACTGGTTAAACAGATGCGTTGAGCGCTTGTGGCCGGCGGCCGTGAAGGCCTTATTCCAGGCGATCTGCGGGCCGGTGACGCGCGCGCCGTCCATCCGTTCGAGGACGAGCGGGTAGCCGCCGTCGTCCACGATGCAGACCGTCTCGGGCACACCTATTTCGGCGGCCTTTTTCAGCGCTGCGGCCGCCATGTGCCTGGCTTCCGATAGTTCGAGCTTGATCGATTTCTTCATCTCTTACCTTTTCCGTCGACCGCGACGCCGCGCGCGCGGCATCGCGTGGAATTGTTCTTCAGCATCCGCGGTACACGGTCTTGATCTGCGTGTAGAATTCCAGTGCGGCGCGGCCGGACTCGCGGAACGTCGATGTGCTCGACCGCTTCACGCCTCCGAACGGCGCATTGATCAGATTGCCGGTCGTGGTGCGGTTGATCTTGACGGTTCCCGACTGAATGTCATTGGCGAAATCGTGCATGATGCGCGGGTTGCGCGTTACGATCGCGGCCGACAATCCGTATTCGGTGTCGTTGGCCTTGGCGATGGCGTCCGCGTAGGACTCGACCTCGATGATCGCGATGACGGGGCCGAAAATTTCCTCGCGGGCGATCGTCATCTGCTGTGTGACGTCGGTGAAGATCGCCGGTGCAACGTAGTAGCCGCCATCATAGCCGGCGCCGGAGAGCCGTTCACCGCCGTAGAGGTGCGTCGCCTCCTGCTTTCCGATCTCGATATAACGCAACACCGTCTCGAGCTGCTTGGCGGTGGCGAGCGGCCCGAGGTCCATTCCGGCGACGAGGCCGTTGCCGACCTTCAAAGCCCTGACCCGGGCAACCAGCCGCTCCGTGAATTCGGCGCGCACCTGCTTCATCACCAGGACACGGCTGGTGCCGGTGCAAGCCTGGCCTGCAAGCGACAGGCCGCCCTTCACAGTCAGATCGACCGCCCTATCGAGATCGGCATCGTCCATCACGATCAGCGGATTCTTGCCACCCAACTCCATCTGCGTGCGCGTCGTGAAGCTGACCGCCCGGCAAATCTGTTCGCCGGCCGCTGTCGATCCGGTAAACGAAATGGCGCGGATCTCGGGCGCTTCGGTGATGGCGGGCCCGACCTCGCCGGCCCTGCCGGTGATGAAGTTCAGGACGCCCTTGGGCAAGCCCGCCGCCACCAACGCCTCGGCGAGACGGTAGCCGCTCAGCGGCGCATCCGACGACGGCTTGAAGACCACCGTATTGCCGGCAACGAGGGCGGGCGCGATCTTGCGTGCCGGGATCGAGACAGGAAAATTCCACGGCGTGATGATCGACACGACGCCGAGCGGCTCGCGCAGCGTGTAGACCGTCATGTCGGGGTCGTCGTTGGGAAAGACTTCGCCCACCAGCGACTGGCCTTCCACGGCATAGAATCGCAACGTCTGTGCCGAGCGCAGGACCTCGTCCTTCGCGAGGTTGAGCGCCTTGCCCATTTCGCGGGTCATCTCCCGCGCCATCTGGTCTGCATGGGCCTCGAGACGATCCGCCGCGCGATTGAGAATGGCTGCGCGAGCCGAGATTGGCGTTTTCTTCCAGCGTTCGAACGCGGCCTCGGCCGCGTTGACCGCGAGCTTCGCCTCGGCCGCCGTTGAAGCCTGGAAGCGACCGACAATGTCGGACGTGTCGGCCGGATTGGTGTTGTCGAACGGCTTCGCAACGCCGCGCAACTGCTCGCCATTGACGAGATTCGGGAACTCCTCAACCTGCACGCCGTGTTCCTCGGAACCGCGGGCACTCGTCGTCGCAGCCTCGCTCATGATGACCGAACCTTCTTCAATGCCAGATAAGGACCGCGCAGATCGTCGAGGTCACCAGCCCCACCAGCACCGGCACCATCACCGTCTGCACGATCTGGAATACCGGCACGCGCGCGAACCCGGCCACCGCGATCAGGGACGACCACGCCACCAGGGTGCCGCCCCCTGTCCACACCGCGCCCATCTGGCCGATGGCCGCGAGCGTCGCGGGATCAAGCCCGACGGTCGGCGCCAGCGCGCCCGACAGCGATCCGGTGAGCGGCAGGCCGGCAAAACCCGACCCGTCGATCCCGGTGATCATGCCGGCGATCAGAACGCCGAACGCGACGAAGACCTGGTTACTCGGAATCCAGTGCTGCGCAGCCTGGACCAGTTCGAACAGGAGATTGGGCGCCTGAGCCGCGGGGACGCCGAGGATCGGGGCGGACAATCCCTGCTCGGCGCCGAGGAAAAAGAAGCCGGCGATCGGCAGCACCGATCCCATGGCCTTGAACGCGAAGACGAAGCCCTCGGTGACATGGTCGGCGCTGGCATCGAGGAATTCGCGCAAATCGTCGGTGACGAACGAGGCGCAGATCATCAGTACGGCGGCCACGCCGCCGACCAGCGCCGCAGCGTCTCCGCCCTTGAGGTCATGGCCGATGCCAAGCTTCGAGAGCACCATCACGACAATGACGCCGAGGAAGGCGAGCGGCGTCACCACCGCGAAGATCTTCGACCATTTTTCGCGAGAACCCGGAATCGCGGCAAGCGCCCTGTCGATCTGCGCTTGGCTCGCGAGTGGCTTCTGGTCGCTGGCGGTGCCACGGGCGATCTCGGCCTTGTCGAAGGTGCCCTCCTCCGCAACGCGCGCGAGTTCGCCGCTGCTCGACTGCGCCTGCCAGCGCTCGAGCAGCTTGTCATCCGGCTTGGTGATGAGCTTGCGGATCGCGAAGTAGCCCAGCACGAGCGCGATGCTGCCGGTGATCAGCGACAGCACCAGCGCCCGGTCCGCGACCGTGGCGGCGCTGACCGCAACACCCGCGGCCTTGGCGCTGATGCCCGGAGCGACGCCGATGACATAGTCCGATGACAGCGCCATGCCCTGGCCTGCGATCGCGATCGCCAGCGCACCACCGAGCGGCGGCAGCCCAGCCGCGATCGCCGCCGGCAGCAGCACCGCCGAGACCAATGGCACCGCCGGTGTCGGCCAGAAGAAGAGTGAGATGACGTAGGTGATGCCGGCCAGAACGAAATAGGCCGTGTGCCCGTCCTTCATCACAGCGCGGAACGGCTCCACCATGCGGATGTCGGAGCGCAACACCTTCAGCGCGTTGAGCAGCGCGGTCATCAGCGCGATCACCAGGAAGATGTTGAACAGCTCCTTTGCCGCTGTGAAACTTGCATTGAAGATGCTTGCGAGCGCGGCAATCGGACTGTGCGTCCAGGCCAACGCGACCAGGAACGTCGCGAGGACCGACGGCACGACCACGTTGGCGCGCCAGATCATTGTCAGGACGATGAGGGCCACACCAAACAGGTAGACCCAGTGCGCGGCGACGATCGGAACATGCGGCATAGTCATGCGATGCGTTCTCCCCAACGGCCACATTTTGTATACTGTATTCTGAAAACGCAACAACTAACTGCGACTGCCTTGCAGAGGCGTTTGAAGATCGGAACTATCACTAAATTATCTGATTGATATTACGTGCAAAAATACAAAATGACGCACCCGAGGCCGGATTTCCCACAGCCCGACTTGTTGACGATCGGCTAAAATTGTATACTGTATACTGTTATTGCAAAGGCCCAACGGCCGCGACGAAGCCGGCCCACCCTTTCGGCGACAGAGGAGCGCGATGATGCAAAAGCTGATGAACCATGTGGAATTCCGCACAGCCCTCGAGAATGCAATCAAGGGCAAGAGCGCCAACAAGGCTCCCTTCAGCATCGCCTGGGCGAGCGGCAAGTTGAGCCGAGCGCATCTCGCGAGCTGGGCAGAGAATCACTACCACTATGTCGGCCCGTTCGCCGATTATCTCGGCTACATTTATGCGCGGATGCCGGAGCAGTATCAGGAAGCCAAGGACTTCCTGCTCGCCAACATGTACGAGGAGGAGATCGGTGGCGACCGCCATACCGACCTGCTGATCCGCTTCGCCGAGGCCTGCGGGACGACTGCGGAACGCGTCAAGAATCCCGACAACATGACCGCCACGACGCGCGGGCTGCAAAGCTGGTGCTATGCGGTCGCGATGCGCGAGGACCCGATCGTGGCAGTGGCAGGTCTCGTGGTCGGCCTGGAATCGCAGGTGCCGTCGATCTACCGCAAGCAGACGCCGACCTTGCGCGAGAAGTACAAGTTCACCGACGAGGAAGTCGAGTTCTTCGACCTTCACATCGTGTCGGACGAGATTCACGGCGAACGCGGCTACCAGATCGTGCTCGAGCACGCCAACACGGTCGAGCTGCAGCAGCGCTGCCTGAAGATCTGCGAAATCGGCGCGCAGATGCGGCTGCTCTACACGACCGCCCTGTACCACGACTATGTCGCCAAGGACATTCCGCTGGCCGAACTCGACATGACCGAGAACAAGGTCCCCGCCGACGAGCGTGCCTTGCTGCAAGCCTGAGCCGCGCCGCATGCCCAACGTCGTCTTTCACAGGAACGGCCAGACCTTCCACGGCGAGATCCAGGAAAACACCAATCTCGTCGTGAGGGCGGGCATCCGACAGTTTCCCCATCCGAACTTCCTCTACGGCTGCGGCATGGGCAAATGCGGGAAGTGTGCGGCCCTGATCATCAAGGGAGCTGAGCACCTGCCCGAGCCGAACTGGAAGGAAAAGAAGCGGCTCGGCGCGAGAATCGAGGCCGGCTATCGGCTGGCCTGTCAGCTGTGGCTCACCCACGACGTGGAGCTGTCGCAGGAGGCAACGCCGCTCGCCGACGTGGTCGCAGCCGGCAAGGTCGGCTGACTCCTTGAGTGCACAGGTCCGCACCGGCCTTGCAGCAATTCTCGCCAAACACGGGAGACGTGAGCCATGTATGTGATCCTGACCAGCAAGGACGGACTGTTCCGGACCGAGATTGTCGACGGGCTGCGGCCCCTCGCCTCCTACGACTATCTGTTCTACGGCACCAAAAAGGCAACTTTCGTGATCGCGGAATTGCTCAAGGAAACCAAGATCAAGGTGATCGACGAAGCCTGGTCGCCGCCTATCGTGAATCAGGTGCCCTCCAAATTCCTCGAAAAATTCGCAACGCCCGAGCTGGCCTATCGCGAGCTCGAGCACCTCACCACGTTCGGCCACATGGACACAAAGCTGCGCAAGTCGTGACGTCCGAAAGCACAAATCCGCCCGTCGCGAAGACCGGCATGCTCGAAGTCACATTCGTGACCAATAACGGGAAGTCCGTCACGGCGCCCGTCAACAGTAATCTGTTGCGTATCTCCTTGCGTGAACAGGGCGGCATCCCCTTCAAATGCGGCGGAGGGATTTGCGGGACGTGCAAATGCCTCATCGAGAAGGGACTGGAGAACACCGACGCGATCAAGCCGAAGGAACGCAAGCACCTCACCGAGGAGCAATTCGCCGCCGGCTACCGGATGGCGTGCCAGACGTTTCTCACCGGCGACGTCAGCGTGTCCTGGACGCCGAGACCGGCCGCCGCAGGGGCCCGCCCGGTCTCGACGAGCTCTGCGTCCGATTCGCTCGATTGACAGGTTGGGCGATACCGGCACACCCGGCGACAACGGCTTGCCGCTGCGCAGTGGGCAGTCTAAGTACGTTGGTGCCGTCCCTGCCGGGAATTCCGTTCGGTCGGTGGCGGATCGGATCTCGCCGCGCGGTTTGGAAATCAAACCGGGGCGGCTGAGCAGGTCATCTCATGGCTAGCAGGCTGGGAAACTCGAAACGACGTCTGGGCGACGACTACCTCTCCCTCCACGACAGGGTCATCGAGGAGCTGCGTCAGGCCATCTTGAGCCGACGGCTCAAGCCCGGCGAGCGACTGGTCGAAGGGCGCCTCGCCGAGGAGCTCGGCGTCTCCCGCAATCCGGTGCGAGAAGCGATCCGCGTGCTCACGACCGAGGGCCTGGTCGAGGTGACGGCGCGGCGCGGCGCATCGGTCCTTGCCATGACCGACGAGGAGGCGCGCGAGACGATCGAGGTTCGCGCGCTATTGGAGGGACAGAACGCGCGGCTGGCCGCGCGCCGTCGCGATCAGGATATTCTGGCGCGGATCGCAGCAGTCCTGAACAAGGGCACCGAAGCCGTCACCGCCAGGCGCTTCGACCTGCTGTCCGGCCTCAACCAGCAATTCCACCACGAGCTCGCTGCGGCCGGTCGCAATCGCGTCCTCGCCGATCTGCTCAAACGGCTGCGCGAGAGAACCGCGATGTTGTTCGCGCCGGCCGATCCGGAGCGCCAGGCCAGGACCTGGGAGGAGCATGCCGGCATCCTGCGCGCCATCATCGCGGGCGACGAGCGCGCAGCCGCCACGCTTGCCGCAGAGCATGTGATGCGGGCCGGCGCCGATTTTCTATCGACCCTCCATATTCCCGAGGAAGACCCGTCGCTGGACGCAATGCCCGCGCGACCGAGCACGGCGGCCGGAAAGCCGCGGCCCCGCCGCGCCGCCGGCGGACGCGCGAAGAAGTAGCCCGGCACAAAAATCAGAATTAGAGCGTTTTCGAGCGAAGTGGATACCGGTTCGCGTAACGAAAACGCGTCAAAACAAAAATCTAGAGCCGCTCCGATTCCATCGGAACGGAAATGGCTCTAGCGGCTGCCCTTGTGCATCGTCGCCAGCACGATGTCGGCAGCGAGCACGCTCGGCGACTTGTTGCCGGTCGACATGATCGTGTCGAGCTGCGCGAACGCTTCGACCTGTTGCCGGCGCAGCGGCGTCTCCATCAACACTTCCGACAGCGCCTGTGCGAGCTTCTCCGGCGTGCAATCCTCCTGAAGGAACTCCGGGATGACATCCTTGCCGATCACGAGATTGGCAAGGATCACCGAGGAGACGCGGATCGCGCGGCGCAGGATGAAGGCCTCGATGGCGCCGACGCGATAGGCCGTCACCATCGGGATGCCCGACAATGCAAGTTCGAGCGTCACCGTGCCGGACTTCGTCAGCGCGGCATGCGCGATGCGGAAGGCGGCGCGCTTCTCGTTTTCGCCGAGCACGATCTGCGGCTTGACCGGCCAGCTCGCGATGCCTTCGCGCACGGTGGCTTCGAGATGCGGCATGGTCGGCAGCATCAGTTCGAACGCGCGCCCCTCCGCCTGCAGCCGGCCGAGGGCCGCGCCAAACACCTCGATATGATGCCGGATTTCGCTGCGGCGGCTGCCGGGCAGCACCAGCAGCACCGGCGGCTCGCCGTCACGGCACGTCCGCTCCTCCGCGTTCGGCCGCAGCGACGGCAATTGCTCGATCAGGGGATGGCCGACATAGCTGCATGGCGGCCCGCCGAGCTTGCGGTATTCCTCCGGCTCGAACGGCAACAGGCCGAGCACATGATCGACATAGCCGAGCATGGTCCGCGCCCGTCCCGGCCGCCAGGCCCAGAGCTGCGGCGACACGTAATCGACGATCGGGACCGCCGGATTTCGCGCCCGCACGCGACGTGCGACGCGATGGGTGAAGTCGGGGCTGTCGATGATGACGAGCGCGTCGGGCGCGGCCTCGGTCACGGCATCCACGGTCTTCCGGATCAGCCGCAAGATCTTTGGCAGTTGCTGCACGACTGCGGCGAAGCCGACGATCGACAGCTCCTCGATCGGAAACAGCGAGTGGAGTCCCTCGCGCGCCATGGTGCGGCCGCCGACGCCCTCGAACTGCACGCCGTCGCCGAGGCGCTGGCGCAGCACCTTCATCAAGGCGCTGCCGAGCCGGTCGCCGGATTCCTCAGTGGCGACCAGAAATATCTTCCGCTTGGGATCGCGAACCTGCATCATGCCGGCAGACCGATGATGAAGAGATATTTTGTGTCGGCGAGCGCGATCATGGCCTGCGGCTCGGCGGCAATGGTGTTCCCCGCGATGACCGCAATACCGGCAAGGCCGGCCTTCGCGACGCCCTCGATGGTGCGCGGGCCGATCGTCGGCAGGTCGAAGCGCAGGTCCTGCCCGCTCTTCGGCGCCTTCACCAGCACGCCACGCCCGGCCGCGGCGCGGATGCGGCCTTGCTCGCGCAGGCGCACCACGCGCGCGAGCAGCGCGTCGGTGCCCTCGATATCCTCGACCGCCACCACATGGCCGTCGATCACGACCGCAGCCTGGCCGATGTCGAACGGACCGAGCGCGGTCAGCACCGCACGTCCCCGCTCGATGTCCGTCTTGCTGTTGTCGTTCGGCCAGGCGCGGCTGATGCAGCCCTCGGGCATCAGGAGATCGGGGGCGACATCCTTGATGCCGACCATGCGAAAGCCGTCCTGCTCGAGGATACGCCCGACGCCGGACAGCAGATGATCGTCGCCGCCGCGGAAGGCGCGGATGACGTTGCCGAGCAGCCGAAGCGTCTTGAAGTCGAACCGGATCTCGGACAGCGCGGGCCGCACCAGGGTGCCGATGAAGATCAGGTCGCGGCAGCCCTCCTCGCGAAACAGGCGCATCGCGCGGCCGAGCTGGCCGACAGAAATCCAGCGATGGCGGAATTTCTCCACCCGCGCCGGATCGCAGGCACCGCGCAGCGGAAACAGCACCGGCGTGATGCCGCGTGCGGCGAGCGAGTCGGCGACCGCAAACGGCATGGCACCGCCGCCTGCGACCACGCCGACCGGCGATGAAATCTCCGTCGCCGCCGATGTCATGTCCGCGGCCATATCAGGTTCACTTCTCGATGGCGGGAAGACAGAGCGGGCGCTTGCCCTTGCCGATGAAGTCGAGGATTTCGGCGATGGCGGGGTCTTCACCGGCGAGCGGCCGCGCCGCCTCGAGCCGCTCGGCGAAAGTGCCGGGACCGTAGAAGAGCTTCTGGTAGAACGAGCGCACGGTCGCGAGACGCTGCTTGGTGAAATTGCGCCGCTTCATGCCGATCAAATTGAGGCCTTCCAGCACCGCGTACTGGCCGTTGACGAGACCGAACGGGATGACGTCGTCGCGCACGCCGCAAACGCCGCCGACCATCACATACGGGCCGATGCGCGTGAACTGATGCACCGCGGACAGGCCGCCTATATAAACGGAATCGCCGATCTCGCAGTGGCCGCCGAGCGTCGCCGAGGTCGCGAAGATCACGTTATTGCCGACCATGCAGTCATGGCCGACATGGCTGTTGTTCATGAAGTAGCCGCCGTTGCCGACGCGCGTCAGCCCACCGCCCTTGATGGTGCCGACATTCATCGTCGCGCCTTCACGGATGGTGCAGCCGGAACCGATCTCGAGCCGGGTCGGCTCGCCCTTGTAGCTGAGATCCTGCGGCGCGCCGCCGAGCACGGCGAAGGGAGAGATGACGCAGCCGTCGCCCACCGACGTATGACCGATGACGGTGACCTGCCCGATCAGCTTGCAGTTCGCGCCAAGCACGGCATTCGGGCCGATGATGCAATAGGGCCCGATCTCGGTGCCCTCGCCGATCACGGCGCCGTCCGCGACACGTGCGGTGGGATCAATCTTACTCATCAAGAAGGTCTGATTATCCGTTGAAGTCACTAGGTTTTCCGCTGGTTAGCGCGACTATGCCCGATCTGTCCAGTGACGTATCATATCCGCGTATTTCACGTGCCGGATGAGCTGGCCGTCTCAGCGCGTCAACACGTTCATGTGGAGCTTGAAGTCATCGTGGTCAGGGCCCTGGCAATCCTGCTCGCACAGTTGGTCGCGGCACCGCTCGTGTCCGAGACGATCGAGATCGGCGAACGCCACGTCGACCTCGGCACGTTCGAATGCCGCGACATCACCCGCAGCACGGTGCTTCAGCGCGTCTGCTACGACCGGGCGCAGCAAGACCTCATCGTCGGGATCAGCGGCAGGTATGACCGCTATTGTAGCGTCCCTGCCGCAGCGGTCGAGCGCCTCCTGGGCGCCCTGTCCATGGGACAGTTCTTCAACCAGAATATCAGGCGTGAGGCGACCGGCGAGCGCTTCGGCTGCCGGGCGCGCGAGCGTCTCTCTTTGGGCCAGAGCGTTTTCGAGCGAAGTGGATACCGGTTCGCGTAAAGAAAACGCGTCAAAACAATAATCTAGAGCCCCGCTCCGCTTCCATCGGAACGGAAAATGGCTCTAGCCCCGCTCAGTCCGTCAGCATCGCGCCGACATCGGCTTCCGCGACGACTTGGCCGTTGACCTTGGCGTCGCCGTGAAACCACCACATCGTCTTGCGGCGGCCGAGTGAGCGCATGTGATACTCGATGGTATCCCCGGGCAGCACGGGCTTGCGGAACTTGCACTTGTCGATGGTGAGGAAATACACCGCCCGCGGCTTCTCAGTGCCCTCGACCGAGGTGATGCCGATGACGCCTGCGGTCTGCGCCATCGCTTCGATCATCATCACGCCCGGATAAACCGGGCGCTCCGGGAAATGCCCCTGGAAGGCCGGCTCGTTGAAGGTGACGTTCTTGATTCCGATGCCGCTGTAATCGGCGCGGATGTTGATCACGCGGTCGATCAGCAGCATCGGAAAGCGGTGCGGCAGAGTCCGGAGGATCGCATTGATATCCACCAGCTCGAACTTGATCGGTGATTCCTCCGTCATTCCCGTCCCTCGTCCTTCGGATCGGCCTTGCTGTCGCGTACCAGGCGCTCCACCGCGATAATTTCCTTGAACCACTGTTTGGTAGGCTTGGCAAAAAAGCCACCCCAGCGTCCGTTCGGCGGGATGTCGTCCTTGACGCCGCTCATCGCGGTGACCTGGGCCCCGTCGCCGATCTTGAGGTGATTGTTGATGCCAACCTTTGCCCCCAGCGCCACGTTGTCGCCGATCGTCAGGCTGCCGGCGAGCCCGATCTGTGCTGCCAGAAGGCAATTCCGGCCGATCGTCACATTGTGGCCGATCTGGACCTGGTTGTCGATTTTGGTGCCCTCTCCGATCACGGTGTCGCGCAAGGACCCGCGATCGATGGTGGTGCCGGCGCCGACTTCCACATTATTCTGGATCAGCACCCGGCCGGTCTGGGGCACTTTCAGATGGCCCTCGGGGCCGAAGAAGATGAAGCCGTAGCCGTCCTGGCCGATCGAGCAGCCGGGATGGATCAGCACGTTGTTGCCGATCAGCGCGCACTGGATCGCCGTGCGGGCGCCGACATTGCAGTCCCGGCCGATCTTCACTCCCGGACCGATGACCACGCCGGCACCGATCACGGTGCCACTGCCGATCTCGACCCCCGGGCCGATGACCGTCAGGGGATCGACGACGACGTCGTCCTCGAGCCGCGCCGAGGGGTCGATGATGGCCGACGGAGCGATGCCGTCATTGCCGACCCAGGACTGGGGGCGCAGCGCATCGCCGTGCCATTCCCGGGCGATTCGGACGAAGGCGCGGAACGGCTGCGCCACCCGCAGCACGGCCACATGCGCAGGCACCTGGGCCTCGAAGCGCGGGCTCACGAGGCAAGCTCCGGCCTTGGTCGCCTTGAGCTCATCGGCATATTTGAGGTTATCGAAGAACGTCAGATGCATCGGGCCGGCTTCGTCGAGCGAAGCCAGACCCGTGATCACGTGGCCGCCCCTCGCGGGATCGACCAGTTGCGCCTTGGTCAGCGTGGCAATGTCAGCCAGCGCTGAGGCAGGCGGTTTTTTGAAGAAGGTCGGCTGCGCCATTCCACCCCGTCGCGGTCCGGCTTCGGCATGAAGCGGCCTGGCCGCATCATGCCTCATCTCTTGAATTGGCACGATCCCTTTCGGAAACCGGCTCCACTGATCCGGATCGTGCTGTGCTGATCGAACTAGAACGTGGTGCCGCCGCCGAACCTGAACTGCTGCACGCGATCGTACTGGCCCTTGGTGAGCGGCACGGCGTAGTCGAACCGCAGCGGACCGAACGGCGACTGCCAGATCAGGCCAATACCGACCGACGACCGGATCACCTTGCTGTCGTCGTAGATCAGGCCCGTACAGGTGCCGGCACTGACCGGATTGGTGGTCGACGGGATACAGTTCGAGTTGGCTGGCGTGGTCAGTTCGTTCGTAACCGACCACGTCGTCGGTCCCTTGTAGTCATACAGGCCGCCGGCATCGGCGTAGACCGCGCCCTTCAGACCCACTTCCTTCGGCAGGAACCAGAACGGCATCTGCAATTCGAACGAAGCGCCCCAATACTTGGTGCCGCCAAGCGCGTCCTGCGTGTCGAACGGGTTGATGTCGCGCGGGCCGATGCCGTTCGGGGCAAAGCCACGGACGAGGTTCGGACCCATCTGGAAGTGATCGAGCATGCGAATGTCGTTATTGCCGATCTTGTTCAGGATGCCGCCCTGAAGGTGGACGAGGCCGACAATGTCGGACACCAGCGGAGCATAGTATTTCGCGTCCATGACGGACTTCAGGTAAGTGACGTCGCCACCCACGCCGGCGAAATCCTGACGGAAGTCGACGAGTAGACCGTCGGTGGGGTTCTTGTTGTTGTCCAGCGTGTTGTAGGACAGCGAATAGCCGAGCGCCGAGGTCAGCGTCTTGCCGCCCGCAAGCTCCTTGCGCACCGGCAGCGAGGCTTCACCATCGCTGTAGCAGCCGAGGCCGTTGGTCGACGCGGCAAGTGGGATGCCACTTGCGTTGGAGAAGGCCGGGCTCGGGTTGAAGAGCGGGTTCGGCGTCACGCCATCCGCCAGGAACTGGGTGTTGTTACAGTTCGCCAGGTAGAACGGCAGCGAGATTTCCTGCTGGTAGATCGAGTAACGCAGCTGGAGCGCCAGATCTTCACGCAGGCTGAAGCCGAGGCGCGGCGAGAAGCCGAGCGTCTTGGTGCCGTAGGAGATGAAGCTGTTGGAGAGCTGCTGGCGCTGATAGAGGTCGAGGCCCAGCGCAACACGGTAGTCGAGCAGATACGGCTCGACGAACGATAGCGAGTAGCCGCGCGCGTACTGGCCATAGGTCACCGACGCCTTGGCGTACAGGCCGCGGCCGAGCAGGTTGCGTTCGGAGATCGAGACTTCCGCCAGCGCACCGTCGGTCGTGGAGTAACCGCCCGAGACCGAGAAGTCGCCGGTCGATTTCTCTTCCATATCGACGATCAGGATCACGCGGTCGCTCGACGAGCCCGGTTCCGTCGTGATCTTCACGCTCTTGAAGTAGTCGAGGTTCTTCAGGCGCCGCTCGGCACGATCGACCAGCGCGCGGTTGTAGGCATCGCCCTCGGAGATGTCGAACTCGCGACGGATCACGTAGTCGCGCGTACGAGTGTTGCCGCGCAGGTTGATGCGCTCGATATAGGTGCGCGGCCCCTCGTCCACGTTGAACACGACGGACACGGTGTGCGCCTCGAAGTTGCGGTCGCCGCCGGGACGGACCACCGCGAAGGCATAGCCGCGGCGCGAGGCCTCGACCTGCATCTCCTCGACCGATTTTTCGACCGCTTCGACGTTGTAGAGCGAGCCGACATTGACGCGCGAATAGGAGCGCAGCGAGCTGGGATCGAAGTTGGGAATGCTGGAGCGGAAATCGACCGTACCGACCCGGTATTGGGCGCCTTCCTCGATCTTGAAGGTGACGTTGAAGCCCTTCTTCTCCGGATCGTATTCGGTGAGCGCGGCGACGACCTGAACGTCGGCGAAGCCGTTCTTGAGATAGAAGCGGCGGATGAGATCGCGGTCGGCCTCGACGCGATCCGGATCATAGATGTCGCCGCTGGCGAGGAAGCTCAGCAGGTTCGATTCGTGCGTCTTGATGACGTCCCGCAAACGATAGGCCGAGAATGCGTTGTTTCCGATGAACTCGATCGACTTGACGCCGGTCTTGGCGCCCTCCTCGATCGTGAAAATGAGATCGACGCGGTTGTTCGGCTGCTCGATGATCTCCGGCGTGACGCGGACGTCGTAACGACCGGACCGGCGATAGATTTCGGCGATTCGCAGCGTGTCCGACTGCACCATGGCACGGGAGAAGGTGCCGCGTGCCTTGGACTGGACTTCAGCGGTGAGCTGCTCGTCCTTGATCTTCTTGTTGCCCTCGAAGGCGACGCGACCGATCACCGGGTTTTCCACCACCGAGACGATGATCTGGCCGCCGGGACCGCGGTTGATTCGCACGTCCTGGAACAGGCCAGTCTCGATCAACGCCTTCAGACCGTCATCGATCGCACCTTGATCGAGGCGACCGCCCGGGCCTGGCTTGAAATAGGAGCGGATCGTCTCCACCTCGACGCGCCGGTTCCCTTCGACGGAAATCGACTGAACAGTCTGAGCGAGCGCAGACGAAGACACCAAAACAGCCCCGATCGGGGCAACCACCGGCGCGCCGAACATGATCAGGGTTGCGAGCAAGCCCCCCCCGGAGTCGCAGTCCAAACTTCATGCGCAACGCGCCCTTATTCCGACCAGACCCAACCCCAACGCCGGTCTGGGAGATTCCCCAAGTTCAGGCCGCTTGTAGCCAATTTCACCGACGCCGCAAACGGCCGAGCGCGCCGTAATTTCAATTTCATTCCAAGACGTTGCTCAACAGCAACGCCACAAAAAAGCCCCGATCAGGAAGCCGCCATCCGAAGGATGTCGTTGTAGGTCGCAAACACCATCAGCATCAGCACCAAGCCCAGCCCGATTCGGAACCCCATTTCCTGAGTCCGCTCGGACAAGGGCCGGCCGCGGACCACTTCCGCCGCATAGAACATAAGGTGACCACCATCGAGCAGCGGGATCGGAAACAGGTTCAGCAGGCCGATTGACACCGATAGCACCGCGCACAGATTGATCACGAACTGGAACCCGGCGCTGGCCGCCTGCCCCGACATCTTCGCAATGCCGAGGACGCCGCTGACTTCGTTGGGATTGCCTTGCCCTACGAACAGCGAGCCCAGGAACTTGAAGGTGCTGGTGATGATGAACCAAACCTGCTCGACCCCGATCTTGAGGGCCTCGCCTACCCCGACCGGCGCGGTCGAGGCCTCACCAGCCTGCGACTTGTGCTCGACACCGAGCACGCCAACGCGGTGGCGGTTGCCGAAGGGATCCTTGCGCTCGAGCAGTGCCGGCGTCGCGCTCAGCGACACGATGGCGCCGTCGCGCTTGACCTGGAAAGTAAGCGCCGAACCGGCATTCATCGCAACGATTCGCTGCATGTCGGCAAAGCTCTCGATCGGCTTGCCGTCGATCTGGACAACGACGTCGCCGATCTTGAACCCGGCCGCAGCGGCAGCGCCATCGGCAACGACGCCGTCAACGCGCGCGATCGTGCTCGGCTTGCCGTAGTACAGCGCCATGCCGGCGAAGATCAGCGCGCCGAGGATGAAATTGGCAATTGGTCCGGCCGCGACGATGGCGGCGCGCGGGCCGACCTTCTTGTGGTGGAAGCTGCCGGCGCGCTCCTCGGGCGTCATGGCCGCGAGCGTCTCGGCCGAGGGGGTCGAGGCCTCGCTCTCGTCGCCGAAGAACTTGACGTAGCCGCCGAGCGGGACCGCCGAGATCTTCCAGCGGGTGCCATGGCGGTCATTGAACCCGATCAGCTCAGGTCCGAAACCGAGCGAGAAGGTCAACACCCGAACGCCCGCCCAGCGTGCGACCAGAAAATGGCCGAGCTCGTGGAAGAACACGACGATGGTCAGGACGAACAGGAAGGGAACCACGTAGCCGAGGAGCCCGTGGCTCAACGAGCTGAAACTATGGACAAAAAAGTCAAACATCGATTTCCCTTATCCAGCGCCGCAAGGCCCTGGCCCGAACCATCTAGGATGCCTTTAAGGCAATTTGAGGCAATAGGGCGGCAGCTCTATTTCGCGCGACATGGTCAACGGAGATTGCATCGTCGGCGGAGGTCAGCGGCGCCTGGTTCCCGCCACGGATCCAATCCTCCAGCGTCGCCTCGACCAGGCGGGCAATGGCGCCGAACCGGATCTTGCCGGCGATGAACGCGGCGACCGCGACCTCGTTGGCAGCGTTGTAGACCGTGGTCGCCCCCTTCCCGGTCCGGAGCGAATCATAGGCCAGCCGCAGGCCGGGGAAGCGCTCGAAGTCCGGCGCCTCGAAGGTCAGCTGGCCAATCTTGGCCAGATCGAGCTTGGCCGCCGGCCCCTTGATGCGGTCGGGCCAGCCGAGGCAGTGCGCGATCGGCGTGCGCATGTCGGGCGCGCCAAGCTGGGCCACCACCGAGCAATCCGAGAACTCGACCATGCCATGGATGATCGACTGCGGATGAACGAGGACGTCGATCTCGTCCGGGCTCAGCGCGAACAGATAGGACGCCTCGATCACCTCGAGCCCCTTGTTCATCATCGAGGCGGAGTCGATCGTGATCTTCTGGCCCATGCTCCAGTTCGGATGCTTCAGCGCCTGGGCGAGCGTGGCCTGTTCGATGTCGGCGCTCTTCCAGGTCCGGAACGGCCCGCCCGAGGCCGTGATGATGACGCGAACGAGCTCATCGCGATTGCCTGAGCTGAGCGCCTGGAACAGCGCATTGTGCTCGGAATCGGCCGGCAGGATACAGGCGCCCGCTTTCGCCGCGCGCTGCATGAAGAAATCGCCGGCGCAGACGAGACATTCCTTGTTGGCGAGCGCGACATGGGCGCCGCGATCGACCGCCGCCAGCGCCGGCTTCAGTCCGGCCGCGCCGCTGACAGCCGCCATCACCCAATCGGCCGGACGCGCGCCGGCCTCGATCACCGCGCTTTCACCGGCGCCGCATTCGGTGCTCGTTCCCGCCAACGCGGCCTTGAGCTCGCCGAGCTTGGAGGTGTCGGCGATAGCGACGTAGCGCGCGGAAAATTCCTTCGCGAGCTTTGCCAGCGCTTCGACATTACCGTTCGCCGTCAGCGCCTCGACACGGTAGCGCTCGGGCGAGGCGCGCAGCAGATCCATCGTGCTGTCGCCGATCGAGCCGGTGGCGCCGAGAACCGTGACGCTGCGGACGGCAGACGCCGCAGCCTTGTTGTTACGCAATGGGACCGCACTCATATCTTCACCAAACCACAAGACCGCTTCCGGCGCTATGCACACCATGGCGGAGGAAGCCGATAATCCATGCCATCAGGATGGCGGCGACAAAGCCGTCCAGGCGGTCCATAAGCCCGCCATGGCCGGGAATTAAGTGACTGGAATCCTTGACCCCGAAGCGCCGCTTGATCGCGGATTCGAAGAGGTCTCCGAGTTGCGACACCACCGATAGAACGGCGCTGACGAGCAGCAGTGGAACCGCCTTTCCGACGCCGAACGTGGCAAAGCTGGCCGCAACTGCCAGGCTCGCGGCAAAGCCGCCGAGCGCGCCGGCCCAGGTCTTCTTCGGGCTCACGCGCGGCCACAGCTTCGGCCCGCCAATGCCGCGACCGGCGAAATAGCCGCCGATGTCGGTCGCCCAGACCACGAGCAGCACGAACATCAGCGCGGCGAAGCCGTTCACGAGATCCTGGCGCACCAGGATCGAGGCCAGCAGCGCCGCCGATGCATAGGCGAATCCGGCAGCCGCCCAGACGAACTTGCTCCGCGCGATCAGCGTCACGACCGCGCCGCCGATGAGGCCGGTGATGACAGCGGTCTTGAGCGCACCGAAGGCAACGCAGAAGCCCATAATGGCGAGGACAATCGTCCCGGACGCGGTCAGCGCAACGGATCCCGCGCCAACTACCATCAGCCACTCCGCGAGCAGCCCGATCGCAACCAGGGTGACGAGAAGCGCCCACAGCCAGCCGCCGACATAGGCAAGCGCAATGGCGAGCGGCGCCAGCACCAGCGCTGCGAGGACTCGCAGCGCGAGATTGCTAGAGGCAGGTGCGGAGCCTGCCGGTGCGGCGCCGGGTTCGCTCACGAGGCGGTTTTCGCGACCAGGCCGCCGAAACGGCGCTCGCGCCTGGCGAATTCGGCGATCGCGCTTTCCAGCGCCGCCTTGTCGAAATCGGGCCAGTGGATCGGCACGAAGACGAGCTCGCTATAGGCGGCCTGCCACATCAGGAAATTGGACAGCCGCTGCTCGCCGCTGGTGCGGATGATGAGATCGGGATCTGGAATGTCGGGCGCATCGAGATGGGCACCGAGTGTCTCGGCGTCGATCGTGCCAGGATCGCGCCTGCCCTCCGCGACTTCGCGCGCGAGCTTCTGCGCCGCTTTCGCGATCTCCTGCCGCGAGCCGTAGTTAAAGGCGACGACGAGCGTCAGGCGCGTGTTGTCGCGCGTCAACTCCTCCGCCTCGTTCAGGAGCGCGCAGATGTCGCCCTCGAGCCCCTCGCGCTCGCCGATGATGCGGACCTTGACGCCGTCACGATGCAGGCTCGCCAGATCGTTGCGGATGAAGCGCCTGAGCAGGCCGAAGAGATCGCCGATCTCGCTCGCCGGGCGCGACCAGTTCTCCGAGCTGAAGGAGAAGATGGTGAGATAGCGGATGCCGAGCTCGTGCGAGGCGCGAACCACGCGGCGCAAGGCTTCCACGCCGCGGCGATGCCCCTCCGCACGCGGCAAGCCGCGCGCGGCCGCCCAACGCCCGTTGCCATCCATGATGATGGCGACATGCGCAGGCGCGTCGGACCGGTCGGGTCCTTCCGTTGCGGGCGCGGCGGCGTTGGACATGAGGCGGCCTTAGACGGTGAGGATTTCTTTTTCCTTGGCGGCCAGCAGCTGGTCGATCTCGGCGATGGTACCGTCGGTCGCCTTCTGCACATCGTCGGCGTGACGCTTCTGATCGTCCTCCGACATCTCGTGGTTCTTCTCGAGCTTCTTGAGAACGTCGAGACCGTCGCGGCGGACGTGGCGCGCGGCGACCTTGGCGGCTTCCGCGTATTTGTGCGCGACCTTGACGAGCTCCTTGCGGCGCTCCTCGTTGAGCTCGGGAATGCGCAGACGCAGGACCTGGCCTTCGGTCGCAGGCGACAGACCGAGATTGGAATCGACAATCGCCTTCTCGACCGGCTTCACCATCGACTTGTCCCAGACCTGCACCGAGATCAGCCGCGGCTCCGGCACGCTGACGGTGGCGAGCTGGTTGAGCGGCATGTGGCTGCCATAAGCCTCGACCTGGACCGGGTCGAGCATCGACGCCGACGCGCGGCCGGTACGCAGGCCGCCAAGCTCGTGCTTGAGCGACTGGACGGCGCCCTGCATGCGGCGCTTCACTTCGTTGATGTCGAAATTACCCGTGGCCATCTCGCTTCTCCTTCAAAATCCCGGCGACCTCTCCCGCGCCCTTTCCTCAGGGCACGACGATGAGCCGTCAGCCGGCGACGATGGTTCCGTGGCCGCTGCCACGCAGAATCGCGCCGATCGAACCCGGCTCCGCGATCGAGAACACGATGATAGGCAGCGACGTCTCGCGGGCAAGCGCGAAGGCGGTCGCATCCATAACCTTGTAGCCACCCTCGATCGCCTGCGAATGCGTCAGCCGGTCGAACCGTGTGGCGGTCGGATCCTTCTTCGGGTCGGCCGAGTAGACGCCGTCGACATTGGTCGCCTTCAGGACCGCCTGCGCGCCGATCTCGGCGGCACGCAGCACGGCGGTCGTATCGGTGGTGAAGAACGGGTTGCCGGTTCCGCCGCCGAGCAGCACGATCCGGCCCTCGGCGAGGTATTTGTGCGCTGCGGTGCGGGTGAACAGTTCGGAAATCTCGGGCATGACGAAGGCCGACAGCGTGCGCGCCGGCGTGCCCTTGCGCTCGATCGCCGCTTCCAGCGCGAGGCAGTTCATCATGGTGGCAAGCATGCCCATGGTGTCGCCCGTCGGGCGCGACACGCCGCGCGAAGACACCTCGACGCCGCGCACGATGTTGCCGCCGCCGATCACCACCGCAACCTCGGCGCCGAGATGGCGGGCGGCGATCAGATCGTCCGCAACCCGGTCGACGGTCGGCTGATCGATGCCAAAACCCTGCTGTCCTGCGAGGTATTCGCCGGACAGCTTGATCACGACGCGACGATAGACCGGATCAGTCATGAGCACTTTTCCTTGTCCGGGCGCCGCTTCCGGCGGCACGCCGGAAGGAACGTTCCAGCGCTTACTTCTTGCCGCTGGCCGCAGCGACCTCGGCCGCGAAGTCGCTTTCCTGCTTCTCGATTCCCTCGCCGAGAGCATAGCGCACAAAGCCCGCGATCTTCACGGGGCCGCCGACCTTGCCTTCGGCTTCCTTCACCGCCTGCGCCACCGACTTGCCGGTGTCGTGGATGAAGGCCTGCTCGAGCAGGCAGACTTCCTTGTAGTAGGTCTTCAGGCCCGACTCGACGATCTTCTCGATCACGTTCTCCGGCTTGCCCTGCTGACGATATTTGTCGGCGAGCACGTCCTTCTCGCGCTTGACGACCGCCGGATCGAGGCCGGACGGATCGAGCGCAAGCGGATTGGCGGCGGCGACATGCATCGCGATTTGGCGGCCGAGCGCGGCGAGCTCGTCGGCCTTGCCGGGCGATTCCAGCGCCACGATCACACCCATCTTGCCGGCACCATCGATCACGGCACCATGGACGTAGTGCGCTACGACGCCCTGGCTCACTTCGAGCGAAGCGGCGCGGCGCAGCGTCATGTTCTCGCCGATGGTGGCGATCGCGTCATTGATTGCGGTTTCGATCGTGACGTCGCCGACCTTGGCGGCCTTGATCTTCTCGACATCGGCGCCAACGTCGAATGCGACCTGGGCGATCATCTTGACGAGGCCCTGGAACTGGCCGTTGCGCGCGACGAAGTCGGTTTCGGAGTTGACCTCGACGACGACACCCTTGGTGCCCTTGGTGAGCGCGCCGATCAGACCCTCGGCCGCGACGCGGCCCGACTTCTTGGCGGCCTTGGACAGACCCTTCTTGCGGAGCCAATCCTGCGCCGCTTCCATGTTGCCGTCGTTTTCGGTCAGCGCGGCCTTGCAGTCCATCATGCCCGCGCCGGTCGACTCGCGCAGGTCCTTGACCATCGCAGCTGTGATCGTTGCCATCGTTGAAAATCCTTCTTGCCTGCCGGTTTGCCGCGGCGTGGCATCCAATTGCCCCCGCCGCGGTCCATCTCAGGAATTCGCGTCAACTGAATGAAATGGTGGCCGGATCCCGTCCGGCCAACCCATCGCTCTTTTTGACTATTCCGCTTCCGCGGTCAGCGCCTTGGCCTTGGCCACCCAGGCATCCGCGCGGCTGGGCAGACCGACTTCTTCGCCGATCGTGTGCGCGGTGTCGTGATCGAGTTCGGCGAGCTGCCAGTAGTGGAAGATGCCGAGGTCGTTGAACTTCTTCTCGATCGCACCCGACACGCCCGGGAGCTTCTTGAGATCGTCGGCGGTGCCGCGCGGACCGGCAAGGCCCTGGAAGCCGCTCGACGAGGCAGCCGGCAGATCTTCAGCGAGCGGACGAGCCGACGCGCCGATATCGATTCCCGAATCGCCCTGGGCGCGCGAGATGCCGTCGATCGCCGCACGCGCGATCAGATCGCAATAGAGCGCGATCGCACGGCCTGCGTCGTCATTGCCCGGCACCACATAGGTAATCCCCTTGGGATCCGAATTGGTGTCGACGATCGCGGCGACCGGGATGTTGAGCCGCTGGGCTTCCTGGATCGCGATGTCTTCCTTGTTGGTGTCGATCACGAAGATCAGGTCGGGCAGACCGCCCATGTCCTTGATGCCGCCGAGCGAGCGGTCGAGCTTGTCGCGCTCACGCTGAAGCGTCAGGCGCTCCTTCTTCGTGTACGAATTGGCCTCCCCGCCCGCCAGGACCTCGTCGAGGTGACGCAGGCGCTTGATCGAAGCCGAGATCGTCTTCCAGTTGGTCAGCGTGCCGCCGAGCCAACGCGAATTGACGAAATACTGCGCGCAGCGCTTGGCAGCGTCCGCGACGCCGTCCTGCGCCTGGCGCTTGGTGCCGACGAACAGGATGCGGCCGCCCTTGGCGACGGTGTCGCTGACCGCCTGCAGGGCGTTGTGCAGCATCGGCACGGTCTGCGCGAGGTCGACGATGTGGATGTTGTTGCGAGCGCCGAAAATGTACGGAGCCATTTTCGGATTCCAGCGGTGAGACTGGTGACCAAAGTGAACGCCAGCTTCGAGCAGCTGACGCATGGTGAAGTCGGGTAGCGCCATCGTTTTAATTCTCCGGTTGGTTCCTCCGGAAACGTGTGAGCAAAACGGAGCGTTCTCGCCCCGGCAGCCACCGGACGGCCTTGTGAGCCATGTTTCCGTGTGAGATGGCGCGCTATATAGCGCCATTTCGGGCAGAAGCAAGGAAATAAGGGCCTTTCGGGAGGTTTACGGTCCGCGAAAGGCCCCTTCCCCTGATACCACCCTGATCCCTAGCATTTCGGCTGGTTGGGCGGGCATTTCTTGGCCGCGGGCGCCGCAGGATGCGGGGGAGCTGCCGGACGCGGCGGCGCCGCGGCCA
>NZ_LGHL01000233.1 GCF_001908205.1 Bradyrhizobium sp. NAS80.1
CTCGGCGTCTGGGCAGGTTGGCATCTTCATCAACGGCTCGATCAGGCTCAACTTTACCGCGCCTGCTACGCACTCCTCACGATCACGGCCGTCAAGCTGCTCTGGGACGGCTTGACGGGTTATCTCGGCTGAGGCAGTCCGCGTGGCCGCCGCGGTTCTCAACCCGACGACTTCGAGCGGCACTAATAACGGCAGCTTTCGCCACTCTCCTCTCAGAGAACGGGTGTGACGAGTGCAGCTCCCGAAAATGAGCAGCAAGATTGTCTCGCACGAGTTTCCCCATGGCGTGCCAGTCGGCTTTCAAATTTGGCTCTGACGCACCTTTGGTGCAACTCGCTCATTCGACGCCAATCAATCTAGCCTGAAGCAGATCACGTTTCCCGCGTCCGTACATTTGTCGTCTAACCAGTTTTAGGCGGGTGATCTGATCTTCGGTCGGTCCGTTGGAACAGGGCGAAGTGACTGCCGCCCGACCGCCGCTTCATCGTTCGTAACGCCGCGGGCGAATGACGCGACAAGACTGGCGTGAGCGCGCCTCCTGAACACTTGTTGGGGCGCCAGCCCGTGCCGTCGGGCAACGTCGGAAGCGACGGCACCTGGTGCCAACGTTTCCTCGATAATCCGGCCCTTGCCATCCTTCGAGAACCACCGACGCTGGCCCGTCTCTGTGACCATTTCCACTGGCCCGGCGCCACGTTCGGCTTAAGCGTTTCAATCGCAGAAAGTCGATAGCCTGCGCGCGCCAGCCGACAAACGACGAGGCGTGAGCACTATTACTATCGGGCGAGCTTGCAGAAATTGTGCTGACGAGGAGCGGTCCAGAATTCTGAAGGCAGCCAATCAGTCTGACACGGGCCTCACGATTAGCTCCATTTCTGCTGTTTGTTCTTACCCGATCAGCCCGCCCGTTTCTCCGGTGGTCCGCTCGAGGCCTCGAATGTGCGCGCGAAGAAGGGATACAGCTCTTTCGAATTCCCGTTTCCTCAGTGCGCTTACAATCTGGCGATGCGCATGACTTGAGCCGGGCTTCCAGCCAGCTGAGCGCGTCGCGGAAAAGATGATCCGGGAGTTTGCCAGCTGAAGATCGTCGAGCATCGAAAGCAGCCTCGGCATCTTGCAGGGCGTCACAAGCTCCCTGTGGAATGCGCGATTGGCTCGTTCCCAGTCGACCATCGATTGAGCCTGATCACCCGCAAGGAGCGCCTTTTCGATTCTGTCGAAGCAAGCCGCATTCATTCTGGGAGCCGCCAAGGTCAGCGCCAGCGTCTCGAGAGCGGTTCGGATTTCGACGATCTCCTGGACTGATGCAGGGTCAAGGGGCGATACGCGCACTCCCCGGCGAGGCAGGTTAACAACCAGCCCGCGGGATCGCAGGAGGTGGAATGCTTCCCGCGCCGGCACATGGCTCGCGTCGAATTCCTCGGCGACCCGGTCCTGGCGAAGAGGCGTCCCGGGAGCCAGCTCACCGGAAACAATCCGCTCTCCAATTTCGTTTGCAATCCGCTCCGCAACGGTCTCAGCCATCTCCACCTCATAGATAATCTCTGGAATTTCAAATTGACCACGCGCCTCTCCATGGTCAAGTTCGAGGCTGTGGAGAGTTCTAATAGATTATCTATTAGATTGCCACGGTTTTTGATCAGCGCTGTGACAGCAGCGCAAGGAGAAACTTGAATGCTGGACCTGGAACGCGATTCAACAATGCGGAAGAGCGGGAGGCCGCAGATCTGGATCGTCGAGGACGCACGCTCCGTGTATGAGCGCCCCTTCAACGATCTCCTATTTCATGCACACACAGTTCATCGGGCCCATTTCGACCCCAACCAGATCCAGCTCAGCAAGCTGCTCAACATCAAGACGGGCGGCTGTCCGGAGGACTGCGGCTATTGCAGCCAATCGATTCATCATCGCTCCGGGGTGAAGCCATCAAAGCTCATGGTCCCGGAGCAGGTGATCGAAGAGGCTCGCAAGGCAAAGGAAGGCGGCGCGACCCGATATTGCATGGGGGCTGCCTGGCGCAGTCCGAAGCCGCGGGACGAGGCAGCGATCGTCTCGATGGTAAAGGCTGTAAAAGCTCTCGGCCTCGAAACCTGTATGACGCTCGGCATGCTGTCGTCCGAGCAGGCGAAGACTTTTGCCGACGCGGGCCTCGATTACTACAATCACAACATCGACACGTCCGAGCGATTTTATCCGGAGGTCGCGACCACCCGCACCTTTGATGACCGCCTGCAAACATTGGCCCTTGTTCGCGAAGCGGGCATGAAAGTTTGCAGCGGCGGAATCCTCGGGCTCGGCGAAGACGTCAATGATCGCATAGACATGCTGGTGACCCTGGCGAATCTGCCGACGCCACCGGAAAGCGTCCCCATCAACATGCTCATCCCGATGAAGGGGTCCAAGCTCGTGGATGCCGCGCCGGTCGATCCGATCGCATTCGTTCGTATCGTAGCCCTGGCCCGCATCCTGATGCCGGAATCACATGTTCGACTGACCGCGGGGCGCGCCTCGATGTCGGACGAGATGCAGGCGCTGTGCTTTTTCGCCGGCGCGAATTCGATCTTCATCGGCGACACGCTGCTGACGGCAGCCAATCCTGGAGATGATCGCGACTCAAGCCTTCTGCGCAGACTGGGCCTCACACCGGAGACAGCCGTCTGATGTTCGCGCAACTGGCCCGCTATGAAACCAAACTGAAGCAGCTCGAGCAGGAAGGTCGGCGCCGCACGCTGACCGGTCATGCTGGCCTTGACTTCACCTCCAATGACTATCTGGGGCTGGCCGGCTCCGAGCGACTTACCAAGGCCATCATGGCAGCGCTCGAACGGGGAGTTCCTGCCGGCGCAGGTGGATCGCGCCTGTTGCGAGGCAATCATCCTGAACACGAAGCGCTGGAGACAGAGGCCGCGGCCTTCTTCGGCACCGAGCACAGTCTCTATTTCGGCAGCGGCTACGCCGCAAATTTGGCGGTTCTCGCCACGCTGCCGCAGCCAGATGACATCGTCATCCACGACTCGCTCGTCCATGCGAGCGCTCATGCCGGCATCGCCGCCGGACGCGCGTCCGCCATTTCGGTCCCGCACAGCGATGTCGGCGCCTTCGCTGACGTCCTCCGGCGATGGCGGCTTGACGGAGGCAAGGGACATCCGTGGATCGTGGTTGAAAGCCTTTACTCCATGGATGGCGATCGGGCGCCATTGCGCGAACTGGCTGAGCTCGCCGACCGGTACGATGGATTTCTGTTCGTCGACGAAGCGCACGCAACTGGTGTCCACGGGCCGAACGGTCGTGGCCTGGCGGCCGGTCTCGAAGGACGAGACAATGTCATTGTTCTTCACACCTGTGGCAAAGCGCTCGGCGCATCCGGGGCATTGGTCGGAGCGAGCAGGCTATTGTGCGACTATCTCGTCAATCGTGCGAAGCCTTTCATTTATGCGACCGCTCCTTCACCTCTGCAGGCTGCATGCGTTCGTGAAGCGTTGAAGATCCTCGTCGACGAGCCGGACAGGCAGACACGCCTTCGTGATCTGATGCGCGCTGCAGACCGTGTGGCCATTGAGTGGCTTGGCTATTCAAGCGGTTCGCAGATCCAGCCGGTGATGATTGGCGCGAACGGAAGAACCAAGATGGTCGCCGAGCATCTGAGGGCGAGCGGCTTTGATGTTCGAGCTATTCGTCCGCCAACCGTACCCACTGGAACAGCACGCTTGCGTATCGCCGTCACGCTTAACGTAACTGCCCGCGATATCGCCGCCTTGTTCGAGCGTCTTGGGCAAGTCCTTCAAGACGAAGTACCATGATACAGCGCTTTGTGGTTACCGGAACGGACACGGGTGTCGGCAAGACTGTCTTTTCGGCTGCACTGACCGGCACCTTGAACGGTTGCTACTGGAAACCGGTCCAGTCCGGACTCCAGGGGGAAACTGACAGCGAGACGGTCAGTCGCCTCGCCGGCATCCCGGCCACACGGATCATTCCGGAGGCCTGTCGTCTGAGAGCGCCGGAGTCACCTCACCTGTCCGCTGCAATCGATGGAGTGAGACTCGATCCCGCGATGTTGCAGCCGCCCGACACGGGGCAGCCGCTCGTGATCGAGGGAGCGGGAGGCTTGCTGGTTCCACTCACACGTAGCGTGGTATTTGCCGATATCTTTGCGCGCTGGCGATTTCCTGCGATCCTGTGCGCGCGTACGGCGCTCGGAACGATCAACCATACCCTGCTGTCGCTCGAAGCGATGCGGAGCCGTCACATACCGATCCTCGGGGTCGCCTTTATCGGCGATGCTCATGCCGATACTGAAAGCACCATCGTGGAAATCGGCAAGGTCAGACACCTTGGACGCCTTCCATACCTTGACGTCCTGACTCCGGAACTGCTGCGTCGCGCGTTTCGTGACAACTTCGATCTTTCCATCTTGCGTGGGCGCTCCCCGCAATGAACGCCTTCGCGCAGTCGCCTGTGTGGCATCCGTTCACCCAACATCGTCTTGATCCCGTCTTCAAGAAGGTTGTGAAGACCGATGGCGCCTATCTCATCGACGAGGATGGCCATGCCATCTTCGATGCGATTTCCTCCTGGTGGGTCATTACTCATGGTCACCGGCATCCGACAATCATGGAAGCTATCCGGAATGCCACCGAACGCTTCGATCAGATCATCTTCGCCGAATACACCCATGCCGCAGCCGAAGAACTGGCTCAAGGTCTGATCCAGATTGCGCCTGCTGGCCTCGGTCACGTGTTCTTTTCCGATAGCGGCTCGACGTCGGTGGAAGTTGCGCTAAAAATGGCACTCGGCTTCTTCCACAACAGGGGCCTTTCACGTGCACGGATCGTTGTCATGGAACATAGTTACCATGGCGATACAGTGGGCACGATGTCGGCAGGCGCGCGCGGTGTTTTCAACGCGCCTTACGAGCAACTCTTGTTCGATGTCGAAACCATTCCGTTTCCGGAGCCTGGGCGAGAGCAGGACTCGTTGGATGCCCTCGACCGCATCGGCCGCCGCGGCGATGCCGCCGCGCTGCTTATCGAGCCGCTCGTGCTCGGCGCGGGTGGGATGAAGATCTATCCGTCGCATCTGTTGACCGAATTCAAGCGCATCACCTCACGTTGGAACATGCTGCTGATCGCCGATGAGGTGATGACCGGTTGGGGACGAACCGGCACGCTCTTCGCCTGCGAGCAGGCGGGAATTGTGCCCGATATCTTGTGCACCTCGAAGGGGTTGACGGGCGGCGCACTGCCTCTGGCGGCCACGTTGTGCCAGCCGGCGATATTCGAAGCCCATCTCTCGACTGACCGCAGTCGGATGTTCTTCCATTCGAGCTCGTACACGGCCAACCCGATCGCGTGTGCCGCCGGATTGGCCAATCTCTCCGTCTGGCGGAACGAACCCGTGAGAAACTGCCTGGCGAAATTGGCGGACATGCATGCCGAGCGGCTGATGCGCTTTCGCGCGGACCCGCGCTTCGCCAATGTCAGGCAAGCAGGCACCGTGGTTGCACTTGATCTCGACGTCCAGTCAGCGGGCTACCTCTCTGAGGTCGGTCCCCGGCTGCGCGCGTTTTTTCGCGACAGGGATCTGCTCGTTCGTCCTCTTGGGAATGTGATCTATCTGATGCCGCCCTACTGTGTGACGGCGGCGGAGCTCGATCGGGCGTATGAGGCGATCGCAGAAGCGGCAGATTTCGTGGCGCGCCCCGAAGGATGAGACCATCCGGCGGCACTATGAGCGACGGCTTCTCAGATCAGTGTATCGGGAAGCAAGCCTTGGAGATGGCCGCGCCTCCAAGCCAGCTGGATCGAATCTAGCACGCCGGTAGCTGGCGATGCGGAGGGGCATCGGTCTGCTCTGTTTCGGACGGGGTGTCTCGACTTTCGAGAAAGCCAGCAGGATGCGGGCACAGGTGAACACAGGAACAACAATGATGAACATACGGATCGAACACCTCACGGATTACAAGAGCTGCATTCAGACTATCGCAACCTGGCAGCGTGACGAATTCGGCTATTTGACGCCCGAGGTGACGCTGGAGCAGCGTATCGCGCGACTAGCCAACGCTAATGATCGCGAGCGACTGCCGATATCGTTGCTGGCGCTATCGGAAGATGGCAACACAATCGTTGGAACGGCCAATGTTTTGGCCACCACGCTCACTCACAAACACCTGTCTCCCTGGCTATCTTCCGTGTTCGTGCCACCTGAACATCGTAGACAAGGCGTGGCTTCCGCACTGGCGCTGGCGGCGGCCTCGGAGGCCGAGCGCCTCGGGTTCAGCTACCTCTTCACGCCACATAGCGAGCCTCTGTATTCCCGTCTGGGATGGGCGACCTTCGATCGCGTTCTCCTCCACGGTACCCCGCTAGCGATCATGGCCAGAAGGACAATCGGGCCGGTAGGTAACGCCTCGTTGAACGACCTTTGAATGACAAACGGATAACCAAGCGCGATCGAGCCTTCGTTGACGTTGATCTTGTTGCGATCGATCTTCAGATCGCGAACATTTGAGGTGTTCTGTCTTGGGTTCGTTTCGTCGGCTCGGCGGCGTGCATATTCAGGCAGAAGGAGAATTAGAACTTCTGGAGCGCGCGAGCACAATTATTGTGGCGCGGCGGCCGAGACCGAGCACTGGCCCGTCGAAAGCGAAACGAAGGTCGGACATGTGCCTGCTGGCTGTGATTGCGGGCAGCGCATCGAATGCTGCGCTATGGCATCTCCTCGCACAAATTTCATTTGAGTAAGCTGATCTGTTCACCGTTAGGCCGAATGTGCATCAAGACTTGCGTCAAGTACACAGGTCGGTGTAATTTGCTCTATCACACGTGACGTAGTGCACTGTCGTGACAAGATGCGCCATCATTGCAGCTCTTTTGAACTGATTGGCGCGCGGCTGCGACGAGGCCGTTTTGGAAGGCGAGGAGAAGTGTGTCTCTGATGAATCCGGTTTTTCTAGATACGCATCCAGCGTCTCCCATACAGGCGGCGCGTTCAAGCGAATGGGCATCCGCGTCACGGCCTGGCATCCGCTATGTCGAGACTGAAACCGCGCGGTTTCGTATTCGAGACGGCGGTAGCGGAGGGCGGACGATCGTACTATTTGCGGACGGACCAAACGCACTCGAACATCACGACCCGATCTTCGAGCGGCTCACCCGCTGGACACGAGTGATATTGGTCGATCCGCCCGGCTTCGGCTTTTCGACACCTAAGCCCGGCTTTGATTTTTCGCTTCGCGCATTCA
>NZ_LGHL01000234.1 GCF_001908205.1 Bradyrhizobium sp. NAS80.1
GGCCCAGCTCGGGCGGCCACCCGGGCTGGGCCATTCCTCACGGAACGGCTCAATATAAGCGGTCGGGCTAATACAAGGGTGGGCAAAGGCGCGCTCTTCCCGCACCGTGCCCACCATCTATCAGTATTGTCGAACGCGAACGGTGGGCACGCTGCGCTTTCCCACCCTACGGCTGCGTGCTTCATGGCTTGATTGTCCCCACATCGTCATTGCGAGCGCAGCGAAGCAATCCAGACTGCTCCGGCGGAAAGATCCTGGATTGCTTCGCTGCGCTCGCAATGATGGCGGAGAGAGTTCTCTACACCGCCAGATGCCGTGACGCCGCGAGCCCGGCAAGCGCCTCTTCGAGCTTCTCCCGGTCGAGCGGCTTGATCAAGAATCCATTCATGCCCGCCTCGAAGCAGGCATAGCGATCCTCCACCAGCGTATTGGCGGTGAGCGCCAGGATCGGCGTGTGGCGGCCGCCCGTGGCTGCTTCATGCGCGCGGATGCGTTTTGTTGTTTCGATGCCGTCGAGCTGCGGCATCTGGATGTCCATCAGCACGAGATCATAGGGCGTGCCCGCGGATGAAGCGGCGAGCCAGGATTCCAGTGCGGCCTCGCCTTGGACAGCGATGACGGTCCGATGTCCGAGCTTGCCGAGCAGCGAGCGCATCAAGAGTGCGTTGATCTCGTTATCCTCTGCGACGAGGATTGAAAGGCCTTTCGCCGGCACGGTACCTGCGGTGGATTCGACCGGCGGCTCCGGCGCCAGGTCGGGCGAGGCGACCTGAGGCGTCAGCGCCAGGCGTGCGGCCAGCGAGGCCGCCCGTAGCGGCTTCACCAGAAAGCCGGTGAAGGCCGCTGAAATCTTCTCGTGGCGCGAGCTCGACGTCAGCAGCACCAGCCGTTGCGCCGCATGCGCGCGGGCGACCTGGCCCAGGCGGTCGACAACGGCAGGACCGAGCGCACGGTCGATCAGCACCGCATGCCATGATCGCTCGGGCAGCAGCGCCTCCCCGACTGACGCGTCGGAGACCATGCAGGTCTGGCCGCCCCAGCGTTCCAGCCGCCGCGCGATCAGCGACGCCTCGATGCCGTCGGCAATCAGGAGGATCGACTTGCCGGCGAGGTCGGGACTCGGGAATGCCGACGGTCCCGCGCCGGCTTGCGATGCCGCGAGCGGGACCGCGACCTCGAAGGTCGAGCCCTTGCCCGGCTCGCTCTCCAGTGTGATCCGGCCGCCCATGCGTTTGACGATGCGCTCGCTGATGGCAAGGCCGAGCCCGGTGCCGCCATAGGTGCGGGCAACGCGCTCGTCGGCCTGCTCGAACTCGCGGAAGATGCGCGATTGCGCTTCCGGCGCGATGCCGATGCCGGTATCGCGGACCAGGAGGCTGATCTCATTCGGCCAGATGCCGGGCTCGACGATCAGCGCGACACCGCCGCTCGCAGTGAACTTGATGGCGTTGCCGGCGAGGTTGAGCAGCACCTGCCGCAGCCGCGCCGCGTCGCCGACGACCTCCAGCGGCAGGCGCTCGTCGACATAGGCGGCAATCTCGAGTTTCTTCGCCTGCGCCCGGGGCGCCAGCAGTTCGGTCATCTCCTCGATCAGGGTGAAGAGCGCAAAAGGACGTTGTTCGAGATCGAGCTTGCCGGCCTCGATCTTGGAATAGTCGAGCAGTTCCTCGATCAGCGCCATCAGGGCTTCGCCGGAGGTTTTCACCGCCCTGGCGTAAGTCGTTTGCTCCGGCGTCAGCGTGGTGTCGAGCAGCAGCCCGCCCATGCCGATGATGCCGTTGAGCGGCGTGCGGATCTCATGCGAGGCCATTGCGAGGAAGCGCGACTTGGCGCGGTTGGCGGCGTCGGCCTGATCGCGCGCGTCGGACAGCGCACGCTCGGACTCGGTGCGGTCCGTGACGTCGCGTCCCACGCTCTGCAATTCGGCGGGCTGGCCGGCGTCGAGGCGGACATAGCCTTCGCGCCAGGCGATCCAGCGCGCGCCGAGTGGTGTGGCGATCTTCTGGTCGTGGATGCGCGTACCACTGCTTTCGCGGGCGCTGTCGGCCTGCTCCAGCAGGTCGAAATCGAAGCGCGTGCCGATCAGCGCACTGCGCGCCTGTCCCGCGAGGGCGCAATAGGCGTCGTTGGCAAAGGTGATGCGGCCCTGATGATCACGCAGCACTATCAGGTCGCCCTGCTGCTCGAACAGGCTGCGGGCGCGTTCCTCGGCTTCCTTCAGCTCCCAATTACGGTCGATCAGCGTCTCGTTGTGGGCGGCCAGCGTGCGCAGCCGCTTGTTGACGAAGCGCAGCCGCATGCTCAGCGTCGCCAGGCCAAGGCAGGCGAGCGCGAACAGGAAGCTGGCGCCGATCGCGAATGCATGGGGATTGTAGCCGGAATTCTCGGACCGGCTGCCGGAGACGAAACCATACGCGGCGCCGAAGGTCGCCGAGAAGATCATGAAGGAGCGGATCGCGACGGCAGTCTTGGGGTAACGGCGCCTGAAGCGGCGCATGCGCACCTTGATCCGGAACGTCCGACCCATCGCCATCGACCCTGAACTCTTGTCTGAAACCCTGCCACAGCCGCGTGCGACGATGTCTTGCCGACCTTGCGAACAGCTTGAGGCCTTTAGGCGGCTTCCAAACAGAGTTGACGAGGCGTTAACGCCTCAGAGCGAAGCGGCCTGGAGGGTGCGCTGGCCGTCATGGGCGCCGACGATCAGCGCGGCCGCCTCGCGCTGCGAGAACGTCCTCGAGCGCACATAGATGCGGTAGTCGGCGGGGCCGTCGGTGGAGAGATAGATCACCGGACCGCCGTCGACCGGCTGCGCGGCGATCGTAATGAGGCGTGTCGCCGGATTGGCCTGGCAGGATTCCGCCTCGGAGCCGAGACCATCGTCCACCACGGCGAAGTCCGCGGCGTCGGCATCGTCGGTGATCTGGACCCGCACCGTGGCCCGTGCCGGATCCTCGGTGAAGGCGACATGCACGCCGGCGGTCCAGAACAGGGATGTCAACTCGACGGAGGTTTCGCCCAGCGCGATGCAGGGATGCGAGACCGACCCGATCTCGCTGCGGGCAAACACCGCTGCCGCCAGCAGGGGAACCACCGAGGCCAGGATCTTGAAACGCAACATGACACTCTACTCGCCGGGCCCCGGGACACGAGTTGGGCCTTATGGTTTGCAGAGCGTAAAGGAAACTCGTTACCGCCGGGTTGATGCGCGCGGCGCTCACGCCATCTGGCGTACATCCTCCGCGAGTGCGCGGTAGGACAGCGCTTCGGCGAGATGCAGCCGCCCGATCTTGTCCGCGCCGTCGAGATCGGCGAGCGTGCGCGCCACCCGCAGCACGCGGTGATAGCCGCGGGCCGACAGCCGCATGGTCTCGGCGGCGTCGCGCAGCAGCTTCTGGCCCTGCGCGTCGGGCTTTGCGATGTCTTCCAGGACGGAGGCCGGTGCCTCGGCATTGGTGCGGACATGCGGCAGGCCGGCATCCGCGTAACGCGCGAGCTGGATGTCGCGCGCCGCCGCCACGCGCGCGGCAACCTCGGCTGATCCTTCCGCCGGTGGAGGCAGGATCAAGTCGGCTGCGGTGACTGCTGGAACCTCAATACGCAGGTCGATGCGATCCATCAGCGGGCCCGAGATGCGCGCCTGATAGTCGCCCGTGCAGCGGTCGATGCGGCCGCGCTTGCAGGCATAGCCGGGCTCGAATGCGTTGCCGCAGCGGCAGGGATTCATCGCCGCGATCAGCATGAAGCGCGCCGGGTAGGTGACGCGGTGATTGGCGCGCGACACCGCGACCTCGCCGTTCTCCAGCGGCTGGCGCAGCGAATCCAGCACGCGCGGATCGAACTCGGGCAGCTCGTCGAGAAACAGCACGCCCTGATGCGCGAGCGAGATCTCGCCGGGCTTTGCGCGCATGCCGCCGCCGGTGAGTGCGGCCATGCTGGCGGAATGATGCGGCGAGCGGAACGGACGCCGCGCGGTCAGCGCGCCGCCCTCGATCTCGCCGGCGACGGAGGCAATCATCGAGACCTCCAACAGCTCGCTCGGCGACAGCGGCGGCAGGATCGAGGGCAGGCGCGATGCGAGCATCGACTTGCCGGCGCCGGGCGCACCGATCATCAGCAGGTGATGGCCGCCGGCGGCCGCGATCTCCAGCGCGCGCTTGGCGCTCTCCTGGCCCTTGATGTCGCGCAGGTCGAGCGTGGAGGCGGCCACCTCGTGCACTCTCGGCGAGGGCCGCGACAGCACCTGCGTGCCCTTGAAGTGATTGGCGATCTGAATCAGCGAGTGTGCTGCGATGATCTGGATGTCAGGGCTTGCCCACGCAGCCTCCGAGCCGCAGGCCGCCGGACAGATCAAACCTTCCTCACGCTCATTGGCACCGATTGCGGCGGGAAGAACGCCGGCGACGGGCGCGATCGAGCCGTCGAGACCGAGCTCGCCGAGAACGGTAAAACCCGTCAGCGCATCCGGCGGGATTGCACCGATCGCGGCCATCAGCCCGAGCGCGATCGGCAGGTCGTAATGGCTGCCTTCCTTGGGCAGATCGGCGGGCGCGAGATTGACGGTGATCCGCCGCGCCGGCAGCGCCAGCCCCGAGGCGATCAGCGCCGAGCGAACGCGCTCGCGCGCCTCCGACACCGCAGCCGACGATGGCAAAGGCCGGCAAGCCAGGGGCGACCTGCACCTGCACGTCGACCGCACGGGCCTCGATCCCCTCAAAGGCGACGGTAGAAACCCTCTGAACCATGCCCGACCAAGCCTGCCCTCTCGCACAATTAGGGGTAGCAGAGCCGGGTCCTTTCCGCAAGAACAATACGGGAACATTTCCCGGGGGCCGAGCAAGCCCTGAGCACAAGTCCTAACCAATCGTAAACGCGGTGCGGACACTACGCCTCGAATGCGAGCGGCTGTCATCAGTACATTCCAACGAATGTTCGCTACTCCTAGGGCTGCGGGATGGGCCGTGATCCAACAAGTGAACAATCCAAATGCTTGCAAATCGCCGGAGAAGCGAACGTCGGGTGTGCAGCCGGCTCGCCAAGATTCACTTTGGTGCGGGCTCGCTGCCGCGAGACTGCACGATCACGGATATCTCGGATGGCGGCGTGAAAGTGGTGGCAGAATTTCTCGAAGTGCCGCCGCAATTCACCATCATCTTCGCACCGGACTATTCCCGCCAGTGCCGCCTGCGCTGGCGCATCGGCTGCGAATTCGGTGCTGAGTTCGTCGACTGAGCCGAACAGGCGCGGGTCTTTAACGGGACTTTAGCGTTAATGGGTAAGCATCGCTGATCAGTCGCTGAGTGATCAGAGCATGCCCAAGCGTTCGTCCCTCGCCTCTCCGCCGGCGAGATATCTGTTTTCCGCGCTCTTGATCCTTGCCCTCGGTGGTTGTCAGACCACTACCCTAGAGGACGTCACCGGCGCGCTCGGTGGCAAGCCGGAAACCGCTGCCAAGGCCGATAGCAAGCCCGACATGGACGCTCTGCGCGAACGCTATCGCGCCAAGCCGAGCGATCCGAACGTTGCGCTCGAATACGGCAAGGCGCTGCGCGAGAGCGGCCAGCGCGCCCAGGCGGTCGCGGTGCTGGAGCAGGCCGTGCTCGGCCATCCCAGCAACAAGGCGCTGCTCGCCGGCTATGGCCGCGCGCTTGCCGACAATGGCAATTTCCAGCAGGGCTTTGATGTGCTGAGCCGCGCACATACGCCGGAGGATCCGGACTGGCGCATCCTGTCGGCGCAAGGCGCGGCGCTCGATCAGCTCGGCCGTAACGAAGAGGCGCAGCAATATTATGCGACCGCGCTGAAGATCGTGCCCGACGAGCCGTCGGTGCTCTCCAATCTCGGCCTGTCCTACATGCTCCAGAACAATCTGCCGAGGGCTGAGGAAACGCTGCGCCGCGCGCATGAGCGCAACCCCGCCGAGCCCCGCGTGCGGGCCAATCTGGCGCTCGTGCTGGGACTGGAAGGAAAGCAGGCCGAGGCCGAGGCCATCGTGAAGGCCGATCTGCCGCCGGATCAGGCGGCGGCAAAGGTCACGGCGCTGCGCCAGTCGCTGGCGAAGAGGCAGCAGCGGGCTGACAGGTAGCCCGCGCTCTTTTTTGACGCGTTTGATTGACGCGAACGGGTATCCACTTCGCTCGAATGCGCTCTTGCGCCTACGACGCCTTGCGATGCGGGGCGGATCCGCGACCCGACCTGCCCTTCAGCTTCTTCAAGAGCGGGCCGAGCAGCGAGCGCTTCCGCTTCTTCACCTCGCCGCGCCCGGCGAGACGGTTCGCCATGTTCTGGAACAGCTCGGTGGTGCGGTGGCTTTTGGAGACCTCCGCGATCATCTGGCCGTTATTAGCCGCGGTCGAGAACAGCTTCGAATCGAACGGGATCACCGCGATCGGCTGGCTCTCCATCGTCTTGGCGAACGCCTTGACGGCGATCTCCGCCCGCTTGTGCATACCGACCTGGTTGATGCAGTACAGCGGCGGCCGGTCGTTCGGCCGCGCCGCCTTCAACACGCTCAGCATGTTCTTGGTGTTGCGTAAGTTCGCGAGATCGGGCTCGGCCACGATCACGATGTCGTCGGCGTTGACCAGCGCGCGCCGCGTCCAGCCCGACCATTGATGGGGAACGTCGAGCACGATGCAGGGTGTGGTCATGCGCAGCGTGTCGAAGATTGCATCAAAAGCCTCGGCGCCGAAATCGTAGACACGATCCAGCGTCGCGGGCGCCGCCAGCAGGCTGAGACGCTCGGTGCATTTGGCGAGCAGGCGCTCCAGCAGGGCCGTGTCGGGACGATCCTGCGACAGCACCGCGTTGGCGATGCCCTGCACCGGGTCCTGGTTGTAGTCGAGGCCGGCGGTGCCGAAGGCGAGGTCGAGATCGATCACGACGGAGTCGAGCGCGAGGTCGCGCGCGATCGTCCAGGCCACATTGTGCGCGACAGTGGAGGCGCCGACGCCGCCCTTGGCGCCGACCACCGCGATGACGCGGCCGGTGATGATGGCCTCGGACGCCGAGAACAGGCTGCAGATCGAGCGGACGACGTCGAGGGTTTCGACCGGTCCGACCACATAGTCGTTGACGCCGCGGCGCACCAGCTCGCGATAGGGCGCGGTGTCGTTGGGAGTGCCGATCACGACCACGCGGGTGCCGGGATCGCAGACGCCGGCAAGGTCGTCGAGACTTTCGAGGATGTCGCGCGTGCCGTCGGATTCGATCACGATGACGTTCGGCGTCGGCATCGATTCATAGACTTCGATTGCCGCGGCGAGGCCGCCGTCCTTGACGGTGAGGTGCGCCTTGGCAAGCCGGCGATCCTGCCCCGCCGCAGTCACCGCGGCGAGCGTCTGCTCGGTCTCGCAAAAGGCCTGCACCGAGATGCGAGGAACCGGCGCAATGTGTTCCTCGGGGTGCTGCGGATCGTCCGCCTCTTCGTCGTTGAGGATTGTCATTTGCCGGTGTCGCTGAGTTTGGCCTTCTCGGCCTCGGGATTGGCGGTCGCGATCGGCGTACCTTTGCGGTAACGGTCGAAGGCGATGTCGCGCCGTGCGGTATAGGCAGGGGTCTCGGAGCGCGGCTGCTCGAGGTCGGCCGGGTTGTCGATCATCGCCGCGAGGTTGCGCTGGCTGGCGCAGCCCAGATTGAAGTACGGCCGGTTCTCGTTGTAGCCGGGGTCGAGGATGGACGGACCGACGTCTTCCGGCCACAGCCCGCAGGGGCCGGCGACCGCCGCGATCCTGGAATAGCTCAGCCGGATGGTGGGCAGCAGTCCGGGATCCTCGGGGCGATACGGATGCTGGACGATGGCGCGCGACGGCACGCCGCCGGATGCGAGCACGGATCGGATTTCCTGGTAGGTCGCCGCCGCAGCGCGCGAATTGGCGGTGTCGATGGGTACGTCGACGACGACGGAGCCGGTACCTTCGCGCACCCAGTCCCGGGCAATGCCCGCGACGTCCGAGTGCTGCGCGGCCGAGAGGCCGCCTCTGGACTTGCCGACGAAAATCACGATCGAGCGCCTGCCTTCCTGCACCGCGATCGGATGGCGTTGGCGATAGTCGGTCGGCACCGTCTGGGTGACGATCTCGTCGGTGGTGTTGCAGGCGCCGAGCATGACGGACAGGCCCGTCAATGCCAGCGCGACGCTTAAGTTGCGACGTCGATACGCTATCGTCTTCGTCATCGCTTCATCCCCCTCTTGCCCGTTCCCCAAGCCGTCCGTTCGTCTCAGTCGATGATGAAGCCGAAATCGCCGGGAGTGCCGTTGATCGGATCGACACGGCGCGTGATGCCATAGAGGCGGTTCATGCGGCCGAGCAGCGCCGTCTGCGCATCGGAGGCCGGCGCGAAGCCATCGTCGGGCCGCGACAATTCCTTCTGGGCAACCGCGCGCACCACATAGGGCGTCACGATCACCATCAGCTCGGTCTCGTTGTTGACGTAGTCCTGGCTGCGGAACAGCGCGCCGAGGATCGGCACCTGGTCGACGCCGGGCAGGCCGTTGATCGCCTGCTTGGTCTGCTGCTGGATCAGGCCGGCCATCGCCATCGAGCCGCCCGAGGGAATTTCCAGCGTCGTCTCGGCGCGGCGGGTCTGGACCGAGGGGATGGTGATCGAGTTGGTCGAGTTCGAGGACAGCGCCTGCGACACGGTGATGGCGTTCTGAGCCGACAGCTCCGAGACCTCGGTCATCACGCGCAGGCTGATCCGGCCTTCACTGAGCACGACCGGAGTGAAGTTCAAGGAGATGCCGAACTTCTTGTAGGTGATCTGGGTGGTACAGACGTGGGTGGCCGGATCGCAGGAATAGCCTGCGGGAATCGGGAATTCGCCCCCCGCGATGAACGTCGCGGATTCACCCGAGATCGCTGTCAGGCTCGGCTCGGCCAGTGTGCGCATCACGCCGGCGCTTTCCATCGCGCGCATCGTGGCGCTGACCGTGGCAACGCCCTTGGCGAGGCCGGCAACGCCGAGCCCGTTGTTGCTGACCAGCGGTCCGCCGCTGGCCGAGAACGGGTTGGAATTGTTGAAATTCACCACCGCGGTGCCGGCGTTCAGGCTGGCGCTGAGATCGACACCCAGCTGCTTGACGATGTCGCGTCGCACTTCGCCGACGACGACCTTGAGCATCACCTGGTCACGGCCGCGCACGACGATGTTGTTGACGACTTTGTCGCTGCTGCCGACGAGCTTGGCGGCGACGTCGCCGGCCTGCTGGGCCTCGACCGGACTCGACACCGAGCCGGTCAACATCACGCTGTCGCCGACGCCTTCGATCTGCACGCCCGGCAGCGACTGGCGCAGCGCGGCGCGCATGCCGTTGAGGTCGCGCTTCACCGCGATGTCATAGGAGGCGACCTGCTGGCCGTCAGCGCTGAAGAACACGACGTTGGTCTGGCCGACCTGGCCGCCGATGATATAGGCACGCTGCGCCGAGCGGATCACCGCATTGGCGATCTTGGGATCGGCCACCAGCACGTCCTTGACCTCGCGCGGCAGGTCGATGACGACCGACTTGCCGACGCCGAGCGACAGGAAGCGCGTCCGCGCCGGCGTGATGGTCGCGACCGGCGACACGTCGAGATCCGGCGCCTGCATTGGCGCCTGTTCGCCGACCGGCGCATCCGCGGCGCTGACCCAATCGGGGGCTGCGAGCAGCCCCAGCATCAGCATCGTCCCCGTCCAGAACGAGCGTGCGCGCTTCCCCCCGAATGCGCAAGCCCGCCCTATCTCCCCCGTAGTTCATGGTATCCCCATCACTTCTGTGACGTCAGTTGCCGTGCCTGCACCCCGTAGCGGATGACATTGACGCCGCCGGGCCGCTTGATCGCCTGATCCTCGGGCGTACCGTCCGCCGCGTTGGCATCGACGATGCTGCGCAGCGCGAGCGTCAGCGTGCCGCCCTGACGCGCGGCCGATAGTGTGGCGACCTGGTCGGGCCTGAGCTCGAGCGTGACGGTCTTGCCGACGACGGCGTTCTGGCCGTCTTTTTCCTTCGGCGCCTGGTCGATCGCGAGCACGCGAATGTTGCTCAGGATGACCTCGGAAATGACGAGGTCGTTGCCGCCGGTTGGACCGTTGGTGCTGCCGCCATCAGGATTCTTCAGGCGGCGGGTCAGGACGATGTCGACGCGGTCATTCGGCAGGATAAAGCCGCCGGCGCCGGTCTCGGCGGAAATCTCGGTGGAGACGGCCCGCATGCCGGAAGGCAGGATCGCGGCCATGAAGCCGGAGCCTTCGGCCTTCACCAGCTTCTGCTCGCGGATCGGCTCGCCCTGCATCAAGGGAACGCGTGCAATTGAACCGGCGATCTGGGTCTGGGCCTCGGGCCTGTTGTCGCGGCGGATGAAGGCGCTGCTCGCAGTCGCCGCCGGCCAGGTCTGCCATTGCAGGTCCTCAGGCTTCACAGCCTGGCCGAGCTGGATGTCGTTCTTCGCGATCAGGACCTCAACCGTCGGCAGCTTCTCGGCGACGGGGAGGACGAGCGCAGGCTTGTTGTCATAGCCGCTCGCCAGATACGCAGCGATGCCGCCGGCGGCCAGTGCGATGACGAGAACGACAATGCGTGCGGTGTTCATACGCTTCTACCCTTACGCCGGGCACTCGAACCGCACGTGGCGGCTTCCCCGGCGTCGATGAGTAGGGAGTAAAGGTATAAGGGGTGTTGCGAGGCCGAATGTGATGGCCGGTCACGATCCGAGTTTTGGGCAGATGGTGAATGCCGCGTTATTCGGCGTGCAATGGCCCCGTAGATTCACGCGATGCAGCCCCCGCGTTCGAATGAGGCGCGGGCGTCATGGTGAACGGGTGGTTAGTAGCGCGCGCGCTTGGAGCAGCGCAGTGTTTCTATAGATGTCCGTAGCCCGGATGAGCGAAGCGACATCCGGGATGCTGCTTTTCCCGGATATCGCTGCGCTCATCCGGGCTTCAAGCTGCGAAGCCTGACGGCTTACTTCGCGCGCTTCTGCTCGATCACGTCCCAGATCTTCGCCGCAACATCGGGGCCGCCGAGGCGCGCGATGGCGCGGATGCCGGTGGGAGAGGTCACGTTGATCTCGGTGAGGTTGCCGTTGATGACGTCGAGACCGACGAACAGCAGACCGCGTTCGCGCAGCGCCGGCCCGACCGTCTCGCAGATCTCGCGCTCGCGCGGGGTGAGCTCGGTCTCCTTTGCCGCGCCGCCGCGCACCATGTTGGAGCGCAGATCGTCCGCGGCCGGCACACGGTTCACCGCGCCGGCGAACTCGCCGTTGACCAGGATGATGCGCTTGTCGCCGTGCTTCACCTCGGGAATGAACTGCTGGATCACCCAGGCCTCTTTGAAGGTCACCGAGAACATGTCGAACAGCGAGCCGAAATTCATGTCTTGCGGCATCACGCGGAACACCGCGGCGCCGCCATGGCCGTGCAGCGGCTTCATGACGACGGCGCCGTGCCGGTCGCGGAAGGCGTTGATCTCGTCGAGATCGCGCGAGATCAGCGTCGGTGGCATCAGCTGCGGAAAGTTCATCACGAACAGTTTTTCCGGCGCATTGCGCACGGACGCCGGGTCGTTGACAACCAGCGTCTTCGGGTGAATGCGCTCCAGAAGGTGCGTCGAGGTGATGTAGGCGAGATCGAACGGCGGATCCTGACGGAGCAGCACCACGTCAAAACCATTGAGCGCCCCGCGACGGGGTTCGCCGAGCATGAAGTGATCGCCGGGCTCGTCGCGCACGGTCAGGAGCTGAACCGGGGCGACGATCTCGTCGCCGACCATCGAGAGCTTGTCTGGCGTATAATAGGACAGGCTGTGGCCGCGCTTCTGCGCCTCCAGAAGCAGCGCAAAGGTGGAATCGCCCTTGATATTGATTCGGGCGATGGGGTCCATCTGGACGGCGACGTTCAGTTTCATGGTCTGCCTTTCAGGTCGAGGCGTCGAATGCCGCCAACACATGGCGCGGAAGTCGCTTCGGCGCAATCAGCATGGCGTCGAATCGCAATTCGAATTCGGCATGCTCGGGATGCGCTACGAGCCAGCCTTGCGCCGCGTCGATGATGCGCTGCTGCTGGCGCGGCGTCACGGCGAAGGCGGCGTCATCCAGCGTCGCGCGCGCCTTGACCTCGACGAAGGCGATCAGGTTGCGGCGGCGCGCCACGATGTCGATCTCGCCATGCGGGGTGCGGTAGCGCTTGGCGAGGATGCGATAGCCCTTGGCCATGAGGTAGGCTGCTGCGCGGCTCTCCGCGGAAATGCCGGTGCGGAACGCGGCGACGCGTTCGGGCGAGGCGACTTTCGGTTCCTCAGCCCCCTCAGCCTTCGCCATCGCCGCCCCGCAAATCCTTGTGCAGATTATTGTGCAAATTCTTGGAGAGCTCGAGCGCGCGGGCATAGACCTCGCGGCGCGGCCGTCCTGAAAGTGCGACCGCATGCGCCACCGCGTCCTTGACGCTGTGCGCGGCAAGCTGCTCGCGCAGCAGATCGTCCAGCGCATCCGGCGTCAGCACCTCGGCGTCCGCCGCAGGCGGGCCGATCACCAGCACGAATTCGCCGCGCGTCTCCAGCGCATCAGCCTCGCGCGCCAGCTCATGCAGCGTCGCGCGCGAAATTTCCTCGTGCAATTTCGTCAACTCGCGGCAGATCGCGGCCTCGCGCGTTCCCATGATCTCGGCGAGCTCGGCGAGCGTGTCCTGCACGCGGTTGCCGGATTCGAACATCACCAGCGTCGCATCGATGCGCGCGAGCTCGGCGAGGCGCGACCTGCGCGCGGCGGATTTCGCCGGCAGGAAACCCTCGAAGAAGAAACGGTCAGTCGGCAGCGCCGCGACAGACAGCGCAGCCAGCACCGAGGACGGGCCGGGCAGCGCATAAACGGCGTGGCCGGCCGCGCAGACCTCGCGTACCAGCTTGAAGCCGGGGTCGGAGATCAGCGGCGTGCCGGCGTCCGACACCAGCGCGATCGAGCCGCCCTGCCCCAGCGCCTCCAGGATTTTTGGACGCACGGCTTCCGCGTTGTGCTCGTGATAAGGTTTGAGCTGGGCCGCGATGGCATAGCGCTCGGTCAGGCGCCGCGTGATGCGGGTGTCTTCGCAGGCGATGACGTCGACGCCCGCGAGCGTCTGAAGCGCCCGCAGCGTGATGTCGCCGAGATTGCCGATCGGGGTTGCGACCAGATAGAGGCCCGGCGCCGCCTTCGGAGCGGCGAGGTGATGGGCATCGATGGAGAAACCGCGCGAGGCGGCGTCAGTGCCTTCAGGCGTATTTATCGGGGCCGGCTTTGCGCGCATAATGAACGAACTTAGGCATGATCCCTGGGGCTGGGAACCGGTCCTCTGAAAAAGATCATGTCTGGGCAAGGGGTACGATGAGGAAGGACGGGAATGTGATCCATCCGGGATCACATTCGGGAGGAATGAAGCGTCAGCGCCATATTCACGGCGGAAACGCCGCCTTGATGCTGCGTGACGGACGGCGAACAGCTAGCCAGGACTTGAGGTGCGGCCGGGTTAAGTGGTCATTATCCTTTTGTTTTAGTTAACTATTTGTCGACAATATGCCTGAATCCGCGGCTTGTGTCGCGGAAAGAGTTGTTGTGGCTGGGCGAAGACGGCCGGCCAGAAGAGAAGCTGCCATGGTGGGCCCGCGCGATTTGAAGTCTCCCGTTCAGGGGCCCCGATTGTCGGGAGCGACCCGGCGGAGTGCCCTTGGGCTCTTGCTCGGCGCGCCCCTGCTGTCGGCCTGCTCCGGCGTGCAGCAGAGCCTCAGCCAGTTCTCCAGTCCGTTCGGCGGTTCCGCGCCCCCGGCTCAGCCGGCCGGTCCGCCGCAACAGGCCACCACCGCCGGGACGGGCGGGGTGAAGGTCGCAGTGATCCTGCCGCTCTCAGCGGCCGGCAACGCCGGGCTTGCGGCGCAATCCATGCGCAACGCCGCCGAGATGGCGCTGGCCGAGTTCCAGAATCCCAACATCCAGCTCCTGATCAAGGACGACAACGGCAGCCCGCAAGGCGCGCTGGCAGGCGCGCAGCAGGCGGTCGACGAAGGCGCCGAGATCATCCTGGGGCCTCTGTTCGCGCAGTCGGTACCGGCGGTGGCGCAGGTCGCGCGCACGCGCAGCATCCCGGTGATCGCGTTCTCGACCGATTCCAGCATTGCCGGCCGCGGCGTCTATCTGCTCAGCTTCCTGCCGGAGTCCGACGTCAACCGCATCGTCGAATATTCGGCCAGCATCGGAAAGCGCTCCGTCGCCGTGCTCGTGCCCGACAATGCCTATGGCAATGTCGTCGAGGTCGCGGTGAAGGCGGCAGTGCCGCGGCGTGGCGGGCGCATCGTTGCCTTCGAGAAATACGGCGCCGATCGCGCGACGCCGGCGCGCACTGTCGCACAGCAGCTCGGCAGCGCAGACGCGCTGTTCATTGCCGATGATGGCGATGCGGTCGTCGCGGTGGCTGATGCGATGACGGCCGCAGGCGCGAACCTGCGCAACATCCAGCTGCTCGGCACCGGGCTGTGGGACAATCCGCGCGTCTATGCGAGCCAGGCGCTGCAGGGCGGCCTCTACGCCGCGCCCGATCCGGCGGGCTTCCGCGCCTTCTCCGGCCGGTATCGCACCAAATTTGGCGGCGAGCCGGTGCGCACCGCCACCCTCGCCTATGATGCGGTCGCCCTCGTCGCCGCGCTCGCACGCACACAAGGCACCACGCGTTTCTCGCCCGATGTGCTCACCAATCCTTCGGGCTTTGCCGGGATCGACGGCCTGTTCCGCTTCCGCGCCGACGGCACCAACGAGCGTGGTCTTGCGGTGATGAAGGTGACGACCGGCGGCGGCGTCGCGGTCGCGGGCTCGCCGAAGAGCTTCGGGGCGTGACGAGGTGCGCTCCCTCGCCCCGCTTGTGGGGAGAGGGTTGGGGTGAGGGGGAGTCTCCGCGGGGACGGTGAGAGTTGGACTCGCGGAGAGTCCCCCTCACCCGGAATCCGCGCTTCGCGCGCATTCCGGCCTCTCCCCGCAAGTGGGGCGAGGCGAAGAACTAGGCCGCCAGATCCGCGACCACCGCGTCGAGCACAGGGAATCCGCTGCTCGTCACGCGCAATCGCCCCGTCGTATCGACCGTAATTGCACCCTCTTCACGCAGCAGCGCGATGCGGCCGGGGTCGAGCGGGCGGCCGGACAGCGCGGTATAGCGCTCGGGGTCGATGCCCTCAGTGAGACGCAATCCCATCAGCAGGAATTCGTCGGCGCGCTCCTCGCTGTTGAGGAGATCGTCGGTGACGACGCCGTGGCCGTTGGCCTCGACCCGCATCAGCCAGGCCTCGGGACGCTTCTCGGTGGCGGTGGCATGGCGCACGCCGTTGATATCGAGCCGGCCATGCGCGCCGGGACCGATGCCGGCATATTCCTGGCCGCGCCAGTAGACGAGATTGTGCCGGCACTCGGCGCCACGCCGCGCGTGATTGGAGATCTCGTAGGCGGGCAGGCCGAGCTTGTCGCAGGTTTCCTGCGTGATGTCGTAGAGCGCGCGCGCGACCGCCTCGTCCGGCGTCTTCAGCTTGCCGGCCTGGTGCAGGCCGAAGAACGGCGTGCCTTCCTCAATGGTGAGCTGGTAGAGCGACAGATGCTCGGCCGCTTCATCGATTGCATGACGCAGCTCGTCGGCCCACATCGCCGGCGTCTGGTCGGGACGGGCGTAGATCAGATCGAACGAGTAGCGATCGAACGAGCGGCGCGCGATGGCGACGGCATCGAGTGCCTCGCGTGCACTATGCAGGCGGCCCAGCGCTTTCAGCGAGGCATCATCGAGCGCCTGCACACCAAGCGAAACGCGGTTGACGCCGGCTGCGCGATAGCCGGCGAAGCGCGTGGCTTCGACGCTGGTCGGGTTTGCTTCCAGCGTGACCTCGACATCGCCGGCGACATGCCAGTGCTTGCCGATCGCGTCGAGCACTGCGCCGACGGTTGCGGGCTGCATCAGCGACGGCGTGCCGCCGCCGAGGAAGATCGAGGTGACTTCGCGCCCAGGCGCGCGCTCGGCCGTGGTCGCTATCTCGCGCGCGAAAGCGGAGGCGAAGCGCGCCTCGTCGATTACGGCATGGCGGACATGGCTGTTGAAGTCGCAATAGGGACACTTCGACAGGCAGAACGGCCAGTGCACATAGACGCCGAAGGCTTCTTTAGCGCGGCTCAAGGCAGATCTCCGCCAGTTTCACGAAGGCGCGGGCACGGTGCGACAGGCCTAGGCCGAGCGGCGGCAGGCCGTGCTTCTCGATGCTGGTCATCTCGCCAAAGGTGCGCGTGTGACCGTCGGGGAGGAACATCGGATCATAGCCGAAGCCGGCAGTGCCGCGCGGCGGCCAGACCAGCGTGCCGTCGGCGCGCGCCTCGACCTGTTCGAGATGATCGTCGGGCCAGGCGACGCAGAGCGCGGAGACGAAATGCGCTGTGCGCCTATCCGGCGTTCTCGCGCCGCGCTCCCGCAGCAGGCGTTCGATCTGCGCCATCGCCGCAGTGAAGTCTTTGGTCGGGCCGGCCCAGCGCGCGCTGTAGATGCCGGGCGCGCCGTCGAGCGCGTCGACCACGATGCCGGAATCATCGGCGAAAGCGGGAAGCTTTGCCGCCTGCGCTGCCGCGATCGCCTTGATCGCGGCGTTGCTGCGGAAATCGTTGCCGGTCTCCTCGGGCTCGCCGAGGCCGAGCTCACCAGCCGACACCGCCTCGATGCCGTGAGGCGCAAGCAGCTCCTTCATCTCGGCGAGCTTGCCGGGATTGTGGGTCGCGATGACGAGCTTTCCGGTGATTCGGCGGTGCATGGGCCTATTGACTACGCCACGGCCAGTTTCTGCAAGTCCACGAGACGCGCAACGCCCTTGCGCGCCAGCGCCATCAGCGCCAGGAACTCGTCCTGCGTGAACGGCTCGCGTTCCGCGGTGCCCTGCACCTCAACGATGCGGCCGTCGCCGGTCATGACGAAATTGGCGTCGGTCTCGGCCTCCGAATCCTCGGCGTAGTCGAGGTCGAGCACCGGCGTGCCGTTGTAGATGCCGCAGGAGATCGCGGCGACGTTGTCGCGCAGGACGTTGGCCTTGACCATGTTGCGCGCCTTCATCCAGTTGACGCAGTCGGCGAGCGCGACCCAGGCGCCGGTGATCGACGCCGTACGCGTGCCGCCGTCGGCCTGGAGCACGTCGCAATCGACCGTGATCTGGCGCTCGCCAAGCGCTTCGAGATTGATGATGGTGCGAAGCGAGCGGCCGATCAGGCGCTGGATCTCGACGGTGCGGCCGCTCTGCTTTCCCGCGGAGGCCTCGCGGCGGGTACGTTCCGAGGTCGCGCGCGGCAGCATGCCGTATTCGGCGGTGACCCAGCCGCGGCCCTGGCCCTTCAGCCACGGCGGCAGGCGGTCTTCCAGCGTGGCGGTGACCAGCACATGGGTGTCGCCAAATTTCACCAGGCACGAGCCTTCCGCATATTTGACCACGCCGCGCTCAAGCGTCACGGGGCGCAATTCGTCGGGCGCACGGCGGCTTGGCCGCATGGGAAATCCTCCAAAACTCACGGAAAAGGGCTGTTCGCGGTGCTTGTAGGTGGGGCGGGGGTGGGCGGCAAGGGGGAAGATCAAGGCCTTATTCACCTCCGATTTCCGGTGCGCGAACGCCGCGCTTGTCAGAACGGCCCGCGATGGACAAATTATGAGCATCTGAGAGGAGTTACCGCTGTGGCCCATCACGATCCGATCCATCTGATCGCGCCGCGCGCAGGCCTCGCCCAGCTCAACGAGCGTTCCCGCGACATCTTTCGTCAAATTGTCGAAAGCTATCTCGCGACCGGCGAGCCGGTCGGCTCGCGCAACATTTCGCGCCTGATTGCGACGCCGCTGTCGCCGGCCTCGGTCCGCAACGTCATGGCCGATCTGGAACTGCTCGGACTGATCTACGCGCCGCATACCTCCGCCGGCCGGTTGCCGACGGAACTCGGCCTGCGTTTCTTCGTCGACGCCCTCATGCAGGTCGGCGACCTCAACGAGGCCGAACGGCAGTCGATCCAGGGCCAACTTGCCTCCGTCGGCCAGGCCCAGTCGGTCGAGGCGGCGCTGGACCAGGCGCTGACGCGGTTGTCGGGTCTGACCCGCGCCGCCGCGGTCGTGCTGACGCCGAAGTCCAATGCCCGGCTCAAGCACATCGAGTTCGTCCGCCTGGAGCCGGAAAAGGCGCTGGTGGTCCTGGTCGGCGAGGACGGCCAGGTCGAAAACCGCGTGCTGACGCTGCCGCCCGGAGTTCCATCCTCGGCGCTGATGGAGGCGAGCAATTTCCTCAATGCACGGATCCGGGGCCGGACGCTGGCCGAGGCGCGGCTCGAGCTCGAAACCGCGCTCGGGGAGGCCAGCGCCGAGCTCGATCAATTGACGCAGAAGGTGATCTCGACCGGGATCGCAAGCTGGTCAGGCGGCGAGAACGAGGACCGCCAGCTCATCGTTCGTGGCCATGCCAATCTGCTGGAGGACCTGCACGCGCTGGAGGATCTGGAGCGGGTGCGCCTGTTGTTCGAAGACCTCGAGACCAAGCGCGGCGTGATCGATCTGCTTGGCCGGGCCGAGACCGCGGAAGGCGTGCGAATCTTCATCGGTAGCGAGAACAAGCTGTTTTCGCTGTCCGGCTCCTCCACGATCATCTCGCCCTATCGGGATGCCGTCGGCCGTATCGTCGGTGTTTTGGGCGTGATCGGGCCGACTCGGCTGAATTATGCCCGCGTGATCCCGACCGTGGACTACGCCGCTCGCATCGTCAGTCGGCTCCTGGGGGGCTGAGCGGCATTTCGTCTGATCACGGGCGCTTGATTTTCGTGGCTTTAGGCACGATATCCGGGCCAACAATCCCTTGAAACGAGTTCGAGACCAGAGCCGATGACCGATCGAGACCGGCAGCCCGACGACACGACCCCGCCGACCGGCGAGCCCGTGGTGTCAAAGCCCTACATCATGCCCGACGATCCCGAGCCCGGCTCGGTCGAATTGTTGCAGAAGGAAGCCGCCGAGGCGCGCGACCGCACGCTGCGGACGCTGGCCGAGATGGAGAATCTCCGTAAGCGCACCACCAAGGAAGTGGCTGACGCCCGCCTCTACGGCATCACCGGCTTTGCCCGCGACGTGCTCGAGATCGCCGACAACCTCCAGCGCGCGCTCGATGCCGTTCCGGCCGAGGCGCGTGCCGCGGCCGACCCCGGCCTGACGGCGCTGATCGAGGGCGTCGAGCTCACCGAGCGCTCGCTGCTCAACGCGCTGGAAAAGCACGGCGTGAAGAAGTTCGATCCGCAGGGCCAGAAGTTCGACCCGAACTTCCAGCAGGCGATGTTCGAGGTGCCCGATTCGTCGGTGCCGACAGGCACCGTGGTGCAGGTCGTTCAGGCCGGCTACACGATCGGCGAGCGCGTGCTGCGTCCGGCTTTGGTCGGCGTTGCCAAGGGCGGCGCGAAGGCCGCGCCTGCCGCCAACAACAACGAGCCGAACAGCGCGGTGTAAGCCATCAATCCTCATGGTGAGGAAGCGCGTCAGCGCCGTCTCGAACCATGCAGCCCGGGTCTTTCAGCTCGGCCTTCATCCTTCGAGACGCGCGCGAAGAGGCGCGCTCGTCAGGATGAGGGTCTTGCAATTTTACGCGCCGCTTACGCGCTCACCGCGATATCTGCAGACTGAATCCGCTTCACACCCGCCTTGGCCATGTCGGCCCAGGCTTTGGCGAGCGAGCCCTGCGTGTCGATGCCGCGGCAGGCGTCTTCCACCACATAGACCTCGAAACCCGCCTTGCGCGCGTCGAGCGCGGTCCAGGCGACGCAGAAATCGGTAGCCAGGCCGGCGACGAAGACGCGCTTGATCTTGCGTCCCTTCAGATAGCCGGCAAGGCCCGTCGAGGTCTTGCCGTCGGCTTCGAGAAAGGCCGAGTAGCTGTCGACGTCCTTGTGAAAACCCTTGCGGATGATGAGCTCGGCGTGCGGGATCGCGAGGTCCTTCGACAGCGCGGCGCCGTCGGTGCCCTGCACGCAGTGGTCGGGCCACAGTACCTGTTTGCCGTAAGGAAGATCGATGGTCTCGAACGGTTTCTTGCCGGAATGAACCGAGGCGAACGAGACGTGGCCGGGCGTGTGCCAGTCCTGCGTCATCACCACGTTCCCGAATGCTTTTGCGATCTTGTTGATGACGGGTACGACCTGCTCGCCTTCCTTCACCGCGAGGCTGCCGCCGGGCAGGAAGCAGTTTTGCACGTCGATCACGAGCAGTGCGGACGTGTCGTCCGGCTTGATCGACGTCGCCGCGAAGAGCGCGGTTGGCGCGAGAGCAGCCAGCGCCGTCGTCCCAAGCGCCGTCAACATGTGTCGCCGATCAAGCATCGTTCGCCTCCCCTCAGGATGAACCCAACGGAGGCGAAGCCTAGTTCCGCTTGTGCGTGAACAGAAGCCCGAAAATGCAACCGGCTTTGTCCAGCCCTTGGGCTCACAACCCCAACATCACCGTCATCCCGGGGCGCGCAAAGCGCGAGCCCGGGATCCATAATAGGGAGAGATTTGGCGAAGACTCTTCGTGGGACTGCGACCGACTGCAACCGCGAGATCACGCAGTATGGATCCCCCGCCCCCCGTGCGCAATTGCGCACTAGGCGGGGATGACACCGAGTGTGTTGCGCTGCCTTCGCCTTACCCCTTCGGCTGGATGCCGTCGCGCACCGCGCGGAAGCGGGTGAAGGCGGCCGGCCACTGGTCACGCGGGGCGCTGGCGATGATGCGCAGCGAGGCGCCCCCGCTGCTGAAGCGAATCCACTGCACCACTGTCACCGGGGTCTTGTCCTTGCCGCTGACGCCGTCGATCCGGGTCTCAAAACCCTGCTGGCCGTTGATGCGGATCGGCTCGGACATGGTGATGCGGGACTCGCGCACGCCGGGGATCTGGAGCGCCGCCTCCTGGGCGAAGCGGGCGCGGTCGTCAGCCTGCTGCGGGGTGGCGCCGATCAGGCCGAGGAGCATGAACGGCTTCGACTCATAGCCTGTGCTCTCGTTACCGTCGGCCAGGATGATGCTGCTGCCCGGTGCCAGGGTGCGGATGTCCTTGAAGTCGGCGAGATCGGTGATCTTGAACGGCATCAGCGCGATCTGCTCGTCGGCGGATACCTCCCTGCGGGTGACGGCGCTCGCAAACATCTGCCGCACCGCCTCGTCGGTGTAGATCTTCGTCGCGTTCTCGGGGATCTGCACCGCCACATAGCCGGAGAAACCGGCGCCCGGCACGATCATCGAATAGCGCTTCACCGGGGTATCGCCGGCCTTGCCGCTCTCGGTGGTGAAATAGGCCAGGCCCGCGGGTGTCTCGAGCTTGTCCTGCTTCACGCCGCCGGTGCCTGCAGGGTTGGAATTGAAGGCGCCCACGACCTCGCCATAGGCCGCCGGCGGCAGCTCGGTGATCAGCACCTTGACGCTGCCGTCCGCGCTCTCAAAGCCCGGAAAGGTCTTTGCCGTGCTGAGGCCGATCAGAGGCACCATGCCGAGGCGCAGCCCGGGCGGGAAAACGGCGTCGGCGGCAACGGCCGGAAGCGCGGAGGCGACGAGGAGGGTGAGCGCAGCGAGGGGGCGGATCAGCTTCATGGGCACTCTGATTGGTTCACATTGAGGCCGTTCGATGGTGCCACCGGGCAGCTATGTCGCGCGAAGCAGCCTTGCGGCGCCTATCCGGCCGCCCCCCTTTTTAGCGGGTTTGGCCTTGCCGTAACAGGGTGGGACGGATCACGGTGGCGGGGGTTTGCCGCGGCCTGAACCTGTTAACAATTCCTCACCCGCAAGGGCGGTTGAGCCCGGATATGATGTTCTAAAACCCAACGTTTTCACGGCCGAAACTTGCGCTCGGTCCTTGCGGGCCCCTCCCCCCCTCCTATATGAGCCTCAATCATCGCAATATCGCGGATGTTTGATCTTAGGGGGTTTGGATCGGGTGCCTTCTGGGCCCAGCCAACCTGCCGCAAAAACAAGGATATCAGGACCATGGGAAAGGTCATTGGGATCGACCTCGGCACCACGAATTCGTGCGTCGCCGTGATGGATGGCAAGAACGCCAAAGTCATCGAGAATTCCGAAGGCATGCGCACGACGCCTTCGATCGTCGCCGTTACCGACGACGGTGAGCGCCTCGTCGGCCAGCCCGCCAAGCGCCAGGCCGTTACCAATCCCGAGCGCACCTTCTTCGCAGTGAAGCGCCTCATCGGCCGCCGCTACGACGACCCGATGGTCGAGAAGGACAAGAAGCTCGTCCCGTACAAGATCGTGAAGGCTTCCAACGGCGACGCCTGGGTCGAGGCCGACGGCCAGACCTACTCGCCCTCGCAGGTCTCTGCTTTCATCCTGCAGAAGATGAAGGAGACCGCGGAAGCCCATCTCGGCCAGAAGGTCGACCAGGCCGTCATCACCGTTCCCGCCTACTTCAACGACGCCCAGCGCCAGGCAACCAAGGACGCCGGCAAGATCGCGGGCCTTGAAGTGCTGCGCATCATCAACGAGCCGACCGCGGCCGCGCTCGCCTACGGCCTCGACAAGACCAAGGCCGGCACGATCGCCGTGTACGACCTCGGCGGCGGCACGTTCGATATCTCGATTCTCGAAATCGGCGACGGCGTGTTCGAGGTGAAGTCGACCAACGGCGACACCTTCCTCGGCGGCGAAGATTTTGACATGCGCCTCGTTGGTTATCTGGCCGACGAGTTCCAGAAGGAGCAGGGCATCAACCTGCGCAACGACAAGCTCGCGTTGCAGCGCCTGAAGGAAGCTGCTGAAAAGGCCAAGATCGAGCTGTCGTCGACGACGCAGACCGAGATCAACCTGCCCTTCATCACCGCGGACCAGACCGGCCCGAAGCATCTGACGATGAAGCTCACCCGCGCCAAGTTCGAGGCGCTGGTCGATGATCTCATCCAGAAGACCGTCGAGCCCTGCCGCAAGGCGTTGAAGGACGCCGGCGTCACCGCCGGTGAGATCGGCGAAGTCGTGCTGGTCGGCGGCATGTCGCGCATGCCGAAGGTCCAGGAAGTCGTGAAGCAGCTGTTCGGCAAGGAGCCGCACAAGGGCGTCAACCCGGACGAAGTCGTGGCGATCGGTGCCGCGATCCAGGCCGGCGTGCTCCAGGGCGACGTCAAGGACGTGCTGCTGCTCGACGTGACCCCGCTGTCGCTGGGCATCGAGACGCTGGGCGGCGTGTTCACCCGCATCATCGACCGCAACACCACGATCCCGACCAAGAAGAGCCAGGTGTTCTCGACCGCCGAGGACAACCAGAACGCGGTCACCATCCGCGTTTTCCAGGGCGAGCGTGAAATGGCGGCCGACAACAAGATGCTCGGCCAGTTCGACCTGATGGGCATTCCGCCGGCCCCGCGCGGCATGCCGCAGATCGAGGTGACCTTCGACATCGACGCCAACGGCATCGTCAACGTTTCGGCCAAGGACAAGGCCACGGGCAAGGAGCAGCAGATCCGCATCCAGGCCTCCGGTGGTCTGTCGGAAGCCGATATCGAGAAGATGGTCAAGGACGCCGAGGCCAATGCCGAGGCGGACAAGAAGCGTCGCGAGGCGGTTACGGCCAAGAACGAAGCGGACGGCCTGGTGCATTCGACCGAGAAGGCGCTTGCCGAGCACGGTTCGAAGGTCGCCGAGAGCGAGCGCCGCGCCATCGAGGATGCCGTCAGCGATCTTAAGGAAGCGCTGAAGGGCGACGATGCCGAGGCGATCAAGGCCAAGACCAACACGCTGGCCCAGGCTTCGATGAAGCTCGGCGAGGCCATGTACAAGCAGCAGGCCGAGGCCGATGCGGCCAAGGACGCTGCGAAGGACGACGTCGTCGACGCGGAATTCACCGAGGTCGACGACGACAAGAACAACAAGAAGTCCGCCTGAACCCCAAGAGGGTAATGATGCGGACGGCTTGGACCCCACACGTACTATCGGCCTCCTCCCTCCCGGGGGAGGCCGTCGTGTCGGGCTCGACGGGCCAGGCGCCCGTTACGATCGATCAATTCCCAGCCGTTATGTTGAATGCCGCTGTGCAGCCCTCTGCCGCAAAGCCGAAGGCTGCTTATATCGTCGCGTGGCGACGCCATTCGTCGCCGACCTAGATCGCGATTGGATAGACCGAGTCAGACATGTCCACCAAGCGCTGTTACTACGAAACGCTCGAAGTTGAACGCGACGCCGACGAGGGCAAGCTGAAATCGTCCTTCCGCAAGTTGGCGATGAAGTTCCATCCGGACCGCAATCCCGGGGACAACAGCAGTGAAGTCAAGTTCAAGGAAATCAACGAGGCCTACGAGGTCCTGAAAGACAAGGACAAGCGCGCGGCCTATGACCGTTTCGGCCACGCCGCCTTCGAGCAGGGTGGCCCCGGTGGCGGCGCCGGCTTCGGCGCGGGCTTCGCCTCCTCCTTCTCCGACATCTTCGAAGACCTGTTCGGCATGGCCGGGCAGCGCGGCCGCGGCGGTCGCGAGCGCGGTGCCGACCTGCGCTACAACATGGAAATCACGCTCGAGGAAGCCTTTGGCGGCAAGACCGCGCAGATCGAGATCCCGGTCTCGGTCACCTGTGAGGCCTGCTCGGGCATCGGTGCCAAGGCTGGCACGAAGCCGAAGACCTGCTCGACCTGCGGCGGCGCCGGCCGCGTGCGGCAGTCGCAGGGCTTCTTCACGCTCGAACGGACCTGCCCGGGCTGCCAGGGCCGCGGCCAGATGATCGAGGACGCCTGCCCGTCCTGCTCCGGCCAGGGCCGTGTCACCCGCGAGCGGACGCTGTCGGTCAACATTCCCCCCGGCGTCGAGGACGGCACCAGGATCAGGCTCGCCGGCGAAGGCGAGGCGGGCGTCCGCGGCGGCCCACCGGGCGACCTCTACATCTTCCTGTCGCTGGCCCAGCACCAGTTCTTCCAGCGCGACGGCGCCGATCTGCACTGCCGCGTGCCAATTTCGATGGTGACGGCCGCCCTCGGCGGCGAATTCGAGGTGCCGACCATCGACAAGGGCAAGGCCAAGGTGAAGGTGCCCGCCGGAACCCAGTCGAACCGCCGATTCCGCATTGCATCAAAGGGCATGCCGGTGCTGCGCTCGCGCCAGACGGGCGACATGTATGTCCAGGTCGTGGTCGAGACCCCGCAAAATCTCACCAAGAAGCAGCAGGAATTGCTGGCCGAGTTCGAAAAGCTCTCCTCCGGCAATACCCAGCCGGAATCCGAGGGGTTCTTCGCCAAGGTCAAGGATTTCTTCGGTAATCGAGCCAACTGACCCGTCTTGACCGTATCGCCTGCGGCCTATACGTCTTTATGACCATTTTCTGACATGCCGCAGTCGCGCGGTCCCTCTGGTCCTGACATGCCATTGCCATCGTCTGCGCGTGCGTTGAAGAAGCCTCGTCTCGATGATGAGGTGCGTTTCCTCAGGTCGTGGATCGAAAAGCCACTGCACATGGGTGCGGTGATGCCTTCGGGCAAGCTCCTCGCCCGGACCATGGCCCATTACGTCGATGTCGACTCCGATGCACCGGTGGTCGAGCTCGGGCCCGGCACCGGCGCCATCACCTCCGCTCTGATCGAACGCGGCGTCGACCAGAAGCGCCTCGTCCTCGTCGAATACAATCCCGGCTTCTGCGCTCTGCTGCGCGATCGCTATCCGCAGGCCAAGGTAGTGCAGGGCGATGCTTACCGCCTGCGCGATACGCTCTGGAACGTGCTGAGCGCGCCCGCCTCCGCCGTGGTCTCCGGCCTGCCGCTAGTGACCAAGCCGATGCTGACGCGGCTGCGGCTGATCCGCGACGCCTTCACGGCGCTCGCGCCCGGCGCGCCCTTCGTGCAGTTCACCTATGCGGTCGTGCCGCCGATCCCGAAATCGTTGCCCGGCGTGTCCACAGAGGCCTCGGAACGGATCTGGATGAACCTTCCGCCGGCCCGCGTCTGGGTGTATCGCAAGGACTAATTCCGCCGGCGTCCCTCTTTGCGCGGCGGGCTCGTTTCGCCGAACGCATTGGATCGGATGCCCGCACCAAAAATCCTGATCATTCCCGGCTCGCTGCGCACCGGTTCGCACAATGCGAAACTGGCGGCGGTCGCGGCCTATGAATTCGCCCAGGCCGGCGTTGACGTCACCCGCATCTCGCTCGCCGATTTTCCGCTGCCGATCTATGACGGCGATCTTCAGGCCAAGTCCGGCGTGCCGAAGCACGCTGTCAATCTCAAGCGCATGATCGGCACGCATCATGGCGTGCTGATCGTCTCGCCCGAATACAATGCCTCGGTGCCGCCGCTGCTCAAGAACGCGATCGACTGGGTCAGCCGCGTGCAGGACCCACACGAGGCGCGCGGCGAGGTGTTTCGCAACCGCGCCTTCGCGCTCGCAGGCGCCTCGCAGAGCCGGCTGGGCGCTGCCCGCGCGCTGCAGGCGTTGCGGTTGATCCTGACCTCCTGCCACGCCAATGTGATTGCCAGCCAGCTCACGCTCGCCTTTGCCGACCAGGCCTATGACGATATGGACAGGCTCAAGAACCAGTCCGATATCGACGCACTGAAGGAGCTGGTGCGGCAGTTGATCGACATTTCCCAACGCATGATGTGAGGTGACATGACGCCAGCCGAAATCGCCCCGAAGGACCGCCTGATCGTCGCGCTCGATTTGCCGAGCGTTGATGCCGCGGAGGCGATGGTCAACCGGCTCGGTGACAGCGTCAGCTTCTACAAGATCGGCTATCGGCTGGCTTATGCCGGCGGATTGCCGCTGGTCGGCAAGCTCGCCGACAAGGGCAAGAAGGTCTTTCTCGATCTCAAGCTGCACGACATCGGCAACACCGTGACGCAAGGCGTCGAGAGCATCACGAAGCTCGGCGCAACCTTCCTCACCGTGCACGCCTATCCGCAGACCATGAAGGGCGCCGTCGAAGGCCGCGGCAGCTCTGGCCTGAAGATCCTCGCCGTGACGGTGCTGACCTCCTACAACGAGGACGATCTGCACGCGGCCGGCTACCGGCTCGGCGTCTCCGAGCTGGTGGAGGCGCGCGCGCAGCAGGCGCAGGTGCTTGGCATCGACGGGCTCGTGTCCTCGCCCGAGGAGGTCGGTGGCCTTCGCAAGATCGTCGGCCACCAGATGCACCTCGTGACGCCCGGCATCCGGCCGGCTGGCGCGGCGACCGGCGACCAGAAGCGCATCATGACGCCGGGCCGCGCGATCACTGCGGGCGCCGATTATCTCGTCGTCGGGCGGCCGGTGGTGGAAGCCACGGACCCCAGGGCGATCGCTGAAGCCATCCAGGCCGAGATCGCGCAGGCGCTTGGCTAGAGCATGATCCGGATCCGAAGGACCGCGTTAGCGCAAAGTGCGCGGCGGTTTTCCGATCAGATCATGCTCAAATAGGTGGCAACAACCAGGGAGAAGAACAATGGCAAAGGGCTACTGGATCGGACGCGTCGACGTGAACAATGACGAGGGCTACAAGCCGTATGCCGTCGCCAACGGTCCGATCTTCAAGAAATGGGGTGGCCGCTTCGTCGTTCGCGCCGGCAAGTTCACCACCGTCGAAGGCGCCAGCCGCACCCGCAACGTCGTGATCGAATTCCCGGATTACGAGACCGCGATCGCCTGTTACAACTCGCCGGAATACCAGGCCAACATCAAGGTGCGCCAGCCGCACTCGATCGCCGACCTCATCATCATCGAGGGCTATGACGGCCCGCAGCCGTCGTAGGGTTTCCACGACACCAGACGCTGTCATTCCGGGGCGCCCGAAGGGCGAACACGGAATCTCGCGCCACCACCTCTGGATTCCGGGTTCGATGCGCCGCATCGCCCAGGAATGCCGGCCTTTGGTCCCTCGGTTGCCGGAACTGCATCCCCCCGCTACAACGGCCCCGAAGAGGATCACACCATGTCCGACATGCGCTTGATTGTTGCTGGAGCCGGCGGCCGGATGGGCCGCGCACTGACGCGGGCGATTGCCGACACCGAAGGCGCGGTACTGGCTGGCGCGCTGGAGGCGCCGGGCTCGGAACTGCTCGGCAAGGATGCCGGCGTGCTCGCAGGCCTGCCTGCCAATGGCATCACGCTTTCCGCCGATCTCTGGGCGATGTCGAAGGAGGCCGACGGCATCCTCGATTTCACCGTGCCGGCCGCGACCATCGCCAATGTCGCGATCGCCGCCGAGCGCGGCATCGTACATGTCATCGGCACCACCGGTCTGTCAGCCTCCGACAACGCCGTGATCAAGAGCGTGACAAACCGCGCGGTCGTGGTGCAGTCCGGCAATATGAGCCTGGGCGTCAACCTGCTTGCCGCCGTGGTCAAGCGTGTCGCCAAGGCGCTCGACGAGAACTTCGATATCGAAGTCGTGGAAACGCACCACCGCATGAAGGTCGATGCGCCCTCCGGCACCGCTTTGATGCTGGGCCAGGCCGCAGCGGCCGGCCGCGGCATCCCGCTCGATGAGCATTCGGAGCGTGGCCGCGACGGCATCACCGGCGCACGCAAGCCCGGCAACATCGGCTTCGCGTCCCTGCGCGGCGGCACCGTCGCGGGCGAGCACAGCGTGACCTTCCTCGGCCCGTTCGAGCGCCTGACGCTGTCGCACCTCGCCGAAGATCGCATGCTGTTCGCGCACGGCGCGCTGAAGGCGGCGCTGTGGGCGCACGGCAAGAAGCCGGGGCACTACTCTATGGCCGACGTGCTCGGCCTCGCAGACATCTGAACCAGCCGGAACATGATCCGGACCTGAAGGGCCGCGTTAGCGCAAAGTGCGAAGCGGTCTTCCGACAAGATCATGCTCAAACAATAACCTGAATGGAAAGCAGTCAATGAGCGAACGTCTTCTCGTGCTCGTGCGTCACGGCCAGAGCGAATGGAATCTGAAGAACCTGTTCACGGGCTGGAAGGATCCCGATCTCACCGAGCTCGGCGTGACCGAGGCGAAGCAAGCCGGCCGCAAGCTGAAGGCGCAGGGCCTCGTGTTCGACGTCGCCTACACCTCGGTGCTGACGCGCGCGCAGCACACGCTCGATCTCATCCTCGGCGAACTCGGCCAGGAGGGCCTGCCGACATCGAAGAACCTCGCGCTGAACGAGCGCGACTATGGCGATCTGTCCGGCCTCAACAAGGACGACGCTCGCAAGAAATGGGGCGAGGACCAGGTCCTGATCTGGCGCCGCTCCTACGACGTGCCGCCGCCCGGCGGCGAAAGCCTGAAGGACACGCTGGCGCGCGCACTGCCCTATTACGTGCAGGAGATTTTGCCCGGCGTGCTCAACGGCAAGCGCACGCTCGTTGCTGCCCACGGCAATTCACTGCGCGCGCTGATCATGGTGCTGGAAAAGCTCTCGCCCGAAGGTATCTTGAAGCGCGAGCTCGCCACCGGCGTGCCGATCATCTACCGGCTCAATGCGGATTCGACCGTGGCGTCGAAGCTGGATCTGGCGGGCTAGGCTTCGCCACAAACGGCATAGCCGTGGGGTGGGCAAAGGCGCATAGCGCCGTGCCCACCATTCTCCCGCGATCGCTGATGCATGGTGGGCACGCTTCGCTTTGCCCACCCTACGGCAGCAGACCTACTGCATCCCCAGCTGCCCGGCCTCCCAGCCCAGCATCGCCTGCTTGCGGGTGACGCCCCAGTGGTAACCGGTGAGCGCGCCGCTCTTGCCGAGCGCGCGGTGGCAGGGGACGACGAACGAGACTGGGTTCCTGCCGACGGCGGCGCCGACGGCGCGCGAGGCCTTCGGGTTGTTGATGTTGCAGGCGATGTCAGAATAGGACACCGCGCGGCCCATCGGGATCTTCAGCAGCGTCTCCCAGACCCGCACCTCGAAATCGGTGCCGATCATCACCACGCGCAGCGGCTGATCCGGCCGCCACAGTTTGGTGTCGAAGATGCGCTGCGCCAGTGGCGCTGTGCCCTCGTGATCTTCGACGTAAGTGGCCTTCGGCCAACGCCGCGTCATGTCGGCGAGCGCTGCCTTCTCCTCACCGTGATCGGCAAAGGCAAGACCCGACAGGCCGCGATCGGTCGCGATCACGATCGCCGTGCCGAAGGGCGAGGGATGGAAGCCGTAGCGCAAGGTGAGGCCCGCGCCGCCGTTCTTCCATTCGCCCGGCGACATCGCTTCGTGCGTGACGAAGAGATCGTGCAGCCGGCCGGGGCCCGAGAGGCCCGAGTCGAGCGCGGCATCGAGGACGCTGGCGGAGTCCCGCAGGAGTCCCTTGGCATGATCGAGCGTCAGCGCCTGCATGAAGGCCTTCGGTGTGATCGAGGCCCAGCGGCGGAACAGATGGTGCAGCTCATCCGGCGTGACGCCGGCAGCATCTGCCATCGCCTCGATGGTCGGCTGCGCGCGCCAGTTCTCCGAGATGAACGCGATCGCTCGGCGCACGGAGTCATAATCGCGCAGCGCGGCGTTCTGGTGGCCCGGCCTGGCCAGGCGCTGGTCATGTATGGCGAGTGTCATCATGACCGGAAATGTAGGAGAGGGGCGGGCGCGAAACCACCCGATTTCTGATACGAAATCAGGAGATTGGGTTGTAGGTCGGGCCACGCCTCGCGGCGTTCAATGCCTCGACCAAGCCTTTGTAAAAGCTCGTCTTTTCTTCGGGTCCCAAAAAGCCGGCGATCTGCAGCCGGTGCCCGCGCGAGATCAGGTAGAGATGTTCGAGGCCAAAATCCTCGTCGACCTCCTGGTCGAGCCGGACCCAGAGCGGGTTGAACGTCCATTCGGCGACATGGCCACGATGGCTGACCCGGCGCACGCGCAATTCCGACGGCGTCACCACGATCTGCTCGCTCGCCCGCGCGGCGCGGAAATTGACCTTGAAGGCCCACCAGATCACCAGCACGTCGAGGCCGAAGAAGCCGAACACAGGCCAGGCTCCCATCATCAGGAAAGCGAGGCCGGTGACGAAACTGACGACGCTCAGGAACAGCATCACGGCGAGGAAGCCGGTGCGGTTCAGCGAGCGGTGCGGCGTCAGCATCGCCGAGAAGATCTGCACCTCGCGCTCGCGCTCAATTTCGTTGCCTGTGCTCATCGTCCCTCAGTATATCCCGATCATGGCGAAAATCACCCGCAAGCCGGCCCCGCGCAAAGCGCCCGTTCCGAAGAAAAAGGCAAAGGCGACTGTTGCCAGGCCAAGGGCTCCCGCGAAGAAATCGCTCAAGGCTATAAAACCCTGGACGCCGGCCGAGATCCACGAAGTCTTCAGCCGTTTCCGCAAGGCCAATCCCGAGCCGAAAGGCGAGCTCGAGCACGTCAATCCGTTCACGCTACTGGTCGCCGTGGTGCTGTCGGCGCAGGCGACCGACGCCGGGGTCAACAAGGCGACGCGCGAATTGTTCAAAGTTGCCGATACCCCGCAGAAGATGCTCGACCTCGGCGAAGAGTCCTTGCGCGAATACATCAAGACCATCGGTCTCTACCGTACCAAGGCAAAGAACGTCATTGCCCTGTCGGCAAAGGTGCTCAGCGAGTTCGGCGGAAAAGTGCCGCGCACGCGGGCCGAGATCGAGTCGCTGCCCGGCGCCGGGCGCAAGACCGCCAACGTGGTGCTCAACATGGCCTTTGGCGAGCACACCATGGCGGTCGACACGCATGTCTTCCGCGTCGGCAATCGCACGGGGCTCGCGCCCGGCAAGACGCCGCTCGAAGTCGAGCTTGGTCTCGAAAAGGTGATCCCGGCCGAGTTCATGCTGCATGCCCATCATTGGCTGATCCTGCACGGCCGCTATACCTGCCTCGCGCGCAAGCCGCGCTGCGAGGTCTGCCTGATCAACGATCTCTGCCGATGGCCGGAGAAGACGGTCTGAGGGAGTCTTCCGTCACCGCATCTGCCGCGCCGGCTCGATCAGCTCGGGGCGCGGTCCGGACAGGCGCTTGTGCATGTGGACCATGAACGCCATGCCGAAGATCGGCGTCGCCAGGTTGACGATCGGGATCGAGACGAAGGCCGCGATGAACAGGCCGGCAGTGAAGATGGTGGCGGCATTGTCGCGCCGCATGGCCTTGGCGTCCTCCGGTGAGCGGAAGCGCATCGCCGCAAGCTCGAAATATTCGCGCCCGAGCAGCCATGCGGCGGCGAGGAAGAAGATCAGGAAGCCGGCGCCGGCGAAAAACACCAGCGGCAGCGCGGCGAGATAAACCAAAATCGTCAGCAGCGCGGTCTTGACGCCCTCGAGGATAGCCTGGTTGAAGGGCAGCGCGACGCCCGGCCGCTCAGCCGAATAGTGCTCACGCTCGACGATGTCGGCGACGTCGTCGACGAACAGGCTCGCCACCAGCGAGGTGATCGCGGGCATCAGGAACACGCCGCCGAGCACAACGCCGAGGCCGGCTGCGATTGAGACGATCCAGGCCAGGACCTCGAGGGATGAGTGCCAGCTCGGCCCGAGCAGACCTTCCAGCCAGACCTCGCCATAGGTTGCAAACCAGCTCAGGAGCCGCTGCAAGCCGATCGCCAGCACGGTGATCAGCACCAGTGCGACACCGATCGATCGCCACAGGATCGAGCGCATCCACGGCGACAGCATTTGCGACAGCGCCTTCACGGCGGCATCCAGCATGGAAGTTCCTCTCACGAAAACCACCCGCGAGAGGTAGACACCCCAGGTCGCTTCGGCAAGGGAGGCTGACCCGTCAGTTCCTGCGGCTTTATTGCTTGGGCATGATCGCCGCGCCAACGCGTTCCGCGTTTGTCGCGGGGAAGAACCGCGTCACACTTTGCGCTAACGCGGCCCTTCGGGTCCGGTTCATGCCCTAACGCTCAGCGGCGATGGTCGCCCAGCAGGTGATGGCACTGCACACCGTGCTCCAGCGGCCGAAGCCCTTATAAATCTGGGCGGCGACCTGCTCCTGTTGTCAGCGTGCCCTCGGCCTTGATCTGCGGGTCGGAGACATTGCGGATCGCGAGCCAACGCGGCGCCTTGTCGCCCATCTCCTGGGCGACAAGACCGAGGATCGCGTCGCCCATCTCGGAGACGTCGCCGAGCCCCTGAAGATGGAAATGATTGTCGGAGGTGTCGAAGCCGAAGAAGTCGGTGGTCACCACGGAGGATGGCAGGCCGCTCGGCTTCACGACGAAGATCTTCGGCGCCCTCGTATTGTCCTTGGGCAATTGCCCTGCATTGGCCTTGAACAGCGTCTTGGCCTGCGCGAACTTCTTTGTTATCGCGGGCCTGCTGGCGAAGTGCTCCTGCGCGAAAGGCTGCTTCTTGAATTTCGACAGGCAGTCGAAGCACACGATCGGGCTGACGACGACGTCGCCGACCTCGAACTCCTTGCCGATGCCGCCGGCTGTGCCCGTCGTAATGACGAGCGTCGGCTGCACCTCGGTGATGATCTGGCGCCAGACGTCGATATTCGGCAGCTGCGGGCCGTCCTGCGACATGTGCGAATCGGACTTGAAGACGACGACCTTCTTCCTGCCGATCGTCGTGGTCCAGTAGGTGCCGAGCCGCTTCAACTCCTTGGCCGGACAGCCGTTGCGCATCTTCCTGGAGATGGCAGCGTAATTATGCGTGTAGGCGATGTAGTCGTTGCGCGAATCCTTGCCCGGCGTCAGCACGCGGCTGAGCGCGTGGCCTTCGTCGACGGTCCAGGTCACGACCAGCACGTCGGCGCGGGGCAGCGGGCCCTTGCCATTGCCCTTCGGCTTCGGCCCGGTCTGCGGCGCGAGCCCCTTCGGCCAGGGAATGTCGGTGAAGCGCGACAGCCCGCTCGCGGTCGAGAAGGCCATGAATTCGCGACCCTCGGCCGATTCGGAATCGAAATCGATGATCTCGCGCTGAAAATCTTCCGCCGAGACCTTTACGGTCTTCTTTGCTGCAGCATCCGCCATGCGCTTCACCGCAAAGGTTTCGCGCGGCGGCGGTGTCGTGATCGGATCGAAACCAAGATTTCTCTGAACCCATTTGCGGTCGGCAAGCATTGCGTGATCTCCGCCAAATGATTTTGACAAACGTCATATGTTGGTCGGCCAAGTGAGCCGATGGTTGCAATCTTAGATCGAATTCGTAGAGGTCGAATGGTCGGCGATGCTGACCAATTCCGTGCCGATTTGGACCTGCCGAGGATTTCCTCTGCTGAACTAGGATCGTGCTGAAAAAAACTTCGCTCAGTATCTGAACCAATTCGCGGCTGGGATTACACCTATAGTTGAGGTGCGGCAATCTGTCTTCCAGTCACAAACGGAGGAAGTCATGGCAAGCTCGACCAAGCGCGTCGCGTTGACGAACAGCGCGCGGAAACTGCCGAAGGGGGCCAAGCTCGTCGGTGCGGCAGATCCCAAGCAGGAAATCGAAATCAGCGTTCGCGTGCGCGGCAGGCGCGCGCAGTCCGCCGACGACGAACAGGTCATGGCGCTCGGTGCGCAACCGCCGCGTGAGCGGCAATATCTCTCGCGCGCAGAGTTCGCCGAGCAGATGGGCGCCGACCCCGGCGACGTCGCCAGGATCGACGACTTCGCGCATCATCACGATCTCAACGTCAAGAGCGTGCATCTGGCATCCCGCACGGTGAAGCTGACCGGCACGGTGAAGGCGATGAGCGCGGCTTTCGGCGTCAAGCTCAACAAGGTCAGGCATGAAGGCGCGACCTATCGCATGCGCAAGGGCAGCGTGCAGATCCCGGCTGATCTGGCGGACATCGTTGTCGGCGTGCACGGCCTGGACAACCGGCCGGTGGCGCAGCCCCACTTCCGGCGTCAGTCAGTCAAGAAGGGCGCAACCGCGCGCGCCGGGCAGGGCGGCAGCTTCTCGGTCGAGCAGATCGCCCAGCTCTACAATTTCCCCGGCGGCGAGACCGGAGCCGGCCAGTGCATCGCCATCATCGAGCTCAACGACATCGACCAGAAGGGCCATCCCACGGGCGCCGGCTACAAGACGTCCGATCTGCGCACCTTCTTCAAGAGGGCGGGTATCCCAATGCCGCAGATTGCGCCGGCGAGCGTCGATGGCGGCGCCAACAAGCCCGGCCATTCCGACGCCGATGGCGAGGTCGTGCTCGATATCGAGGTGGCCGGCGCGATCGCGCCCGGCGCCAGGATCGTGGTCTATTTCGCGCCCAACACCACCAACGGCTTCATCGACGCGGTGAAAGCCGCCGTCCACGACACCGCGCGAAAGCCGTCGGTGATCTCGATCAGCTGGGGCGGGCCGGAGGATCCGGAGAGCTCGCAGCAATTCGTCGATGGCCTGAACGAGGCGATCCGCGCCGCCGCCGCAATGGGCGTCACCGTCTGCGTCGCCTCCGGCGACAATGGCTCGGCCGACATGAGCCAGGGTTGGGACGGCAAGCCGCACGCCGACTTCCCGGCGTCGAGCCCGTTTGCGCTCGGCTGCGGCGGGACCAATCTGAAGGCGTCGAACGGCCACATCAACGAAGTGGTCTGGAACGGCGGGCCACAGGACGGCGCCGGCGGTGGCGGCGTCAGCGTCATGTTCGCGCAGCCGAAATATCAGGCCAACGCCCACGTGCCGAAGAACGGCCGCGGCGTGCCTGACGTGGCCGGCGACGCCGATCCCGCGACCGGCTACCAGATCTTCCTCAACGGCGTTGCGACCACGATCGGGGGCACCAGCGCGGTGGCGCCCTTGATGGCCGGATTGATCGCCCGCATCAACGAGGCCACGACCAAGAAATTCGGCAAGACCGTCGGCTTCATCAACCCGCTGATCTACGCCTCGCACGCGCAAGGCGTGTTCCGCGACATCACGGTCGGCAACAACGACATCACCGGCGACCTGCGCGGCATGTACAAGGCCGGCCCCGGCTGGGACGCCTGCTCCGGCCTCGGCGTTCCCGACGGCGCAGCGTTGCAGAATCTGCTGGCGACGTGAGACGCTCTTGGTCTCTCCCCGTGTGCGGGAGGCTCAGTTCTCGTGTCCCGGACGCGGCGCGGCATGTCCCGGCGATGCGAAGCATCGTCCGGTCCGACGCGCCGCCGAGCCGGAACCTAGTAGCTTGCGCTCGCGGTGAGATGGGCCCCGGCTCTGCAGCGCATCGCTGAAGAAGCGCTGCGCTGCGTCCGGGGCACGCAAGCTCATTGCTACTCGTGCCGGTGCCCGTGCTTCCGCGCCTTCGCCGTCTTTCCCTCGCCCGTCGGGATCATCACCACGCGGCCGTAGCGTACGCCGCGTTCGGCGATGATGTGGTCGGCGAAATGCCTGACTTCGGCGGCGTCGCCGCGCAGCGCCGTCATCTCCATGCAATTGTTATCGTCGAGATGCACATGCAGGGTCGCCAGCGCGAGGTCGTGATGGCCGTGGAATTCCTGCACCAGGCGCTTGGAGAGATCGCGCGCGGCGTGGTCGTAGACATAGACAAGGCCGGCGACGCAGGAGCCGGTCTGTGCGGTGTCTTCCGTACTCTGTTGCAGGCCGGCGCGAGCGAGGTCGCGGATGATCTCGGAGCGGTTCTGGTAGCCGCGCGCTTCCGCCGCAGCATCAATCTCCGCCAGCAGATCGTCCTCGATCGTGATCGTAATTCGCTGCATCTGGTCCTCTCCGCGGGCGCCGCTCTCTCTTACCTCGCCCCGCGTGCGGGGAGAGGTCGGAATTCAAGCGTAGCTTGAATTCCGGGTGAGGGGGACTCTCCGCGAGTCCAGCTCTTACCGTCCTTGTGGAGACTCCCCCTCACCCCAACCCTCCCAGCGCGAGCCAAGCTCGTCGCGTCCCCGCAAGCGGGGCGAGGGAGGGCACTTTCATGCTCACAGCCGCGTCGCGCGAAGCCGCAGCGCATTTCCGACCACGCTGACCGAGGACAGCGCCATCGCGGCCGCGGCGATGATCGGTGATAGCAGCACGCCGAACGTCGGATAGAGGATGCCGGCTGCGATCGGAATGCCGGCGGCGTTGTAGATGAAGGCGAAGAACAGGTTCTGCCGGATGTTGCTCATGGTCGCCTGCGACAGCTTTCGGGCGCGGACGATGCCGGTGAGGTCGCCCTTCAGCAGCGTGACGCCGGCGCTCTCCATCGCCACATCGGTGCCGGTGCCCATGGCAATGCCGACCTCGGCCGCGGCCAGTGCAGGCGCGTCGTTGACGCCGTCGCCGGCCATGGCGACGCTGCGGCCTGCCTTCTGCAGCTTCGTCACCACCGCGCTCTTCTGATCCGGCAGCACCTCGGCTTCGACGTCGGCGATGCCGAGCCTGCGCGCGACGGCTTCAGCCGTAGTGCGGTTGTCGCCGGTCAGCATGATGACCTTGATGCCTTCGGCAGCCAGCGCCTTCAGCGCCTCCGGGGTCGAGGCCTTGACCGGATCGGCGATCGCGAACAGGCCGGAGAGCTTGTTGTCGACGGCCATGTTGATCACGGTGGCGCCGTCCTGGCGCAGGCGCTCGGCCTCGGCGTCGAGCGCCGTCGTGTCGATGCCGATCGACCGCAGATATTTCGCGTTTCCGAGCACGATGCTCTTGCCGTCGACGTTGCCTGTCGCACCCTTGCCGGTGGGCGAGTCAAAATGCTCGACTTGCCCAAGAGCAAGTTGCTTTTCCTTCGCCGCGCGCACGATCGCGTCGGCCAAAGGATGCTCGCTGGCGCGCTCGACGCTGGCTGCCATCCGCAGGATATCATCTTCCGCAAAGCCGGCGGCCGGGACGATCGCCACCACCTTGGGCTTGCCCTCGGTCAGCGTGCCGGTTTTGTCGACCACGAGCGTGTCGATCTTCTCCATCCGCTCCAGCGCCTCGGCGTTCTTGATCAGCACGCCTGCCTGCGCGCCGCGGCCGACGCCGACCATGATCGACATCGGGGTCGCTAAGCCCAGGGCACAGGGGCAGGCGATGATCAGCACGCTGACGGCGGCGACCAGGCCGAAAGCCAGCCGCGGCTCCGGCCCGAACCAGGACCAGGCGGCGAAGGCGACGATGGCGACGGCGATGACCGTCGGGACGAACCAGCCCGCGACCTGGTCGGCCAGGCGCTGGATTGGCGCGCGCGAGCGTTGCGCGTCCGCAACCATCTGCACGATCTGCGACAGCAATGTCTCGCGCCCGACCTTGTCGGCGCGCATGATGAAGCTGCCGGACTGGTTGAGCGTGCCGGCGATCACCTTTGCGCCAGTCTCCTTGGTGACCGGCATTGATTCGCCTGTCACGAGCGATTCGTCGAGCGAGGAACGGCCTTCGAGAATGATGCCGTCGACCGGCACCTTCTCGCCGGGGCGGACGCGCAAGGAATCGCCGGCATGCAGCGAATCGATCTCGACCTCGTGCTCGTTGCCGTGGGCATCGACGCGTCGCGCGGTCTTCGGCGCGAGCTGCAGCAGCGCCTTGATCGCGCCCGATGTCGCATCGCGGGCGCGCAGCTCCAGCACCTGGCCGAGCAGCACAAGCACGGTGATGACCGCGGCGGCCTCGAAATAGACCGAGACCGCGCCTTCATGGCCGCGGAAGGTTGCAGGGAATATCTGCGGCGCGATGGTGCCAATCAGGCTGTAGACATAGGCAACGCCTGTGCCCATCGCGATCAGCGTGAACATGTTGAGATTGCGCGTGAGCAGCGACTGCCAGCCGCGGACCAGAAACGGCCAGCCGGCCCAGAGCACCACGGGCGTGGCGAAGACGAGCTGGATCCAGTTCGACAGCGTCGGATCGATCCAGTTATGCGGGCCTGCGAGGTGGCCGCCCATCTCCAGCACCACGGCCGGCAGCGCCAGCGCGCCGCCGATCCAGAACCGCCGCGTCATGTCGGCGAGTTCGGGATTGGGTCCCGTGTCCAGGCTCGCCACTTCCGGTTCCAGCGCCATGCCGCAGATCGGGCAGCTTCCCGGACCGACCTGGCGGATCTCCGGATGCATTGGGCAGGTATAGATCGTGCCAGCGGGCATCTCGGGCTCGGGGGCCTTGTCCTTGGCAAGATATTTGGCGGGATCGGCGGCGAATTTTGTGCTGCAGCCGGCCGAGCAGAAATGGAAGGTCTCACCGTGATGGTCGAAGCGGTGTTTTGAGGTCGCCGGATCAACCGTCATGCCGCAGACGGGATCAAGGACCTTTTTCGCGGCTGCGCCATGGTTATGGCCGTGATGCTGCGAATGGCCGGCATGATCGCCGTGTCCGCCGCAGCAGGACGAGGCCGCGGGCTTGGGAGCGGGCGGGGCGGCGTGAGCGGAACAGCCGCATCCGGAGTGAGCCTTCGTGTCGTGATGATGTCTGTGTTCTGCGTCGTTCATTTCCATGCTCTTCGGCCTTGTAACCTATACCCGGTAGGGGTATATAGACCCCATGCGCAAGGACATCAAGGCATCTGTCGGAAAACGTCTCGGCCGGATCGAGGGCCAGGTTCGCGGCCTCTCGAAAATGGTCGAGGAGGACCGTTACTGTATCGATATCGTGACGCAGATCTCGGCGGTGCGTGCTGCGCTGCGCCGGGTCGAGGAGGAGGTTTTGAAGGATCACGTCGCCCATTGCGTCGAGCATGCGATCGCAAGCGGCGACAAGGCCGATCAGCGCGAGAAGATTGCGGAGTTGATGGCGGTGATCGGACGGGCGGAGCGGTAGGTTAGTATTCGTCCGTCATTGCGAGGAGCGCAGCGACGAAGCAATCCAGACTGTCACCGCGGAAAGACTCTGGATTGCTTCGCTGCGCTCGCAATCACGGCGTAGTGAGACGCGATATCTCTCCCGGACGTCGTCCCTGCGAACGCAGGGACCCATAACCCCAGGGAGAGGTTTGGCGAAGATTGGCTGTTCGGTACCTCTACCGCCCGGACCCGATAGTTCACGCGATATGGGTCCCTGCGTTCGCAGGGACGACAGTGGGGCTACGCCGCGATTTCGCGCGCGCGGCCGCGGCTCCTCGGGGGGTACATCTCAAGCTTCTTCAGTAGCGGGAAATGCTCTGTCGTGTCGGCGTTCGCCGGCTCCGCGGCCGCACCCGTCATTTCTGCAGCCGAAATTTCAACCGGCGCTTCTTCGTCAATCGCTTCAGGAACGAGCGGCGGCGAACTGAACGTTTCTGGAAACACACCGAACGAGGCCGCTACCTCCTCGAGCGGCTTCTGCTTGTCGGCCCAATGCAGGGCCGTGTAGTCGAAGCCGTGCACGATGGTGGGTTTGACGACTTCGAAATAGGGCGAGATGTCGAAGTCGCGGGGCATGTAGAGCGAGGAATCGCGGATGTGCAGGATCTCGCGGCGGGCGGCGCGGCTGCCGGCCTTGGTGATCTTCGGCAGGATCGGGTAGCGCACGGCATCGAAGGCCTGTGCGATCAGCGCCGAGCAGATGATCTTGGTCGGATCGCCCGAGCCGATCGCAATCATGCGCCGCCGCCAGCGCTGCGGCACGGGCAGCGGGAACAGGAAGCGCATGAGGTCGATGATGTTCTTGGTGTCATAGCCGAAGCCTATGCGGTTGATCGCATAGCGGCAGACCGTGGTGCGGTCCTCATAGGATAGCCCGACCGGACGGCAGACCCGGGTGTGATACGGGAAATATTTCGACAGCGGTGCGGAGGTAACGCCTTCGCCGATATTGGCCTCGATCAGCAGATGCGGCTCGCCGTTGGGCTCTTCCGCACCCTCGACCGGGCCGACATAGAGCGCGGCATGCGACCAGGTCGACTGCGTCAGATACTTGATGATACCGGAGATGCGGTTATTGCCCTCGACCAGCAGCACGTCGCCCGGCTCGATGACGCCGCGCAGATGTTCCGGGTCGCTTGGCGTGAACGGCTCGTAGCCCGGCACCTCCTTCGAGAGGTACGCGGCAATCAGCTTGCCGACTGAATCTAAGACCGTCCCCATGTCGAACTCCCCCACGGCCTATTCCGGCCGCCTTTTTATCCATTCTCTATCATGGTCGAAACGTGTTGCAATTCAGTTCATCGTTCTGTGAGATCAAGCACGATTGATTCACCACGATGGTTGCCGTGCCAGACCAGATGCAGCAAGGTTCGCTGGCTGTTCCCTTTCGTCGCAAGTTCCCGGAAACCATGACATGACAATCACGCGGCGCGGTTTCCTTTCGGCGTCGGCGGGCCTTGCCGCGATGCCGGTCCTGCGCGCCACGGCCGCACCCCTGCCGCGCGACGCTGACATTGTCGTGATCGGCGCGGGAGCTGCGGGAATCGCCGCGGCGCGGCGCGTCATGGCGGCCAATCGCAAGGTCGTGGTGCTGGAAGCGGCATCGCAGATCGGCGGCCGCTGCATCACGGACAGCACGACCTTCGACACGCCGTTCGACCGCGGCGCGCGCTGGATGCACAACCCGGAGACCAATCCGATGGTCAGGCTGGCGCGCAGCGTCGGGCTCGAGGTGCTTCAGGCGCCCTCAGGCCAGAAGATGCGCATCGGCCGCCGTAACGCGCGCGCGGGCGAGACCGAGGAGTTTCTGGCGGCGCTGGTGCGTGCCAACCGCGCGATCGATGAGGCCGCGCGCGGCAGGCTGGATAGCTCTTGCGCATCCGTGCTGCCGAAGGATCTCGGCGATTGGGCCGGCGCGGTCGAGTTCGTGCTGGGCCCGAGCTTTGCCGGCAAGGATCTGAAGGAGCTGTCGGCGATCGACAAGGCGCGCGCGCAGGATCGCAATTCCGCGATCGCCTGCCGCCAGGGCTTGGGGACCCTGATCACGAAGCTCGGCGAGCAGGCGCCGGTCGCGCTGTCGACGCCGGCGAGCCGGATCGTCTGGAGCAATCGCGACGTCAGCGTGGAGACGCAAGCCGGCAAGATCGCCGCCCGCGCCGCCATCGTCACGGTCTCGACCAACGTGCTCACCGCAGGCGCCATCAAATTCGCGCCCGATATCCCCAAGCGCACGCTCGATGCCGCGTCAAAGCTCACCCTCGGCAGCTACGATCACATCGTGCTGCAACTGCCGGGCAATCCGCTCGGCCTGTCGCGCGACGACGTCCTCATCGAGCAGAGCAATTCGACGCGCACGGCGCTGCTGTTCGCCAATATCGGCGGCTCGTCGCTGTGCTCGATCGATGTCGGCGGCTCGTTCGGCCGCGATCTCTCCGAGCAGGGGGAGAAGGCAATGGTGGCCTTCGCCAAGGAATGGATCACAAAACTGTTCGGCAGCGAAGCTGCCGCCGCCGTGCAGAAGACCAGCGCGACGCGCTGGAACGCTTCGCCCTATGTCATGGGTGCGATGTCGGCGGCTGCTCCCGGCGGCCAGCTCTCGCGCAGGATCCTGACCGAGCCGATGGGCAATGTGTTCCTTGCCGGCGAAGCCACGCACGAGACGCTGTGGGGCACCGTTGACGGCGCCTGGGAAAGCGGCGAACGCGCCGCGGACGCAGCTCTCCGCAAGATCGGCGCGATCAGGGACGAGTCCACCGAGGTGCCGACGCAGTCGACCAAGAAGCGTCGGGTGCCGCGGCCGCGCTAGTGGCTGCTCCCGCGAAGGCCGGGCTTGTCAGCGCAATATGCCGTCCAAAGCCGGTAGCCCGACGATGACTGCCATCGCGATCAGCCCGTAGCAGATCGCGCGAAACACCTTCTCGCTGGCGCGTCCGAAAAGCGAGGCGCCGAACGCGACGCCGAGCGCATAGACCGGACCGACGATCAGCGAGAGCACCAGCGATTCGCGCGAGATCAGTCCGGTCGTCGCGTAGCTGATCATCGAGAAGAAATCCGACGCGCCGAAGAACAGCAAAATGTTGGCGCGCGCGACGATCGGCGCGATCGGGCGGCCGAGCCAATAGCCGACGATCGGCGGGCCGCCGGTTTGCGCCAGCCCGCTGCAGAAGCCTGAAAGGCCGCCGATGCCGACCGAGAGCCATGCGTGATCCTTGCCGCGATAGCGCCAGCCCGACAGCAGCAGAAGCAGGAGCGCCGCGACGAAGCAGGAGATGATCCAGCGCGTGGTGACCGGTTCGAGCACGCTGAGGAAATAGGTGCCGACGGGCACGCCGACCAGCGCGCCCAGCACGATCACGGCGGTGGCCTTGCGGTCGGCCTTCCGCCACGCGTCCGGCAGCAGCGGCGCCGCCGCGACGAAATCGATGACGAGGAGCAGCGCCGCGACCAGCCGTGGCGGCGCCACGCTGCTCGCGAGCGGCATGAAGATCAGGGCCGAACCAAAGCCGGAGAATCCGCGCGCGGTGCCCGAGACGAAAGCGACGGCGCAGAGCGCCATCGCGATGGTGAGACTGACGTCCTTCGGGAGGAAGTCTGTAAGCGTCATGCTTGATGATTCTGGAGCATGATGTTGTCCGAAAACCGGTTCATGCTCCTCGGCATCATGCTCTCAGCGTGCCGCCGGTCTTCTTCGTGACCTCCGCCACGACCTTCGCGGCGACGGCCTCGATCTCCTGGTCGGTCAGCGTCTTCTCGCGCGGCTGGATCGTGACCGCGATCGCGATCGACTTCTTGCCGTCATCGATGCCCTTGCCCTCGTAGACGTCGAAGACATTCACGCCGGTGATCAGCTTCTTGTCGACGCCTTGCGCGGCGCGCACGATGTCGCCGGCCTTCACGCCGCGGTCGACGATGAAGGCGAAGTCGCGCGAGACCGGCTGGAACGCCGACAGCTCGATCACTGGCTTGGCGCGGGTCGGCTTCTTCTTCGCCTCGGGGATGCGATCGAGGATCACCTCGAACACCATCAGCGGACCATCGGCGCCGAGCGCCTCGAGCGCGCGGGGGTGCACCTCGCCGAAATAACCGAGCACGTTCTGCGGCCCGATCTGGATCGTGCCGGAGCGGCCCGGATGCAGCCATGCCGGTCCGCCGGCGACGATCTGAAGCGCCTGCATCGGCGCGCCGGCGGCAGCCAGCACGGCCAGTGCATCGGCCTTGGCGTCGAAGACGTCAGCCTGCGCCGAGCCCGACCAGTGCCGGCCGAGACCTTCCGAGGAGGCAAAGCCACGGCGGACGCCGCTCGCGGCCATGAACTGATCCTGCGGGCGGTCGCCCTTGAAGACCTGACCGACCTCGAACAGCACCACATCGCCAAAGCCGCGATCGGCATTGGCCTGTGCCGCCGCGATCAGGCCCGCCAGGAGGGTCGGGCGCATGTCGGACAAATCCGACGCGATCGGGTTGGCTACTTCGAGTTCGCGCTGGCCGCCGCCGAACAGCTCGGCCGCAGACTTCGTGATGAAAGACCAGGTCACCGCTTCGATCATGCCGCGGCTCGCGAGCGCGCGCCTGGCGCGGCGGGTGCGGAGCTGGAGCGGCGTCAGCACCGGCTTCCGCGCGTCCTCGCCACGTTCGAACGGCGTCATCGGCACCTTGTCGACACCGAAGATGCGGATGATCTCCTCGACGATGTCGGCCTTGCCGTGCACGTCGGAGCGCCACGACGGCACCGCGACCTTCACCACGGGGCCCGGGCCCGCCATCATGAAGCCGAGATGGGTCAGGATGCGCTTCATCTCGGGCTGCGGCACCTCGATGCCCGAGAGACGCTTGACCTCGGTGATCGGGAAATCGATCACGCGGTCGTCGCCGAAGGCCTTGCCGACCACGACATTCTCGGACGGCGTGCCGCCGCACATCTCCATCACGAGTTTCGTCGCGAGCTCGAGCCCCGGCACCATGAAAGCCGGATCGACGCCGCGCTCGAAGCGGTAGCGCGCATCCGAGTTGATGCCGAGCTTGCGGCCGGTCTGCGCGATGTTGATCTCGTTCCACAGCGCCGATTCGATCAGCACGTCGGTCGTGTTCTCGTCGCAGCCCGAGGCCTCGCCGCCCATGATGCCGGCGAGCGATTCGACGCCGTGTTCATCGGCGATCACGCAGATGTTGGAATCGAGATTGTAGGTGCGGCCGTCGAGCGCGAGCAGCGTCTCGCCGTGGCGGGCGCGGCGCACGACAAGATTGCCCCTCACCTTCTTCGCGTCGAACACGTGTAGCGGGCGCGCGCGGTCGTAGGTCATGAAATTGGTGATGTCGACCAGCGCGTTGATCGGGCGCAGCCCGATCGCGGTCAGCCGCTTCTGCAGCCATTCCGGCGACGGGCCGTTCTTCACGCCGCGCACGAGGCGCAGCGCGAAGCCCGGACACAGCGTGGCGTCCTCGACCGTGACCTTCACGGGGCAGGGGAATTCGCCCTTGATCGGCTTGATCGTCGGGTCCTTGAACTTGCCCATGTCGGCGGCGGCGAGGTCCCGCGCGATGCCGTGCACGCCGGTGCAGTCCTGCCGGTTCGGCGTCAGATTGATCTCGACCACGGGATCGCCAAGCGCGGCCCATTCGGCATAGCCCGCGCCGATCGGCGCATCCGCGGGCAATTCCATGATGCCTTCATGGTCGTTCGAGATCTGAAGTTCAGCCGCCGAGCAAAGCATGCCGCGGCTCTCGACGCCGCGGATGGTGCCGATTCCGAGCGTGATGTCCTTGCCGGGAATGTAGGTGCCGGGCGGTGAGAACACGCTGATGAGACCAGTACGCGCGTTCGGCGCTCCGCAGACGACCTGCACAGGCGCACCGCCGTCGCCAGTGTCAACCATGCAGACGCGCAGGCGATCCGCGTTCGGATGCTGCTCGGCCGAGATCACCTTCGCAATGGTGAAAGGCTTCAGCGCCTTCGCCTTGTCCTCGATGTTCTCGACCTCGAGCCCGATCATGGTGAGCTTGTCGGCGAGCTTTTCCAGCGGCTCGTCGGTGTCAAGATGATCCTTCAGCCAGGAGAGGGTGAATTTCATGGCTGTGTGCCTCGGCTCTTGTCAGTGATTACGGAATGGTCTTGGGAGGTATCAATGTTCCCTCCCCCCTTGTGGGGGAGGGTCAGGGAGGGGGGTAAGCCGCGGGCTCTAGCGGAAGCGGCCTGGCGGATTGCCTCAACAACTCCCTCGAGATTCGACATCACCTGCTCGTTGGTGAATCGCAGAACTTGAAAGCCCTCGGCGACGAAGAACGCATCGCGCTGCTGATCTGCCTTTTGCCGTTCTTCAAAATCGTGCGACTCCCCGTCGAGCTCGACGATGAGCTTTGATGAGAAGCACACGAAGTCGGCGACGTAATTTCCGATTGGTGTTTGGCGACGAATGCCCACACCATCCATTCGATTGGCCTTCAAGTAGCGCCACAGCAGTGTTTCGGCGCGCGTCATCGCTCGGCGAAGCTGTTTCGCCCGGCTGCGCTGACGCTCACTCACAACTGCGTGCGGCATCCGCGGCTACCCCCCTCCCTGACCCTCCCCCACAAGGGGGGAGGGAACGGAGAGAGCCTTCGTATGTCCAATCACTGCCATCACGAGCTCAGCCCTCCGGCAAGCGTTGGCACTTCGAGCGGCTTGAAGCCGTAGTGAGACAGCCAGCGGACGTCGCTGTCGAAGAGCTGGCGCAGGTCGGCGATGCCGTATTTCAGCATGGCGATGCGGTCGATGCCCATGCCCCAGGCAAAGCCCTGGTACTCGTCGGGATCGATGCCGCAGGCGCGCAGCACGTTCGGATGCACCATGCCGCAGCCAAGAATCTCAAGCCAGTCCTCGCCCTCGCCGAAGCGAATCTCGCCCTTGTCGCGGCGGCACTGGATATCGACTTCCAGCGACGGTTCCGTGAACGGGAAGAACGAGGGGCGGAAGCGCATGTTGATGTGGTCGACCTCGAAGAACGCCTTGCAGAACTCGTGCAGGATCCATTTGAGGTGGCCGAGATGCGAGCTCTTGTCGATGACGAGGCCTTCGACCTGGTGGAATTGCGGCGTGTGGGTCGCGTCAGAATCGATGCGGTAGGTGCGCCCCGGGCAGATCACGCGGATCGGCGGCTTCTGGCTCAGCATCGTGCGCACCTGCACCGGCGAGGTGTGGGTCCGCAGCAGCATGCGCGAGCCGTCCTCCTTCGGATGGAAGAAGAAGGTGTCGTGCATCTCGCGCGCGGGATGGCCTTCGGGGAAGTTCAGCTTGGTGAAGTTGTAGTCGTCGGTCTCGATATCGGGACCTTCGGCGACCGAGAAACCCATGTCGGCGAAGATCGTCGTCAGTTCGTCCCAGACCTGGCTCAGCGGATGGACGCGGCCGGCCTCGGCCGGCGCGTCGCGCAGCGGCAGGGTGACGTCGATGGTCTCGGAGGCGAGGCGCGCATCGAGCGCCGCCGACTTCAGCACGTCGCGCTTTGCTGCGAGCGCCCCGGTGACCTTGTCCTTCGCCTGGTTGATCGCGGCGCCCTGCGTCTTGCGATCGTCGGGCGACATCTTGCCGAGTGTGGCGAGCAGCGCGGAGATCGAACCCTTCTTGCCGAGGGCTGCGACGCGCACAGTCTCGAGGGCGGTTTCATCGCCGGCGGCGGCGATCTGGTCGAGGATGGATGTTTCGAGCGTTGCGAGGTCGGACACAGTCAAATCCCTGCTGCCAAATTCGGCTGGGTTGTCGCCGCCCGAAGGCCGTAACGTCAAGCGAAAAGCCGGTCATTTCGGGCTTGGGAACGGCTGGGTTGAACCTCGCGCGGGGGCCCGGCACCAAGGGGGATACGAGGAGACTGCGCGATGCTTTCAAGATCCTGTCTGGCCGTTGTGGCCGTCGTTGTATCGGTCGCCGGCACCCCGGCGTACGCCATGGTTTGCATGGAGAAGTCCATGACGCTGGACGAGGTCGCCGACACCATTAGTGCCCAGAAGGACTGCGATGAAGGTGTTTCAGGATTGCGAATTGACCGCGAGCGGCGACGTCAAGCTCGGTGCAGCCGTCGAGAAGAAATGCGAGGCGGACTTCATGCCCGGCCTGAACGTTGCGCAGAAACGCGCTTACCAACGCGAGACGCGCGTCTGCGACCGAAAGTACCGGAATAAATCCGGCACCATGTATCTATCGTTCACGGCATTCTGCCGGGCGGAGGTTGCCCAGCGTTACTCGCAACGAGCGCTGAAGGCTGCGGGCCGGAAGGCCCGCTAGCCCTTAGGCAGCGAGAGCGGCCTTGGCCTTCTCGGCGATTGCCTGGAACGCCGCGGGCTCGCGGATCGCGAGATCCGACAGCACCTTGCGGTCCACGGTGATGCCCGACTTGGCGAGACCGTCGATAAACCGGCTGTAGGTCAGGCCGAACGGACGGACGGCGGCGTTGAGACGCTGGATCCAGAGCGCGCGGAAGGTGCGCTTGCGGCGCTTGCGGTCGCGGAAGGCGTACTGCTGGGCCTTCTCCACGGCCGGCTTGGCGGCGCGGATGGTGTTCTTCCGGCGGCCATAGAAACCCTTGGCGGCCTTGTAGACTTTCTTGTGCTTGGCGTGGGCGGTCACACCGCGTTTGACGCGAGCCATGACAAAAATCCTTCAGAGATGACTTTGGTTTCGGATTGCCGCGCGAAACGCGGCGCAGATGGCAATGATCAGGGACGCGATCAGGCGTTCGGCAAGAAGTACTTCTTGACGTTGTCGCCGTCGGTCTTGAACAGCACGCGGGTGCCGCGGAGCTGACGGATCTGCTTCTTCGTCCGCTTGATCATGCCGTGACGCTTGCCGCGCTGGGCGTGCATCACTTTGCCGGTGGCAGTCACCTTGAAGCGCTTTTTAGCGCCCGATTTGGTCTTCAGCTTGGGCATTTGGCTCTCCTAATGGCCGCAGATATCCGCCCGCGAAGGCGGCTGGCCGTCAAAAATGCTCGTTAGAGCGTTGATTGTGCTCAGGTTTTTACGGACTAGCGCGAAACCCGCACGAAACACCGCCACGGCAGCCCTTAATCAGCCGGGCGATGAAGGTTGGGCTTATGACAGAGCGGAAGCGAATTGGCAACGATGAACCGCCTGAACCTGCCCGGCGACTATTCGGAGTAGCCACCCTGATATCCAAGCCGCCTCGCCCGGAGCAGGACCGAAATGGCCCATTTTTCAAAATCACGCTCCTCTTTGGCTGATCTCGCCCGCCCGCGCCATCTGGCGCTCCTGGCCGTTCTTGCCACGGCCGCGCTGCCCTCGACCGCCGACGCCCGTATGGGCGGCTATCGTGTGGGCTATGACGGCGTCTGGAATGTCACCTTCGCCACCACCCGCGGCAATTGCCGCTCGGGCTACAGTGTTCCCTTCACCGTGACTGGCGGCCGCGTTTCGTCCGCCGGCGGCGGTCGGGTTTCCGGCAGGGTCAATCGCGGCGGCGCGGTCGCGGTTCAGGTCTCGGTCGGGGCGTCCCACGCCAGCGGCGGCGGCCGTCTCGCCGGTGTGACCGGCGCCGGCTACTGGCAGGGCATCATTTCTGGGGACCGCTGCAGCGGCACCTGGTACGCGACGCGGACCTGACACACAAACGGCCCGCCGGAGATCCGGACGGGCCGTTGAACTCTCAGTCCTGAAGAACCGGCCTCAGCGCGGCGCCAGCACCATGACGACCTGACGGCCCTCGAACCGCGCGTCCTGCTCGACCTTGGCGAGCTCGGCGACGTCGGTCTTGATCTTGTCGAGCAGCTTGGTGCCGATCTCCTGGTGCGCCATTTCGCGGCCGCGATAGCGCAGCGTGATCTTGACCTTGTCGCCCTCTTCGAAGAACCGCTGCATCGCGCGCATCTTCACGTCGTAATCGTGATCGTCGATCATCGGTCGGAGCTTGATCTCCTTGATCTCGACGGTCTTCTGACGCTTGCGGGCTTCGGCGGCTTTCTTCTGGGCGGAATACTTGTACTTCCCGTAATCCATGATCTTGCAGACGGGAGGGCTGGTATTCGGCGAAATCTCGACCAGATCCATGCCGGCTTCCTGGGCCATCCGGATGGCGAGGACGGTCTCGACCGTGCCCTTGTTGTCACCGGCCTGATCGATCAGCTGGATCTGCGCGTTGCGAATATCATCATTGATGCGCGGCCCGTCTTTGCTGGCAACGGGCGGGGCTTTATTAGGACGGCGAATGGGTGGTTCTCCAACGTTGTGAAAGAAGCGGCTATTTTGAAGGAAGATGCGTTTGCCGGCAAGTCGGCAAGCAAGTCGCTGGTGCCGCGATCGAAAAAGCCTCAAATGCGAGGCATTTTGGTCACGCCTATCAGCACGCTGCTCGACATAGACACCTTGCTTCTGTTCCGCAAGCGTCCCAAAGGGGCCTATGCCGACATGGGGTTGTGCTGCGGGACACGCCCGAACAGCACAAACCGCACAGCCAGAGTAAACGTTCCATGACCAAGGCAATTCCCGATGCCGTGCTCGACTTCATCGATGTGGGTGACGGCCCGTCCGCGCGCCGGATTGCCGTGCGCAGTCGTCGCGGGCAGGGACTTGGGCAGGGACTTGGGCACGGACCTGGGCTGGTCTGGCTCGGCGGGTTCAAGTCGGACATGCAAGGCACCAAGGCGCTAGCGCTTGACGACTGGGCGGGGAACCACGGCCGTGCCGCAGTCCGGTTCGACTATTCCGGCCACGGCGAATCCGGCGGCGATTTCGCCGATGGAACCATCGGACGCTGGCTGGAGGAGAGCGTGGCGGTGTTCGAGCGGTTTTGCAGTGGCCCGCAGGTTCTGATCGGTTCCTCCATGGGCGGCTGGATGGCGCTGCTGCTCGCGCGCGAGATAAAGAAGCGGACCAGCAAGGCCTCGCTCGCCGGCCTTGTGCTGATCGCACCGGCACCCGACTTCACCGAGGAGCTGATGTGGAAGAATTTTTCGCCTGAGGTGAAGAAAGAGATCGAGACCAAAGGCGTCTGGCTGCGGCCCTCGGAATACGGCGACGGCTCGCCCTATCCGATCACGCGGAACCTGATCGAGGAGGGGCGGAACCATTTGCTGCTCGGCAGCGCCATCGATCTCGGCTGCCCGGTCCGCATCCTGCAAGGTGCGCAGGATCCTGATGTGCCATGGCAGCATGCTTTCGCGCTGACGCACCGGCTGCCGGCCGATGACGTCGTGCTGACCATGATCCAGGACGGCGACCATCGCCTGTCGCGCCCCCAGGACATCGCGCGCATTCTTGCCGCCGTGGCGGAGATCGGGTGAAGCTGCCCACCAAGAATAGGGAGAACCGCCGATGACCACCACCGCCATGCTGCGCGCCTTCTGCGACGCGGTCGAGCAGCGCAACGGCAAGGCTTTTGCCGAGCTGTTCACCGAGGACGGCGTCTATCACGACGTCTTCTACGGTGCATTCGAGGGCCGCACCAAAATCGCCGCGATGGTCGATGATCGGTTCTATCGCACGGCGACCGATTTCCGCTGGGACATGCATGACCCTGTAACCAACGGCACCACGCTCTATGCGCGCTATACCTTCAGCTACCGCTCGACCTTGCCGGAAGCGGGCGGTGCGCGGGCGATGTTCGAAGGCGTCGCGATCATGACGCTGCGCGACGGCAAGATCGCCGGCTACCACGAGGTCGCCAACACGGCGCCGGCGTTCGTCGATTTGAAGTTTGCGCCGGAGCGGATCGCGAAGATCGTCGGCAAGCAGGGCGCCGAGCTGAAGGCGCGGCCGGAGATGAAGCGGCATTTGGGCTAGGTGTCTCCACGCCGTCATTCCGGGGCGCGACGAAGTCGCGAGCCCGGAATCCATAACCACGAACGGGAGTATGGATTCCGGGCTCACGCTTCGCGTGCCCCGGAATGACAGCGGAGTGCCTACGGCGGCGGTGGCTTCGCCATCGGCTTGCGTTGCGCCAGCGCCGCGACCGTCGCGGTGCCGATCGGGCCCTGTTCGTCGTAGAGCCAGCATTCGCCGATCGCGACACCGTCGGTGGCCTGGTGATTCATCACCTCGAAGCCGATCCAGTTCGTCACGGGCAAGCGGTGTAGATAGATCGTCACGTCGCTGTTGATGTAGCCGAGCCCCTTGTCGCCGGCATTGGCAAAGGGGCTCGCAAAATCGGCGCCGGTCGCGACATGGACGAATGGCGTCATCCGCACGCCCGCAACGAGCTCGCGCACCTCGCTCATCCAGAGCCGCCGCGGACCGAGCGAGCCCATATGGCCGACGATCGGTCGTGTCGCCCATTTGCCGTTCATGCCGAGCCTGGGATCGGTGGGCTTGGGAATGTCGGCCGGCTTCGGCGCATCCCAGTTCGGCGGCGACCACACATTACCGTCCGGATTCTGCGTTCGCCGCAGCAGCTGGCACGAGGCGCGCGCCATGCTGACGCCGGCCGAGAAGAATTCCGCCTCGACCACGCGGATGCGCAAGCCGTCGCGGACCAGCCGCGTCGTCACCTCGATCGGCTTGTCGATGGTCGGCAGCCGGAACATGTCGACGGTGAGCCGCGCCGGCACGAATTCGGGACCGGAATGGCGCTCCTCGATGGCAAAGCCGAGCAGGCCGACAATGACGCGTCCGTGCAGCGATTTCGGATCCCACGGACCGTTGGCGACTTCCGTCGGGTGGAATGTCTCGCCGTCGCGGGTGAAGAAAGGCATGTTTGTCATGGCGCGCGACCTTGAAGGAAGCTGCGGGGAAATCAAGGTCTCCGACCTCATGGTGAGGAGGCACGAGGATCAGGTACGGAGTGCGCGTCCTCACACTCCGCTGTCATCGCCCGACTTGATGTTCAGCCCGGGGACATGACCGACGGGTGTTCGGGGACATAGCCGACACTTTCTCCGCTCGCCAAGTCGATGATAGCGACTGGGTGGGCGGC
>NZ_LGHL01000235.1 GCF_001908205.1 Bradyrhizobium sp. NAS80.1
CTTGGCCATGCGATTCACGTGACGTGGCCGGTGTTGTCTGTACTTCTGGCAATTCAGCTTGCGTTGGGATTGCTGATTGGTTTTGTTGAGGGCTGGTCTCTCGGGGATGCGGTCTATTTTACTTTCATTACCGGCCTCACGATTGGTTACGGTGATCTCGTCCCGAAGCAGGCGTTGTCGCGCGCGCTTGCGATCGGAATTGGCTTTCTCGGGCTGTTTGTCACGGGTGTCATAGCGGCAATTGCGGTCCACGCCATGCTCTCAGCGCTAACCGATGGCGGGAGTGACGGTGAGCGATCCTAGTTTCAACGAGGTGATCGAGTAAGCATGCTGCTTGTGCACTGCGCGAAATGACCGCTGGCCCATCGCGACACTTCGGTGCGAGGCCGAATTTGGTCGCGACCGGGAGCATAGCGGACGTCGATGAATGCCCGTCCTGCTGCTATGACGTCTCCGTCCGCTCTCTTAAGCCAAGCAGTTTGAAGTCGAAGGCGCACAGCCCGGCCCCATAAGCCGGGATTTAGTGCGGTCAGGTACCGGTACCGGTTATTGATACTAGACGACGACCCTGTGCGATAACCGACTCGCGGCGACCGTTCTCGATGACCTTGGGTGCCCTGAGCAGTGGGGGGCGCATCGGCGCGCCCTGAGGTCAGTTCGGCGCCGCCGCGCTTCTCCCGGCCGATTTGCTCTCGATTGCGGCGTCCAATTTCGCGCCGAGTAGCATGACGACAGTGGAAATCCCGAGCCAGGTCATGAAGCCGACGACAGCGTCCAGCGAGCCATACAACCTATCGTAACTATTGAATTCGGCGAGATACCAAGAAAAGACCATCGACGCGACCACCAGCAGGATAGCCGCCAGCCCGCTCCCCCATGTCACCCAGCGCCACTTCGCGTCGCTGCGGCTTGGCCCAACGCGGTAGACGACGCTGAGCCAAATCATGACGATGATTAAGGTCGCGGCTCAACGAAATATGGCTTCGAAGTGTTGAACCTGCTCCCCCAGTCCCAAGAACCTGAAAAGCCCGATCGGCAGAACGTCGATGATCGCGATCAGCCCGTAGACGACCGCGCCCAGCGTGATGGCGAACGTTGTCGCATAAAATCGCAGCAGGCTTCTCTCTTCCGTCTCGCCATGCACCACGTTCAGCGCGTCGAACAGCGCGCTCACCCCGGAGTTGGCGCTCCACATCGACATCAGAAGACGATCAGGAAAGCCATGCTCAGCGTGCTGATGTTCTTTTCGGCGAGCGATTGGATTTCTCCCTTGATGAGGTCGATGATGCTTGTGGGGACAACACCGGCCAACAGGGCGACGCGCTCTGGGATCGCATGAGGGTCGGCGAACAGACTGTAGAGCGAAACGATCGTCGCCAATGCCGGGAAGATGGCCAAGAGTGCAAAAAAGGCGACGCCGCCGGAAGTCGTAAGCAGTCTGTGCTCGAAGATAGAAGAGAAAACGCGCCAGCCAACATGGGCCCATCCCGGAGGCGCGATCGGGTTGGCAGGCGCCGCGCGACTTGCGGAGACCCGCTCGGGCGCCTGCGCGGCGTATGGGTCGGTGGCGCCCAACTCGGCTTCGCGCCCATATGCTGAAGGATCGTTCTCAAGTCCGTCGGTCACGGTCGGCCTCAAACGCCGCCAGCTACGGAACCTCACCTTGGGGCACCGAGTGCCCGCGACCGAAAATCGAGGTGACATCGTCACCTTGATCGAAGAAGCCCGACGAGCGTGTGCCGCGCGCCGGGCCCCTCCTTGGGGGCGTTGGCGGACAGAATCCGCGCACCCTCTACCTTGCATTGGGGCGAACTTTCCAACTTCGCGCAAGAAGGCAATCTCGCGATGCACAACGCTTTCGAGGTGGAACAAAATACGCCGATGATGAACTGGCTTTGCCGGTTCTTAAGTGCAGCCTCGATAATTCATGGGAAGCGCTTGGTCGGCATTCTTCAGCCAGATGGCGATTGCTGGACTGGCGATGTTATCGCCTAGGCGGATGAAGCAGACCCGACGATGTCGCCCTACACTGACAATCGAGCTGCCGATCAAGATCATGGGGAAGTTCGACTTGGTTTTTTGCGGCAGGCGGGCGCGCGCTTTTGGTCATAGATTATTCACGTGATTGTCGCTGCACCGGGCGTTGTAGGTTTGCGCCTCCAGCGCCGCCCCGAAGTCGCAAGCTGGGCGCCTCGGTAAGCCGGGATTGAGTGCGGTCAGGTACCGGTACCGGTCACCGACACTTGCTTTCCGTTCGCAGCCATCTCGCCGGGTTCTGCCAGCCGCGTGGCCTGATGCGCGCAACAGCAGGTGAGCCGGGCCTCTTTTACTCCGAGCAGCTCAACTGCCTGAGCTGCCGCTCTTGCGTCGGCGATAGCTTGTGCCCCAGTCGCATCCTAGGCGCTTGGCCAACGCGGCAGCCGTTCCCTCAGCGTCGGCCGCAGCACTCGACGGGGGGCAAGGAGCGGCTCGGCGGCATCTCCAAGCAGGGAGATCGCTATCTTCGACGGTTGCTCGTCATCGGTGCAACAGCCGTTGTTCAACACGCCCGACGGCATCCGCAAAAGCACCCCTGGGTCATGAGGCTGCTGGCCAGGAAGCCGGCCAAGCTGGTCGCCGTTGCCGTTGCCAACAAGATAGCGCGCATCGCTTGGGCGATCATGGCCAAAGGCGGACGCTATCGGGCGCCGGAGCCCGCTGCAGCCGCCTGAAAAGGCTTGGCAATGGGAGCGTGAGGCGACGGCGGAGCAAGACAATCGAATTGCGAGGGTGATGATGACGTGATGCGAAACGGTCGAGCCGTCGATTGGGACAACCCGCTTCTGGGTCATGGGCATTAAAGCCCGTGCGAATGATTGGGACCCGATCCGCGGACTACATCAGAGCCAGCGGTCATGCTGCCGCGCAAACAGGCCGGACACATGACTTGCACCCGACCGCAAGCCGAACGTCAGATTCTTCTTGCAACGCGGGCGTCGTCCACACACATGACCCGAAGCCGACATATTGGTGGTTGCTCAAAGGCTTCGATGCGGGAGCCTTTCAAAGATCAGAGCCTGCCCGGTCCAAAATCTCGCGGACTTTCAGCGCCAGTTTAGCTTGAGTGATCGGTTTTTCGAGGAGATCGACTCCATCATCGAGCCGGCCCTGATGTACAACGGCGTTTCGCGAGTGTCCGGTCATGTACAAGGTCTTGAGGTGGGGACGAATCTGCTGGGCGCGCCGGCCGAGCTCGCGGCCGTTGATGCCGGGCATTACCACGTCTGTCAGCAGCAAATCCACGCGTTGCTCCGGCTGCAGCAGGATGGTCAGCGCCGCCTGCGCGCTGCCGGCCGCGACCACCCGATAGTTGAGATCGCGCAAGACGTCTGAAACGTAGACCCGAAGGTCGGCATCGTCCTCCACGACGAGAATGGTCTCGACCGACTCGCCTTCCGCGATGACCTCATCCTCATCCTCATCGTTCGCCGCCGGCTGCTCGCCGCCATGGTAGCGCCGGAAATACATCCTGATGCTGGTGCCTTCGCCGAGCTCGCTGTAGATCTTCACGTTGCCGCCGGATTGCTTGACGAAGCCATAGACTTGGCTAAGCCCGAGACCGGTTCCTTCACCCGGCTCCTTGGTCGTGAAGAACGGCTCGAAGGCGTGATGGAGAACATCAAGGCTCATGCCGGTCCCGGTGTCGCTCACGCAAATCACGACGTATTGCCCGGGGGCCACTTCAGGGTTGGCGCGAAAATACTCCTCGTCGGCTGAAACATTGGTCGCCTCTACCGTCAGCTTGCCGCCATCCGGCATCGCGTCGCGGGCATTAATGGCCAGATTAACGATTGCGGATTCCAGATGGTTGACGTCGGCCTCGATCTGCCAGAGGCCGGCGCCGCCGACGGTCTGAACCTCGATGCGTTCGCCTAGCGTGCGCTGCAGGAAGTCCTCCAGGCCACTGAGAAATTTGTTGAGGTTGATCGGCTTGGGATCGAGCGCCTGGCGGCGGGAAAAGGCGAGCAGCCGGCTGGTCAACGCTGCGGCGCGCTGTGCTGCGCGTTTTGCGTTGGTCAGTGCGCGATGCAGATTGGGCCCTCCGACGTTCCGGCTGTTGCGCTCGGCGTTCTCGAGATTGCCAAGCACGATCATCAGCAAATTGTTGAAGTCGTGTGCAATGCCGCCGCTGAGTTGGCCGACGGCTTCCAGCTTCTGGGACGCGGCGAGCTGCTCCTGAACGCGCTTTAGGTCGTCCTGCGCCCGCTTGCGATCGGTCAGATCGCGGGTCACCTTGGCAAAGCCGATGATGGCGCCGCTTTCGTCCGTGATCCGGTCGATGACAACGGAGGCCCAGAAGCGCGTGCCGTCCTTGCGCATGCGCCAGCCTTCGGTCTCGAACCGCCCGTGCTCCGCCGCCTGCTTCAGTGCCGTTGCGGGCACATCCTTTTCCAGATCCTCCGGCGTATAGAACGCGCTGAAATGTCGACCGATGATCTCGTCGGGCGCGTAGCCCTTGATGCGCTGCGCACCGGGATTCCAGGTCGCAATGTGGCCGGAGGCATCGAGCTGGAAGATGGCGTAGTCGACGACGGCTTCGACCAGCCGCCGATATCGTCGCTCACTCTCCAGCAATTCGTGATGGGCCTGCTGGCGCTCGGTGATGTCGCGGGTGACCTTTGCGAAGCCGAGTAGCTGGCCGGCCTCGTCGCGGATCGCATCGAGCACGACCAGCGCCCAGAACCGGGTGCCGTCCTTGCGCACGCGCCATCCTTCGGAGGCAAAGCGGCCCATCTCGCCCGCTGTCGCCAGCGCTATCTCGGGGAGCTTTTTCTCGCGATCCTCCGGCGTGTAGAAGACCGAAAACGGTCGTCCGATGATCTCGTCGGCCGAATACCCCTTGAGGCGCTCAGCTCCGGTGTTCCAGGTTTTGACGACCCCATCGGCGTCCAGCATGAAAATCGCGTAGTCGACGATCGCATTGATCAGCAGTTCGAGGCTGGGGACATCTCCGAAGGCAAGTGTCTTCATTGGGAGGGGAACTCACAAGGGTCGAGCGTTAACCCACGAGAAACAAGGCTAGTTCCCCGTTCTCATATCGTAAGACCTGAGCCCATTTCGACCGCGCAGCAGATGTGTAGAGTTCCCGGATCAACGAGTCCGGTTGTGGCCCACACCGACGGAAGCCAACGGTCGTCGGCATGTCCGCTGGTAGGGGTTAAGCCGGAAGTGGCGGTGCGGCGACCAAGCCGACGCTGATGACCCGTTGCTGACTCAGCGCAAAGGCTATGGCGGGGAAGTTAAGAAGACCGCCTTCAGGTAGCGGCCTTTTCCTAGTCGTCGACCTCCACGTCGACGTGCCCGATGCCAGGTCCGACCAGGCCGAGCTCGCGGGCCGGAGCCAGAGCCAGATCGAGGACACGCCGATGAACGAACGGGCCGCGATCATTGACAGACACCACGACCGATCGGCCGCCGCGCGACACCCGCAACTTTGTGCCGAACGGCAGGCAGCGATGCGCCGCTGTCGGAAGTCGATCGTCGAAGCGCACGCCGGAGGCCGTGCGACTGCCGCTCTCGTTGGAGTAGTAGGAAGCCAAGCCGGAAAAGGAGCGCTCGCACACGGCGCCAGGACTGACAAACAGGCATAGCAGCGCCATCGCCGCTAACGGCGTTTTCATAAAGACCTCTCGGGTTTGGAATTAACAGCCGCCGGCCAACGAGGCGCAGGCTAGGGCGCCCTTGAGCACGACCGGCCGATCATCCAGTTGTTCAGGCCAGCTATCACGGCCTCGGCCGGCAACCCGCCGCGACCATGCAGCCAATGGCCGTAAACAAGTAATGTTCCTAGCGTCCCCAACGGGAATGGGTTGAACCGAACTTGGTGGCTGACATCGCGTACCTAGGCACCTATCGCGCGCGTGCCGACGTAGTGATCGAATAGAGCTTCCTTGCTGCGATGCATGAGTCTGTTTATGGCCCTTTGCGTCATTTCGCTGTCGCGCAGTAGAGTAGTCGGTTTCGGGGAAGAGCAGACATCGAACACGAGCCGAACCCGCAGAGTCGGTCGAGAATGACCCGAA
>NZ_LGHL01000236.1 GCF_001908205.1 Bradyrhizobium sp. NAS80.1
GCCACGGCGGCCGCGGCGGATAACGCGTCGCTCAGGCCCGAGGAGGCAACGCCGGCCGGCGTCAGAAACTGCTGGTTATAGAACCCGACCACCTGCGGGCGCCGTTGCGCCTTCAGGTCGCGCTCGAAATTCGGCGGGATATAGATGGCCGAGATTGCCTTGCCGGATCGTATGTCCTGCACCGCCGTCGACAGCGTGCCGGAGCGGTCGACGACCTTCAGGCTCGGAGAAGCCGCGACGTATTCCACTAGGGCACGTGATGTGTCCGAATTGTCCTCGTCGACGACGGTCACGCCGAGCCCCCGGATGACGGGATGGCTGAAGACCGTCGTGAGAACCACGAACGCAAAGAGAGGCACGCCGAAGATCAAGAGCAGCGCCACGCGATCGTGAAACAGCCAGTGACACTCGCGCTGTGCAACACGCAGAAATCCGGGCCTTGACGCCGGCCTCATTGCCGTGACCGCCAGTCGAGATAGGCGCTCATTCCTGGTCGCAACTCGGGCACCGGCTGCACTGGATAGGCGCGGATCGAGAACGTCCGCAAATCGAAATCGCCGGTGGCGCGGGTGGCGCGCCAGCTCGCATATTCGCCCTTGGTGGCAATGAGCTTGACCTCGACCGGGACACGGCGGTCATCGAGAGCCGGAATACGAACGTCAAATCGATCGCCGACCTTCAGGCCCTTCACGAGATCCTCGCGAAGATCGAAGTGGATCCAGACGTCGCCCAGATCGATCAAGGTCACGAGCGGCACGCCCGGCGATACATATTCGCCCGGCTCCACATTGCGCTGATAGACCCCGGAAGCGACGGGAGCATAGACCACGAGCTGATCAATGATCGATTGCACGCTCTGGATATCGGCACTGGCCTTTTCGACGTTGGCCTTGGCGATCGCCCGTTCTTCCTTGGTGTAGCCGTTGACCGCCTGTTCATAGGCGGATTTGGCCTGATCGACCGCCCGCTCGGTTTCGTGCAGCGAATCTGTCACCTGGTCCAGGCGAGCTTGCGGCGCGTTGCCTTGTTCGGTCAGGGTATGAGTACGGTCAAAGGTCTTCTGCGCCAGTACCAAAGCCGCCTGTGCGCGTTCCATTTCCGCCTTGCGCGCGGCGATGGTTTCCACGCGCGTTCCGACCAAGACGTTGGCCAGCTGGGCATCCGCAACGGTCTTTGCGGCCTTCATTTGCTCGAATTTGGCCAGAGTCTCGGGATTATCGACGCGTACGAGGACAGCGCGCGCAGGAATATTCTGGCCGCGTTCGACGGGGATTTCCTTGACCCGTCCGTCGACGCGTGCGGCGATATCCAGCCGTGTTGCATCGACCTCACCCTGTACGAGCAGTGGTTCTGGTCGCAGGAGATAGAAGATGGAAAGCGCGGCGACGACCGTGGCGACAATGCCAACGATGATGGAAGGACCACGTGTCGCCGAGGGCGTGCTCCTCTCCTGACCGTCACTTGGGGCGTCGGAGGACCTTTGAAGTTCTTTACCAGAGGTCGACACGCCGTCCATGCCTGGCTCCATCTAAGCCCAAAAGTAAACAAATCGGATGAGCCACATCCATCGTTTTGGGTACGCACCCGCGCGATCATACCCTCAGTCGAAGTGACTGTCGAACAATTTGCCGGTTGCTCGAGATCGTCGAAGCATACGCGTTCTAGCGTCGACACTGGCAGTGTAGTGTGCGGGAGGTCGGTCCTGCAAAAGCTGAGAAGCTGAAGCGGTCATAGTAATCCGATGGTTGCGAAGATCATCGCTCGGACGAGGAGCTAGGACCACCATGACCGTGACAAAGACTAGAACGGATGTCTCACCGACGTCCTCACCAGGATCGTCAACGGTCATCTGAACCGCGAACTCGGCAGTCGCGTTCCTCACTCCAAGCAATCGCATCCCCCTCAAAAAAGACTACGCGTAGGGGATTTCCCCTATGGGCGGGCGCTTCACATTTTGCCTAAATTCGCCTTAGTCGAGCGGTGCCCTGCGATGCTGTCGAAAAAGCCGGTACGTGCGGCATCATTCGGCAAACTAAAGAGTACGGTCTCCGTTCTTATCAACTTCGCTGAAGTGAACCGAGAGGTAAGAGCCATGGCAAACGAAAATCTCGATATGGACAAGCGCCCGACGCCGGATCCGGCTGAGAACAATGCCTTTTTCCCCTCGCGTTATTCATTGAGTCAGTACACGTCTCCCAAATCCAATTTGAGCGGAGCCGATTACCCCAATCCGTATCGCGAAGGTAAGTGGAAGGTACTGATGATCGGAGCCGATGAAAGATACCTTCTGATGAAGAATGGCACGATGTTTTCGACTGGCAACCACCCGCTCGAAATGCTGTTGCCCATGTATCACATGACCAAGGCTGGCTTCGACTGTGATGTCGCGACCGTGTCCGGAAATCCAGTTAAGCTGGAGTTGTGGGCCTTCCCGAAGGAGGACATGGAGGTACAGGGCGTCTATCAGAAGTACCTGCCTCAGCTGAAGAGCCCTCGCAAATTGTCGGATGTCATCAAGAATGACCTCGGGGCGAACTCGAAGTATATTGCGGTGTTCATTCCGGGTGGCCACGGCGCGATCGTCGGCATTCCGCACAGCGAAGAGGTCAAGCAGGTCCTCAAATGGGCGATGGCGAACGACAAGTTCGTGATCACTCTTTGCCATGGACCAGCATGTTTGCTGTCGGCTGCGATCGGCGAATCCAAAGACAACTACATATACAAGGGCTACAAGGTGTGCGTCTTCCCGGACGCCTTGGATCTAAAGAATCCAGACATAGGATACATGCCTGGCCCGATGCCATGGCTTGTTGCCGAGGAACTGCGAAAGCTCGGTGCCGAGGTAGTGAACGACGACATGACCGGGAGAACCCATCAGGACAGAAAGCTCATCAGTGGCGACAGTCCTCTCGCGTCCAACAACATCGGCAAGGCGGCCGCGCAGGCACTTCTGAAAGAAGTAGGGCAAGCGAGCTGACACTTCGCTGGTCCTGATGGCGCATTCCGCTCGCCCTTGCCGAGCGGCTAAGTGCCCCCATACGCCGGCCGGACCGACGAATGTGTGAGAGGGGGAGGCGAGAATGGCACTGATCGATACAACGAGGCAGTTCTTCGATCGCTACCGCCAACACGACGTGGAGGGCATGCTCACCCTTTTTGGGCCGGGCGGAAGGATCGACTACTACCCGGCCGAATTGACGGGTGCGGCGACGGAGGCTGGACGAAAGATCTGGTCCGGCCTCATCGATGTTTTCCCTGACTTGTCAAACGAGATCGGAGGCGTCTACCCGAGTGCCGATGGGCGGACGGTAACAGCCGAGGTGAGGATCAGCGGCACCCAGGCAAAGGATGGGTTTGGCATCTCCAACAAGGGACGACGCTACGATCTTCCCCACGTTTTCATCGTTCATGGCGACGAACTCGATCGGATCGTCGCAATGAAGGCATACTGGGACAACGCCGCCTGGTTCCGGATGCTCGGGAAGACGAGTCTCGATTGAACGGCTTCGGAGTTTTTCTCTGGCGCTGTTCGGCGACGATGAGGGTGGTGCCATCAGGCTAAAGTTGGGCCGTCTGGAACGGTCACGGAAATGGAGCCACCTCCATGCAGTATTCTGATTACAAGTGTTTCCGCTTCGTGTTCGATTCCGGCGTCGCATTCGTCAGCATCGATCACGCGCCGATAAATCTTCTTGATGAGGTGCTGTCGGCGGAATTCGAGAGACTCGGCAGGGAGCTCGAGGCCGATGAGAGCGTCCGGGTTGTAGTCTTGCAGAGCGCGCTTCCTGATTTTTTCATAGCCCACTCTGGTCTGGGCCGGGTTGCAGCGGCGTTCAAGACGGTGTCCCAGACGCGCAGTTTTCGTCTTACGCAGACGATTGGCGAGCAGTTCAGGAATATGTCCAAGGTAACCATTGCCAAGGTCGAGGGACGGGCCCGCGGGGGAGGGAGTGAGATCGCGCTGGCCGCGGACCTGTGTTTTGCTGCCGCTGGCAAAGCGATCTTCGGCCATCCAGAGGTGGCGATTGGACTTGTTCCAGGCGGTGGCTCCACGCAAAGATTGCCACGGCTTATGGGGCGCGGCCGCGCGTTGGAGGTGCTCCTGGGTTGCACTGATTTCTCGGCAGAGTTGGCAGAGCGTTACGGCTACATCAATCGAGCCTTGCCCGCGGACGAACTCACGCCTTTTGTCGAGAAACTAGCTCGCCGCATCGCCTCGTTTCCCGCGCATGCCATCGCTCACACCAAGGCGGCCGTGGATAGAGGAGCATTTAGTTCCCTATCAGAGGGGCTTCTGGTGGAGGCCCATGAGGCCGATTTGAGTGTCGTGAGCGACGTGACGCAGGCGCGGGTGAAGGAGGTATTGGAGCTCGGCTTCGAAACTTATGACGGCGAACTGGAGATGGATTATTTGTCGAGCCTATCCCCGACAAGATAATCCCGCGACTGCGCTGCGGGCGATCGAGGCGCACCTGTGAAACAGGAGGACACACGAAACGGGAGGATAGACAATGACCGTACTTCCAGCCACGGGAACTAAGGCTTCATCGGGCGCGACGCGCTCGGGCCGATTATTCCTTCTCGAACTGAGCGGCGACCGCATTCACTCGATGAACATCGACGGCTCCGACCGCAAGACCATTGTTACCGATTGCCATCTCCCCGACGGCATCGTCGTGGATGCGAAGGCAGGTCATATTTATTGGACCAACATGGGCGTGCCCAATCTCGACGACGGTTCGATTGAGCGGGCCGACCTTGACGGCGGGAATCGGCGGGTCCTTGTCCCGCAAGGCATCACGCATACGCCGAAACAAATCCACCTCGATAACGACAGCGGCAAGCTCTATTGGTGCGACCGCGAGGGAATGCGCGTGATGCGTGCGAACCTCGACGGATCGCAGGTTGAAACGCTGGTCGAGACCGGCCGCGGCGACACGGACCGGCGCGATCAAACGCGTTGGTGCGTCGGAATCGCCATTGATCCGAAGCTTGGTAAAATCTACTGGACGCAAAAAGGCCCGACGAAGGGCGGACTAGGCCGTTTGTGCCGCGCCAATGTCGACGTCCCCAAGGGCGAGAGCCCAGCGAACCGCTCCGATATCGAGGTGCTGTTCGATCAGTTGCCCGAACCGATCGATCTCGAGCTCGACCTCAAAAATCGCTGCCTCTACTGGACTGACCGCGGCGATCCTCCGCACGGCAACACCGTCAATCGCACGCCGGTCGATAAAAAGGTGGCGCCTGAGATCCTGATTACGCACCTGATGGAGGGAATCGGCATCGCCCTCGACGTACCAAGCAACCGGATGTTCGTCACCGATCTCGCTGGTTCGGTCTATTCCGCCGATCTCGATGGAAAGAACGAGTGCAACTTCCTTTACGCCCAGGGCAATCTCACCGGCATCGCCTATGCCGAAGTCTAACAGACGTATCGGAGAACTGACATGACCGACACCAAGCCCATTCGCCGCATTGCGGTTGTTGGCACCGGGGTCATCGGCGCTAGTTGGGCCGCTGAATATTTGGCCCGCGGATTCGATGTCGTTGCCACTGACCCCGCGCAAAACGCCGAATCTAATCTGCGCAAATTGATTGACGACGCGTGGAAGGACCTAACGAGCATCGGCCTTTCGAAGGGCGCATCCCGCGACCGCTTGAGTTTTACGACTAACATGAAGGAAGCACTCTCACAGGCCGATCTCGTCCAGGAAAACGCGCCGGAACGTCCGGATTTCAAGATCAAGCTCTACGCGGAGATGGAGGAGGTTGCGCCGGTTGATACCCTTCTCGTTTCGAGTTCGTCGGGGATAACGCCAAGTGTGATTCAGTCGCAATGCAAACACCCGGAGCGTGTGCTCATCGGACATCCATTCAATCCGCCGCATATCATCCCGTTAGTCGAAGTCGTCGGCGGCAGTAAGACTTCGCCGGACGCGGTTCAGCAAGCGATCAGCTTCTATGCTTCAATCGGCAAGAAGCCAATCCATTTAAAGAAGGAGCTTCCCGGACATGTGGCGAACCGGTTCCAAGCCGCGCTCTACCGCGAGATGCTCTACCTGATCGAACAAGGCGTCTTGAGCGTGGAGGACACTGATGCTGCCGTCTGCTATGGGCCCGGGCTTCGCTGGGGCGTGATGGGCCAAAGCTTGCAATGGCACCTGGGCGGTGGCGCGGGGGGAATCAAACATTTCATGGATCATCTCATGCCTCCCCTAGAAGGCATGATGAAGGCCCTTGGAACTCCAAACATCACGCCTGAGCTAAAGCAAAAGGTCATCAACGGAGTGATGCACGAAGCTGCCGGGCGGGCGGTCGATCAGCTCGCGCAAGAGGAAAACCGAGTGTTAATCGGGCTTCTCAAGCTACGAGCAGAAACTGGCCTCAACAAAGATAGCGGCCAACCAATGGGCGCAGCCTAAGTAACTCAACGAAAGAAGGAGAACTAAGTCGGTCCTGCAAAATTTGAGAAAGGAGACCCACCAATGAGCACCTCGACAATCACTGACCGATCGGTTGAAACGAGCGGCGATTTAACTGAGGTACTGGAAGAGAAGCTGGGTCATCCCGCAACGTCGCCAGACTTCGATCTGAAGAAAAGCGTGAATGAAGTCCTCGCGGATGTCGGCATGACGAGTGATGATTGTGGCGGGGAACTCAGTTTCTACGGAAGAGATCCAATTCTCAAAAGCCCGCTGCGGTTCGGGACAATGGCTGCAATCGGTCTGGCTGCGAGGAGCGTAGCGGTAGCCGCTCTTTGGAGACAAGTTACCGGCGAGGGACAGAATATCTCAGTAGACGTGCGCAAGGCGCTGCGGCGTTTTTGCGGATTCTTTGAGGGCAAATGGAATACCGTCAATGGCCGAGCCCCCACCCCCGGTGGCTATGCGGTCATCCCATTCTTTGACATGGATCACTTCTTTCGCGAGACACGTGACGGACGATACGTGGTGGCGCTGGGCATTTATCCTCAACTACTTGTCCGCACCCTCGATTTTCTCCGCTGCAGCCCAAGTACCGAAGCCATCAACAACGCCATACTCAAATGGGACGCCGCGGAATTAGAGCAGGCTGCGGCGGTCGAAGGATTGGTTCTCGCGGTGGCGCGTACGAACGAGGAATTCCGTCGCGAACCCCAATACACACAAGTCCTCTCCAAAATGCCGCTGATCGTGGTGGAGAAAATCGGGGAGAGCGACCCCGTTCCGCTCAAGGCGAGCGGCAATCTTCCTCTTTCCGGCATCCGCGCGTTCGGCATGGGGCATGTCATCGCGGGGGGCGCGATGGGAAGAGACATGGCTCTATACGGCGCGGACGTGCTCAACATCTGGAGACCCCGCGATTCGGAGGTAGAAGCCTTCGCATGGGATGTCCAGGTGGGAATGCGTTCAACGATACTGGACGATTCGAAGGAGGATCGGGAGCGGTTCAATCAGCTTCTCCAGTACGCTGATGTATTCTTTGCCAACAAGCGCCCAGGATTTTTGAAAAAGCACGACCTCGATGCCGAGGCGCTTTGCGAGCAGAAACCCGGATTGATTCACGCAACCGTCGTTCTGCACGGGGCGAAGGGACCGTGGTCAAACCGGCCCGGTTTCGATGAAATCGGCGCCGCGGTGTCTGGCCTCTTCACGATCGAAGGTTCCCCGACTCGGCCTAGGCAGCCGCCGATTGTGCCGATTTGCGATAACGTGGTCGCCTGGCTAGGGTCGACGGGAATCCTTGCAGCCCTGCGCCGGCGCGCGATCGAGGGAGGCAGCTATCGCGTCGTGGTTTCGCTGACAAGGACTGTGCTTTGGTTGCTCTCGTTAGGCATCTTCGACAAGGCGTACGCAAAAGCGACCGCGGGCTCGACCGACGAGCACACGTACATCGCTCCGGATCTATTTACCGCGGAAACGCCGCTTGGAGCCTATCAGGGAATGACCGACCAGGTCGTAATGTCGCGCACACCGGGAGCCTTTCGTACGGTGCTGGCGGCGCGTGGTTCAAGCAAACCTGAATGGCTTCCGCTGCGGAGCTAGGAGCTGCATTGTTTTAATGTTCGCGCGAGGCGAGCCATGAGCAGCAATCTGCAGGAGCAGCGCCCACGTGTAGCGGAAGCCGTTCGCTCGCAAGCTGAGAGGCGAAAGCGAGTCGTAATCGTCGGCGGCGGATTTGCTGGGCTCGCTGCCGCTCGCGCCCTGCGAAAAAGCGATGCCGAGGTCGTACTGATCGACCGCCGCAACCACCACATCTTTCAGCCGCTGCTCTATCAGGTGGCGACGGCGATCCTCTCTCCCGCCGAGATCGCCGCGCCGATCCGTCAGCTCGAGGCGAAGCAGCGAAACGTCAGCGTACTCCTGTCGGAGATCACCGGGGTCGACGTTGCTTCCCGCACGATTGAGGCGGTCTCCTCGGGCGCCGACGTCCGTCAGATCGCGTTCGACTATCTGGTGGTCGCGACCGGCGTGCGCCCCAGCTACTTCGGGCACGACGAATTCGCGCGATATGCGCCGGGGCTCAAGAGTCTCACCGACGCCGAGACGATCCGAGCCAAAATCCTGGGCGCGTTCGAACTGGCCGTAATGACCGAGGACGAGCGCGAACGCGCGCGACAAATGACGTTCGTGCTGGTCGGCGCAGGTCCCACCGGCGTTGAACTTGCGGGGTCCTTGGCGCACCTGACGAAGGTCACGCTGCGGGGCAACTTCCACCGCATCGATCCGGCAAAGGCCAGCATCATTCTCATCGAAGGGGCCAAGCGGGTTCTGCCGACTTTTGCCGAGTCGGTGTCGCGCAAAGCCGCCGGGCGTCTCGAGAAACTTGGCGTGAAGGTCGTGACGGATGTCAGGGTCGAGACAATCGACGACAAGGGCGTGATCGCCGGCGGAAATAGGATCCCGAGCGCAACGGTGCTGTGGACCGCGGGGGTCGCTGCATCGCCGATTCCAAAGATGCTCGGTACCAAGACCGACCGCGTGGGGCGGGCGCTCGTTGATCCATTCCTGAAAGTCGTGGACGCGCCCGGGGTGTTCGTCGTCGGTGACGCGGCGTCGGTCATGCAAAACGGACATCCGGTGCCAGGCGTGGCGCAGGCAGCGATTCAGGAAGGGCGGTACGTCGGGCGGCTGATCGAGAAAGAGCTGAAGGGGCGGCAGGTCGAACGTCCGTTCCGCTATTTCGACAAGGGCAACATGGCCGTCATCGGCAAGAATTACGCTGTGCTGGAGCGGGGCTGGCTGCACACAAGCGGCTTCCTGACGTGGCTGGTGTGGGCGTTCGTCCATATCCTTTCCCTGCCGCAACTGCAGAACCGGCTGCGCGTGCAACGCCAATGGCTCTGGACATATTTCACCGGCCAGCGCAGCTCGCGCCTCATCCCCGAGCCGCGCATTTTGACATGACAAACGAGGTGATCGAGCTTCTTTTGCTGCGACGCACTTCGTCCGAATATGACGCTTCTCAGCCTTGCGGGTCCGGCCGAATGTCCGGATTGCGCGGGGCAAAAACCGGCCGCACCGCGACGGGACTCGGAATTCGACGGTAACGTATGGACAACGATCCGAGTCTGCCGTGGTGAGTATACGGCAGAGCCGTGAAACGAGGGAGAGGTCGTGAGCGATACAGGCATCAATCTTAGATCGACTCCGAGCGGGACGGGATGTGTAGAATGCTCAAAGTCTGGGCAGTGGTGGTTTCACTTGCGTCGTTGTGCGCAATGCGGGCATATCGGATGCTGCGATAACTCACCCAATCAGCATGCCACCAAACACTATCGCCGTACAGGACATCCTGTGATTACGAGTTTCGAGCCAGGTGAAGAGTGGTTCTATGACTATCGGAACAACTCGATCTTTTGGGGTCCCAAGTTGCTGCCGCCTCATGCTCATCCGGCAGATCAACCTGTTCCGGGTCCCGATGGAAGCGTGCCGCCGGATTGGCAGAACTTGCTTAATGAATGACGATCTTAATAGACAAGAATGCAGCCGCGAGAAGAGCCTGCATTCGGCCCCTCATAATGAGGCGAGTGACCCTGCGCGGCAGAATTTGCCTCTTTGTGTCGGAGTTGCCACGATCCTCGTCCACACACGGGAGCGGTCGTCGACGGAAGTGCCACCATCTTTTGACAACCCGAACCGGCGCTTGAATACAAATCGCACGACCCGGGCAATTCTTACTTTCTGTCGATTAGCTCCACCATTTTTTCTATGGCGGTCTTTGACTCTGGCGTTTGGAATAGCGCCCATACATGACGCTGGTTGGGAAATTCGAAGTAGTTCACCGATAACCCCTCCCGCTGCAACCGTGCAACCAGTTTGCGGCTTTCTGCAACGAATATGTCGTGTGTTCCTTGGAAGATCGATATTGACGGGAGACCTTCAAAACTTCCGTAGATCGGGCTGATTTGATGGTGGCGCGGATCCTGGCTGCCGGCGTATGCACGCCCGGCTTGAACGAGACCCCGCATACCGAGCACGTGGTCGCGATCATCGACCAAGTCCATGTCCGGATTAGAGAGCACAAAAACCTGCCCCGGCAACGGCTTACCACTATCCCTGAGTGTTTGAGCAAAGCCTAGGCTAAGCCCGCCGCCGGCCGAGTCACCCATTAGGACAATCTTGGCCGGATCGGTTTCGGAAGCGACTCTCTCAAAAGCTGCCTCAATGCAGCTGAAAGCAGCTTCGTAGGTACTGTCGGGTGCTAGCGGATAGTCCGGCACTACAATCTTTGCGCGCGTTGCTCGACAGAGTGCTTCAAGATACTGCCAGTGCGCTGCAGTAATATTGATTACGTAGCCGCCACCGTGATTATAAAAAATGGTCCTATCTTGGCCGCCGTCCCTCGGAGTTAGTGTCCATACGTCACGACCAATAACTTTATCATCACGCAAGTCGCAGATATCGAGCAATGACGTTGGTATGGGCGCAGCATTCCGAACGTCGTCTATATCGGCGAAGCTCTTCAACATCTCCTTGTTGATCGTCCCGGCCATAACGGACGCAAATAGCCCCTTTACTTCACCTTGATAGAGTGCATCTTGAAATGCTCGAGACTCTGCACTCCAAGGTTCGGTGTGGACATATCTAGTTCCATTTTTCGTCATCTGCGGGTTTCCTCTTATAGCGAAGAGAAAGTCTGTTGTTGCAGAAACTCAAATCGCTTGAACCAGACAAGGCAAACGCCGAATAGGCGGCCGGTGAATTGAACCATTCCTGTCTATGCACGCGGACAGGCCGTCCTCTCCAACTGGCGAAGGAACTCCTTGCGGTGACCCAACGCGTCCTTCTCGCCGGCGGCTCCGGATTGGTCGGCGGCCTCGTGAACGCCCGGCTCGTGGCGCGTCCTGACATCGATCTCGTCAGCCTCGTTCGGCGGGGATCGTCCGCCTCCGGCTATCCCGTGGATTTCGAGCAGCTCTGCGAGGCACCCGAGGTCGTGCTGAAGGGCATCGCGCCCGAGGGCATTGATGTCGCCATATCCTGCCTCGGCACGACCATTCGCACGGCCGGATCGCGGCCGGCCATGTTCCGCGTCGACCACGATTATGTGCTCGCCGTTGCCAGGGGCACGCGGGCGCTCGGCGCGCGCCAGTTCGTTCTCATGACCGCAGCCGGGGCAGGCAGTTCCGGCTTCTATCTTCAGACCAAGGGTGCAATCGAGCGGGCAGTCATCGACCTCGGCTTCGAGCGGACGGACCTGATCCGTCCCGGCTTCCTCCTCGGCAGCCGCAGAGAGCGCAGGGTTTGGGAGGCCATCGGGCAGCGTGTGTCCGCCGCGCTCACACCGATCCTGTTCGGCCCGCTCTCGCGCTATGGAGCCATCCGCGCCGAGACGGTGGCGGACGCGATCTTATCGCTCACCGGCATTGAGGGAACGGGACGTTACGTGCACGAGAATGCCGACCTGCGTCGAATGTCTGGAAATCGCCTCGAACCTCAAACCGACGTGTGATCGCGATAGCAAGCGTTTCCTGGAGCAATTTGCACAAGTCCTGAAAACAAGAGCATGCCATCGCGGGGAAAAGGTGGCCGTGTGCGTCAGGCTGAGATCTGGCTCCGCTTCAACCACGGCTGCATCCCTTGCGATCGGCGCGCCCACGATGGGAGTGGGATATCAGAATGTGAGCCGCGGAAACTATGCTTTGATCTCGCGATTTTTGACGGCCGTCACGATGGCGTGGGCCGTGGTCGTTGTTCCGAGACGAAGACGGGCGGCGCGGAGGGTATTTTCCACGGTCCGCTCGGAAACCGACAAAATGACGGCGATTTCCGATTGTCTCTTGCCTAAGGCCGTTAGACTAAGGACCTCTCGCTCTCGAGGCGTCAGCACGCCCTTCGCGTGCTCTGTGATCGAGGGATAGAGGATGTGTCGCAGTCTCCAGTACGCCGTCTCGGCGACCACTCGGGCAGCTAATATGGCTTCGCGATGCACATCGATTGTCCGGCCTGCGAGCGATATAGCGCCTTCGAGCCCCGAGCGCCCGAAAACAGGAATCTGGATACCATTCACCTCTCCGAAGCGACAGCCGCTGCGCACGATCCAATATTTCGGCTTGCCGTCATCCCCCGCATGGCTTTTGGACCAAATGAAGGGATGATCGGTACTCAGCAAATGACGAGTGATCGGACAGTGAAGCAAGTAGGTGTCGCGATCAACATCCTGGCCGTCGGTCCAATCGCCCTCGACAAGATAGATTTCCTCGATCATGTCGTCGGTAAACGTGGAAGCGCTGCACACGATATAACGGTCGTAGCCGAAGAGATTGGCAAAGGCCTTAAACGCCGCACCTACCGCCTCAACCGATTCCGCAGAATCGATCCGTGCAAGGGCGTGAAACATTGCTTCCGGGACGTTCGGCATCAACATGATATGACCGGTCCTGCGACCGGTGCTAGGTCGCTATTTCGAGCGCCCATACTAAGTTTTTTTCCTGCAGGCCAAAAGACCCTTTTCGTTTGTCGACGGCAAGTATGTCAGTGGACGCGGAGGCATCCTTTATCCGCGAGGGAGCACGCTCGGTGGTAGCACGGCCATCAGCGCACTCGTCACGGTCTACCCGCACAACTCCGATTGGGACCACATCGCCGAGGTGACCGGTGACTCCGACTGGAGTCCGGAGCCGATGCGCCGTCGTTTCCAGCGGATCGAGGCATGGCGTGGCCGCGATCCAGATCCCAACAATCCGACGCGGCCGGGCGATGCGTCACTTCATGGCGTCGACGGCTGGCTGAAGACGACGCGTGCTCATCCCAAGCTTGCTGGGCGCGAGCCGTGGTTTCTGGACATCATCAATGCCATCGAGGCCGAAAGCCGCGCCAGCTACGGCACCCCCGAAGATGTTGTCCTTCCGAACGATCCGAACGACTGGCGCTTCGTATCGGAGCGGCGCGAGGGCATGTCGTTCATTCCGGTCGCGGTCGACGCAGGACGCCGCAACGGCGCGCGCGAGCGTGTTCTAGCGGCTTTGCGCAAGCACCCCGACCGGCTCGAGATCCGCTACCATTCGCTCGTCAGTCGCGTCCTCTTCGAGGGAGATCGGGCGGTCGGCGTTGCCTATCTCGATGGCGAGCATCTGTATATGGCCGACCCGAACAATGCCAAGGCGCATGGTCCGGGGGAGCCGCAAACGGCTTTCACAGCGCGCGAGGTCATCCTGGCCGGCGGCGCTTTCAATACTCCTCAGATTCTCAAGTTGTCGGGCATTGGGCCGCGCCAGGAATTGGAGGCGCATGGCATTGCGGCGCTGCTCGACCGGCCAGGCGTCGGAGCGAATTTGCAAGATCGCTACGAGGTCGGCGTCGTACATCGGCTCAAGCGCGCCTATCCGGTCTTCAATGGAGCGACCCTGGATGTGCCGGGGCGCGGCGGGATCGGTGACCATCTCTTTCAGGAATGGTCCGAGCAAAAGGACGGGCCTTACAGCACGAACGGATCCCTTGCCGGCGTGGTTGCGAAGTCGAGCGTGGCGGGCACAGACCCGGACCTCTTCGTGTTTGCACTCCCGGTCGATTTTCACGGCTATTATCCAGGCTATGCCGCCGAGAGTGCGATCAAGCACGATCGGCTGACCATCTTGGTCCTCAAGGCGCATACGGAGAACCGGGCCGGAGCGGTCCGTCTTGCTTCGACGGACCCACGCGACGCGCCCCTGATCGAGTTTCGCTACTTTGAGGAGGGAAGCGATGCTGAAGGACGAGATCTCAGGGGCGTGATCGACGAGATCGGCATCGCGCGTCGCATCGCCGCTCGTCTACCGGAATTGATCGAGGAGGAAACCATTCCGGGAGCCGCCGCCGACGATACAGATAAACTAAACGATTTCGTCCGACACGAGGCATGGGGACACCACGCGTCGTGCACCTGTGCCATCGGAAGCAGCGATGATCCCATGGCGGTCCTGGACGGCGACTTCCGTGTGCGCGGCGTGACCGGCTCGCGCGTCGTAGACGCGAGCGTATTCCCCCGCATTCCCGGCTTTTTCATAGCAAGCGCCGTCTACATGATCAGCGAACGCGCGAGCGACGTAATCATCGCGCACTACCGATTGAACCAGTAGAAGAAGCAACAACAGACCGAGCTCCCAGCCTAGATCCCAGCGCGCGCATAACAAAGGGAGCTTGAAAAGTAGCGCACCGGCTTGGGTCTTGGCTGTGTGAAAACGCCAAGACGCTTGCGCGATAGAAGATGATATTCGTCCAAGACCGTTGTAGCGCTCAAGCGCGTAAGCGCCTTCAACTTAGACGACGAACTGGAGAAATGTAATTCTAGTCGTGTTTCGACCCTTCGCGTCTTCACACATGGGGTAATTCCGGGCCAGAGCCACACTGAGGCTCTGGGAATCAGCTCTCTCGATGAGGCTCACCTCTTGGGCCTGCAAACAGGAGAGCTGCAATGGAGCATTATGTCGGACTGGACGTGTCCCTGAAGCTAACGGCGATCTGCATCGTTGATCGAACGGGGAAAG
>NZ_LGHL01000237.1 GCF_001908205.1 Bradyrhizobium sp. NAS80.1
CCTCCACCTTAGTCGACGGCGGTTGGGAAGGCCGGCGGTGCCAGAGGCTTCCTAAGCAACAATCGAGGTGGTCGAGAGGTTCCGCCAGCAAGATTGGCGCGCACACCAGTATCAAATTTGGGGTCCAGAGGCGGAAATCCGGTCTACCCGCCTTTGCCGCGAGTCCACGTATTGCCCCCACTTCTGCTCGGAGGCACAATCCAAACGTTAGCGATCGCACACAAGCCGCCGTCTTGCTGCCTGCGAAAGGTCAAGAGCGCGCCAGAATTGGTTAGCGGATCGTCAACCGGCGTTCGGCAGGCTTGAGTGCAACGCTGCCTCAACCCCCAGCCCAAGGCGGCGCAAGCGATGGCCGGCGGCAGTGATGCTCGTCGGCCATTGTGTTTGGAATAGAGGCTGTCCGCGCTCTCTCGCCTACCAGCATGGAGGTATAATGCCTGGTGTCGCATTCGCGTCTGTGTGCAACGCCTGCAAAGCCGAGATCGACGGGAAACTTAACGAGCGTGCCTGACCTAGCAGCCCTTCCCGGCCGCCGAGCTTCGAGACGCTCGTCCAGCAAATCGTAGCCATGTGGGCAGCGGCCAGCCGTGGCGCGCCAACCAGGACGGCACGAACGAACAAGCGGAGAAAGCCCGACCGGGCACCAAATCCAAGCCGATCACCGGCCCTCACCAAGTCTGCGACTCGCCTACGATGATGATTTCATCAGGCACGGTAGCTGCACTGCTCGTCGTCCCTCTCAAAGTTTACAGCTCGCGAACCATTAGAGCTGTGTCGAAGCCGTTCCAGTTGGTACGATCGACGACTGACCAACCGAGCCTCGCATAATACGCGGCAGCCTCTGTAGTGTAGAGGTGCAGCCGCGAAAACCCTCGCTGGCGCGCTTGATCCTCGATGGCTCGAACCAATACGGCGCCTGCGCCCCGTCGGCGATGCTCGGGAACAACGAATAAGCCGGCAAGCCAAGGCGACACATCGTGGTTGGGCTCGATCTCTGAGTCGACGAGGAGGCACGTTCCGATCGGCTCGTCATCGTCCTTGGCGACCAACGCCACCCCCCCTTGTCTGATCGGAAGCAAATAGCTTCAGCGAACTCAATTCTTCTTCAAAGGACGCTTGAAGCGCTGAAAAGGCATTTGCACGCCATCGTGCGCAGATAGCCAACTCAGGCGTGCCCGGCTCCACGATGAATGTCTGAACGTTGGTCATCGGCCCCCTCTCTGTCCGCCGCCGCCCGAACTTCCTTTCGGCGCCGCGTGCAACGATGCGGCGTGTCGCTTTCCGGCCGATCCGCCAATGAGAGCAAACGCCGTGCGCACCCCAAATAGGAGGCGATTGGGATTATCGCCGCATGCGCGACGAGGTGCCCCAAATGCGCACGGTTTGGGGATTGCGGCGCCAATCCCTATTTCAGCGTCAGTGCGGAGCTGCCGTCCAATCCCAGCCGCAATTCCCAAGGAGGTTCTGATGCGCATTCTGACCTTTGCGATTTTGGCCATCGGGACGGTCTCAATAGGGCCGGCGGCGGCCCAGACGTACGATCCCGCTTATCCGGTTTGCCTGCGCGTGTATGACCCGGAAGCGAACTATTACGAATGCCGCTACACGTCGCTGCTCCAGTGCAACGCGATGGCATCGGGCCGCGGGGCTCAGTGCGTCATCAATCCGAATTTTGCGAGCACGCGAGTGCCTGCGGGACGATACTATCGCCGCATCTACTAAAATCGTTTCCCGGCGGGAGATCAACGTGTCTGAACGGCGACCGTTCAATGTCCCCCCACACATGACTGCCCTACATCTGCGGCTTCGCGCTGGCAAACAAGGGCCGCGACACCCGCGCCCTGACATCCAGCACACCGTGAGATACACGGAGCTATCACCGACGCGGTTCAAGGATTTCTGGAGGAGCTGACAGCCACGGCAGCGAATTCGGGAAAACGTCGGGCGTCGTGTCCGCGCCAGATTTTGAGAACTTCGCGATTGACCGACTTGCCCCGTTGGTGCGTCTATCAGTTTCCCAAAAATGATCGATCTGAAATGAGGCCGGCGATGCGCAGACTGCTACCTTCGCTATTGCTGGGCGGTGCGGTGTTGTCGGTGGTCGTGCCCGCCGCAGCGCAAACCTACGATCCCAGATTTCCGGTTTGCCTGCAAAGGTGGGTCTGGGGTGGCGGCACATATTTCGAGTGCAAGTTTACATCATGGGATCAGTGCCGAGCAGCGGCGTCGGGACTTCCGGCCATGTGCTTGGATAATCCATATTGGCCGCAAGGGTCGCCGCGCGGTCGCGCCAGATAATGATGTGGCCTTCAGCGTGTAGGTTCGACGACAATTGCTTTTCTATCGAAGTGGCCCGGTCCGGCGTACTCGGCGAAGCTATTGGCGGGGAGCAAGCATCAGTGGTCGGACTTTAGCCGATGAACCTGGTCACACAACGCCGAACGGGCATCCCTACTCGCCGTCCGCCATTGTGCGGAAGCTGGGCCGCCAGCCAGCAAAGGAGCAACTCGTTCCGATGACGCAGCGGTGCAGTCCGACTTGCCGTGCCCTGCGCCAGCCCTGCCCTCTTCCAATATTCGGGGAGGATGGTTGGAAGCGCGGGAGCGCTACCCTCGTTTTCCCCGATGGTCTTCCGGTGAATTCATGGTGTCCGCGGCTTAGCGGAAAACCTTGATGTCAGGCTCCCGATTCAAGCGCGTAGCGACGTTTTTCGTGGACGTTCTCGCGAAGAGGGTGCGACTCGCAGCACACAATTTCTCAGCCACGGCTTCGGTCAACTCTTGATACCGACCATCAGCGTGGAAGGCCTAGAACGCACCCGCCCCAATATGACAGTTACATGACACAGGGATGCCGCAAACGCTGGCTGATCCTCGTATTCAACATGAGTAAGAGGTGAAGATCGGTGTTACGCCACATGCGTGGAGAAGAGCAGCTTTTGCTGCGCCAGTGCTTCCGCGCGGCAACTGCATTGATACTGCCATTTGCACTTACTCTCTGCCCTTACTCGCCGCGCTATCCCGTCGTGGCCCCACACCCCGTTTATCAGTTCGTACAATGAGGACTCAACGTTGAGCCAACGCACAGTTGGAATGCCCGAGGCCGATGAATTGAAAGACATGACGATGTTGTTAGCGAGCTTATGGGAAGCCGCGCAACGCCTTCCTGAGGGATCAGAGCGGCAGGATGCGTTCAGACAGATCGGTAGCTTCCATAGGCGGGTGGCGGCATTAACTACACGCGCCCTTTAGGCTCTCAGGGATGCCGTGTCGGGGCTCTGCGATGGCTACCGATCCAACTCGCGCCAGAAGATTGCGATTTGGAAGTTGGCGAGCTTGATAAGACTGGCATTAAGCCATTGCGTTTTCCATGCCGTCGAAAATTAGGGGTTTGGTACAATGCTTGGGCCGACGAGCCGATTTTGATTTGCCCGACGCACTGGAGGAGCTGGCGCGTGCCAACAAGTTGGTAAGCTGATTTGCGGACGCGCGCCCTGAAGATGTGGAACCACGTTATGAGAACAGCGCTTTGCTTCGCTATGTTGTTTATTCCCACGATTGCGCTCGCTCAAGGCGCAACGCCGGCAAAGCAATCGAACGTCGTCGCGAAGCCGCTCGTTCAGATGAAGCCAAGGGCGCCCGTTGGGTGCAAGCTCGTCGGAACGGTCAGGGGGACGAAGCTCTGGGCGGGCGAATGCACGGCGACGCCGGAGCTGAAGGCAGGTACGCCAGCCGAAGAGTCGAGCCCGACATCGTTCCCCGACGCGACGAGCTCGGCGACTCCGAAGGATCAGCAGTAACGCTGCAATTATGTGCAACCTCTGCAACATCACCACCAACCAAGCCGCGATCATCAACCAGCTTCGCGTGATCAACCGCTACGTTGGCAACCTGCGCCGCTTTCCGCAGCGCTCACATCAAGCATCAACCAACTGCGCTGCGGACGAGGTGATTGGCCTTACGGCTGCCAACAATTAGTCTAGTGCAGCGTGCCCCGATGCGGTGGAGCGATGTTGGATTGTTCATAGAAGTATTTCAACTCGGCTTCGAGTTGCTCGTTGAGCAAGAGGAGCACCTGCAAGGCCCCGAGAACGTCGCCTCGGTGTTCTTCGATCAATCTGTCTATTAGGTCGCTAATCGGCATCGTTGACTCCCACGGCGTCTGGTTCCATCAACCGCGCCTAGTGGCTTCAACCTGCCTTTAATCCATAGCTTATTCCCTTGCCTGGGGCGTAAGCCATGAGGCATTCACCGCGATGCGCGGAAATCTGTTGGCGGGTGCGTGTGACATCCGAACAACATACAAGCAGAAGAACGCGGCAGATTGGCTGAACACCGGGAGTCTTCCCCGCTATTCACAGGATGCGGGCCGAAAGCCAGGTGTTATTGTCAGAGCGACAGTGCTGCGATGAAGCGGCTAAAAAACGGCCCAGCGTTGCGATTTTGCAACCGCGCTTTTGCACCGAAACGATAACGTTAAATTGGCTCGGGGTGGCAAATGTTTGACGTTTATTTAAACGAAAGACGGGACTTGCTCGTCGTTAGTAAGGGACTTCCTGTACCCCCACACAAGTCGGGGCGATGGCGCAAATCCAAGAAGAAGGTTCTCAAAGTTAGTGACGAGATCAAGTCGGCGGTTCAAAGGCAAGGCTACTACATGCGGAAGCTGAGCGACGCAAAGGGGGCCTTCACGCCTTCTGATTGCTGAGCGAACGCGATCGTCGAGCCGATCCATCCCAAGGCGATGCCGGTGATCCTAATGACCGACGAGGAGCGCGACGTTTGGATGCGCGCGCCATGGGATCAAGCGAACGCGTTACAGCGCCCTCTGCCCGACGATGCACTGAAGATCGTGGCGCGATGCGCTGATAAGGAAGATAAAGCTGCTGCCTAATAACCTAATTGCCTCGACCGATACAGGAGACAAACTTGCAAACCGGAGCCATCACTGAGGAAACTTGCGAATTTCTTCTCGATTTTTTCGCCGATTTCTAAGCGAAGAAAAACCGAGGGGGGGTCTAGTCAACTTATAGAGGCATCAAGTTGCCGAAGCGCATTCGCCTCGTCCCCAAGCGCCGTGCTCTTCTTTGTGGTCAGGACGCTCGTCTTCGGCAGGCTTTCCGCTTCGCTTCGGCTTCGAACACTCCGGCATCCAGCCCGATCTGGTGAAGGTAGCCAAGAGCCTCGCCGGCGGGTTTCCACTGTCCGGCGTCGTGGGCCGCGCCGAAATCATGGACGCCCCCCTGCCCGGTGGATTGGGCGGCACCTACGGCGGCAACGCCATCAGATGCGCCGCTGCGCTCGCCGTCCTTGAAGCCTTCGAAAAGGATGGCCTGCTCGATCGCGCCGAGAAGCTCGGTCAGCGGCTTCAGGCAGGACTGCGCGAGATGGCGAAGAAGCCCCCGATCATCGGCAACGCGCGCGGATTTGGCTTCATGCAGGCGATCGAACTGGTCACCGACCAGAAGACAAAGACGCCGGATCCGGATCGCGCGCAGCGCGTGATCGACAACGCGCGTCAGCAAGGTCTGCTCGTGATCAAGTGCGGCGTGCACCGCAACGTCATTCGCTTCCTGGCGCCCCTGGTTGTCTCGGACGAGAACTTGGACAAGGCCCTTGCTATCGTCGACGCGGCGCTGTCGGCCGAAAGCGTGAAAGCGGTCGCGTAGGCCATGCCCCCGAGAGGACCGGACACTTAAGTGTCCGGCCATCTCCCGACGGATCGCCGCAGCCCTTATAATGATGTGGTTCGCGGGCCGACCATCCGGCGCGGCCCCGACCGCCAGACGGCCGCGCAAAATCCCCGGTGCAAAACGGGCTGGGTAGTTGCTCTATGGATTTGTAGCGCCACCTGACCAATGCTGGCGAACCGTCCCCGCGGGAGAGATGCCACCGGCAACATAGAGACGATTGATTTGAACGGGATCCCGAAGCTCGATCGGATTGATTTGAACATCCTCGTCCAGTTGCAGAAGGATGGAAGGATGCGCGACGCTTTTGATGACGACGAACTGCTCACATTGCTCAAGCAGCCGCCATTCACCGGGTGCAAGAATCGCATGCACGTCTGGAAGGAGGGCGGATATTTCGCGCAGTCGCACATTTACTGGGGATTCCTGATCTGCATTCTCACCGGTCGCGCGGGTCTACGATCGGTGATGCGATCGCAGCGCCGCGCTCTCTCGCGCCGTCCTCGATCGCAGAGAGTAACCCGCGGCCGGTGATCCGCCCGCGGGCTTTTAACCACGCCCTTAATACGGATAAGGCGCCCACGAGTCGGCTACGATCACGTCAGGCGCTGGATACCAATAACAGTAGAGGTCAACGCCGGTATCGAAGCAGTACCCATAGTAGTCCGTTGCCTGGGCGAGCTTTATCGGACCATTCGCGGCAACCTGCGTTGTCTCAGCGCCAGCCATCTTCTTGCTTGACTTCACTTTCTGCACGGGCAGATTTCCGGCGCTCATGCCCACGACTTTGTCGTTGCTCACCTCGGCAACAACGGAGTTATTGCCGATTTTTCCTACTTCATGCTTTCCGTTCTTGTGAATCTTCTCCCCAAGAAGATTGTGACCGTTATTGTGATGAGAGTTCTTTGCCACAGCTATTCCGGCAGTAGCCAAGAGGCTCGCGCCGATGACGAAGGCCATCATCGCCCGACGATTGCGCATGCAGATTCTCCTTGTAGTGAGATGAACCCACCCCACCATGGAGTGTGGTAGGCCTCTCATGAACTGCGGCTGAATGGCTAAAGAGCCTCAGCCCATTCTGCATGCTAAGGCAGCAAGTCGAAGGTGCGCTGGCTTGCCTACAGACTTCGCGCGCAATCTCGGTTCGTTTTGGTTGCCCACACATCGCGAGCGACCGTGACCACATGAGAAAGGCAACACATGTAAGGTTTATGTCAGCGCGCGACCTTCTATCTGCCATTTTTTCCCGATCTTTGCTTTGCCGCAGAGAAGTTGGGGGGCCGACGTGCGAACATTCTTGACAGTTCTAGCGATTTGGCTTTTGAGCAATGCGCTGTTCGTTCTGTTGACCACGCGGCCTCGCCACCAAAGCGGGAAAACGTCGATCAGGCTGACGATCATCTCGACCGGGTTGAACGCTTGGTTCATGTTTTCGCCGCCGATCGTCGACACTCTTGCGATGATCAGGCGAAGGTTCGGGAAGAAGCCCGTCAATTGAATCGACAGGCTGGCCTTGGAAGCCGCTGTCGCACACCGCTACCTGACTGACGTCCTCACCACGATATCGTCCTGACCAACGAGCAGGGCTTCATTGGCGGTGCACCGCTAACCGGTCCGGATTCCGGCATCGCGCAGAACTACGATGCTATTCGATGACGAAAAACGTCGACGCGATCCGTCGCTTGTTCGGCGCGCTCAATAGCCACGTCGGCAATCTGCCATCGATGCCCGGCATCTTCCCGGACTACCCCGCCCCTATCGTTCGCAATGCGCCGAGCTGCCGCGAAATCGCGTTGGCCCGGTGGGGAATGCCTTCGTCCTCGAAGGCGCTTATGGACGCGACGAACAAGCGCGCCGAGAAGCTCGAGGCCAAGGGCAGAAAGGTCGACTTCAAGGAATTGCTCCGGATGGAGCCAGATTCCGGCACCACAAACATCCGCAACACGAACAGCAGCCACTGGAAGCGATGGCTCGGGCCGGACAATCGCTGCTTGGTACCATTCACCAGCTTCAGTGAGTACGACACGATCGACGGCAAGAAAGTGCCGGTTTGGTTCGCCATCGACGAGTCACGTCCCCTCGTCGCATTCGGAGGAATTTGGATGAACTGGACCAGCGTTCGAAAAGCGAAGGAAGGCGAGGTCACCATAGATATCTTCATAGATATCTTCGGCTTTCTGACCTGCGAGCCGAATGTCGAACTGAAGCTCGTGCATCCAAAAGCGATGCCGGTGATCCTCACCACGAATGAGGAAGACGACCTCTGGATGCGCGCCCCTTGGGACGAAGCCAAGGCGTTGCAACGACCACTGCCGGACGATGCGTTGAAGATCGTCGCGGCGGGCGAGAAGGAAGATCCCACCGCGGCCGCTTAGTGTTGTGCACAGGAAGGCGGAACACGTGGACAAGCTATAGTGCCCGTGATTTCGAATCCCTGCCTGTGCTAACCGGACGGAACTTCGGCAGGAGACGAGGATTCGTCTTAGTGGAGCGAATTCGATGCTGATGTTCAAGGAAATGCGGCCTGCGGTCCGGACCCTACGCGGCTGGGCCATTTCGGTCCTCAACAACGCCGGAGCCATTAGGGAGTGCGAGGAGCACGGCTGGACGCAGGATCGCGGCGACCCGCATGCCCGCGAGCGAGCATTCGGTGTTGCGCGTCAGGAGCCACCGGCCGGGGTTTCTCCGGAGGCCGCCGCAGCCGCGATCGCCGAGGTCCTGGATTCGATAGGCGACACATGTCCAGAGTGTCCGCCCGAGGACCTCGTCTAGCGCCGCGACGAGCCGATTGCGAACCTGTATAGTTCGAAGATGCCCCTATACGCAGCTGACTCCTGAAGAGCGCTAGTTGCTGGAAGGACTGATTTCCGACTATGAAGCCGCACAGCTTGGTAAGGCCCACGCCGCATGGCTGCTGATCTGGCCGCCGGCTCCGTGGACGAGAAAACAGTCGAAGCCTTCCTGAAGCGAGTCGGCACGGAAGCCCCGCGTTTGTGAGGGGCAGCGGCGCCTCTGGCTGATCGACGACCTGGACAAGGCAATAGCGCCGGTACGCGCGGTATTACAATGACATCAGAACGCACCGGTCGTTGGGCAAAGATGCGCCAGTCTCTCGCCCGGTTCTGCGGACCGGGAGCATCAAATCGCTCCCGATCCTCGGCGGACTCCATCACCACTACATCCCCGTTTGAGTTTTCGTACACACAGCCACTCGGCCCGGTCCTTCAGCACGCGGCGCATTTCGGCAAGAGCTCGCCTGTGGTCAGCGCGCGCGCCAATCCCCCGCTTGTTCCAAGGCCTGCGCCGCCCGAATGAGGGTTTCCTCGTCGAAATGCCGGCCAACCAGCATGGCGCCGATCGGCAGACCGTTGACCTTGCCGCACGGGACCGTCAGCGCCGGATGGCCGCTCACGTCAAATGGACAGGTATTTTGCTGCATGTTGAGGGCGGCATCGACGTAGATCTCGCGAGGCGCATCGGGCGGGGGGGATCAGGGTCGCCGGGAACGGGATCGTGGGCATGGCGAGGATATCGTAGTCGCCGAGCACCTTGTCGTATGCGGCGCGCAGCAAGACGCGCAGGTTCTGGGCCTTGGCGTGATAGCGGTTGTGATAGTTACGGTGCATGTATTCGCCAAGCAGCAGAACGAGCTTGACCGTCTCCGACACGTCGTCCGGCCGCGACCGCCAGCCCCGCGCGAACGCCTCCTGCAACGAGGTCGTGTAATAGCCCGGCCAGTTGTTTCCCATGCCGTAGCCTTTGATCATCATTTCGGCCGCGCCTTCGAGGATGATGCCGGTCCAGATATGCGGCCCGTCGAGATGCATCGGGATCTTGACTTCCTCGACGACAGCACCGCGCGATTGGAGATCTGCAATAGCGTCACGCACTTTCCGGCTGGTGGCCTTGTCGCTGACCGGATGATTGAAACCCTCCTGCAGGAGCGCAATGCGCAATCCCTTCACATCTCTTGTCAGCGCCTCCATGTAGTTGCCGCCCCTCGCATTGATCGTGCGCGGATCGTGCGGATCCGGGCCAGCGATGGCGGTGAGAAGCCGGGCGATGTTTTCGGTGCTCGAGCAAATTGGACCGCAATGGTCGACCGAATAGGAGATCGGCATCCCCCCGGTCATCGGCACTAGACCCCAGGTCGGCTTGAGCCCGAATACGCCGCACCAGGCGGACGGCGTACGAATGGACCCCCCCTGGTCCCCGCCGAGCGCCATTGTCACCTCGCCCGCCGCCACAAGCGCGGCGCTCCCGCCGGACGAACCGCCGGTCGAATGGTTCGGGTTGTGCGGGTTGCGAATGGGCCCGGTCGCACAGGTATGGCTGCCGGCCGAGAAACACAGGTCCTCGCAGGCGGCCTTCCCGGCGATCACCCCGCCGGCATCGAGCACGCGCGTCACCACCGTGGCGTCGACGTCGGGAACATAGCCCTCGAGCACGCGGGAACCATTCATCATCGGCACGCCGGCAACGCAGATGTTGTCCTTGACGGCAACGCGCTCGCCGGCCAGCACGCCCCCCTTGGCGCCGGTGATGTTCGTCTTCCAATACCAGGCATTGTAGGGGTTTTCGTCGGCCGGCGGCCGATAGCCCGGGTCACGCGGATATTTGACAGGCAGCTTCGGCTCAGCGAGCTCGTCGAGCCGCGCATAGGACGCGATCGATCCCGCCATAAGGGAGCAAAACGAGGCGGCGTCGGCCTCGGTCAGGCTCATGCCAAAGGCTTTCGCCAGTTCAAGTACTTGTGAAACAGTCGGCAAACGGGGCGGCAGGCTCATGGGCTTTCTCCCTGATCGCCCGCTATTGTGGATGGCGACCGATTTTGGCCGGCTATCGTGGCAGCGTGGCGGTGGCCCATCGCCAGCATGGCCCGATCATGGATTGTCGTCCAGCGGTGGACCGCTTTACAACGCGGCGTCCAACGCCACACGACCCTCCGAGAGCGGGAAATCCTTGCCTGCGGGACCTGCCTGTTCCAAAATGCATGGTCGGTCACGGCAAAGGTCCTAACAGTATCGGGAGGATGCCATGCACGTGTCACGTCGCCAGGTGATTCAAGACGGAGCGGTTGCGGGTCTTGGAATAAGCGCGTCCATGCTGCTGGGATGGCAGGCGAAGGCGGCGGATGACATTGCGGTTGGCAGCATTCTGGACGCGACCGGTCCAATCAACATCTACGGGCTGCCGATGATCGATGCGACCAAGTTCGCCGTCGACGCCATCAATCAGAGCGGCGGTGTGCTGGGCCGCAAACTGCGGCTCATCGAGGCCGACTGCCAGTCGAACAATCAGGTCTACGCCCAGAATGCAGTAAAGCTCATTCTTGACGACAAGGTCTCGGTGCTGATGGGCGGGATTACCAGCGCGTCGCGCGAAGCCGTGCGGCCCGTCGTCGACAGATACTCGGCGGTCTATTTCTACAACGAGCAATATGAGGGCGGCGTCTGCGACAAGCTGGTATTCTCCACCGGCGTAACACCGGCTCAGCAGCTTGGCGTGCTAGTGCCGTGGGCAGCAAAACAGCATGGGAAAAAGTTCTATACGCTCGCTGCAGATTACAATTACGGACATATCTCCGCCGACTGGGTCAAGGTCTATCTCAAGGCAGCAGGAGGCGAGCTCAGCGGCGAAGAGTTCATTCCGCTGGATGTGGTGAATTTCGACTCAGTCATTCAGCGGTTGCAATCGGCCAAGCCCGACGTCGTCATGTCACTCTTGGTCGGTGGCAATCATATCGCGTTCTATCGGCAGTTCGCGGCCGCCGGGCTTAAGGAGAAGATGGCGATCGTCTCCGCCACGTTGGGACTCGGCAACGAGCAGGTCGTGCTCAAGCCACAGGAGGCCGAAGGCATCGTCGTGATCTATCCGTATTTCCAGGAGCTGGACAACGCCGTGAACAAGGACTGGGTGGCGGCGTGGCGCAAGCGGTTCGGCGCCAACTACACCTACATCACGGACTCCGCCTGCACGGTCTGGAACGGCTGGCATCTGTGGGCGATGGCGGTGAACAAGGCGAACTCGCTGGATCGCGACAAGGTCATCGCCGCACTGGAAACCGGACTGACATTTGACTCACCTGAGGGAACCATCCGGCTCGATCCCAAGAGCCATCACGTCGTCCACAGCGTGCATCTTGCCAAGGTCAACGACAAGAACGGATTCACTATAATGGAGAGCTTCGCCAACGTAGAGCCCTCGGACACGATGAAGGTCTGTGACCTCGCCGCCAATCCCAACGAGCACAAGCAGTACACGCCGAAATTCTAGGGCGCATTCGGCGGCCTCCATCCGGGCTACAAGCTACAAACGTTCTCTTTTGAGGCGGAAGACCCGCCAAGCCTTGACCCACCCATGGAATACCTGATCGTCACCCTCATCGGAGTTGTCTTTGCCATTGCCAGCCTTGTGCTGCTCGCGCTGGGGCTGGCGATCATCTACGGCATGATGGGGGTCATCAACCTCGCCCAGGGCGAGTTCATCATGCTCGGCGCCTATACCGTGGTGCTGAGCTCGGCCCATGGCCTTCAACTGTGGGTCGGGATGGCGATGGCGCCGGTTGTGGTCGGCGTCGTCGGTCTGGTGGTCGAGCGCTGCATTATCCGCTTTCTCTACGGGCGGCTGCTCGACACAATGCTGGCGACCTGGGGATTGAGTCTCGGTCTGATCGCGGCGGTGACCTTGATCCTCGGGCCGAGCACCGAGGGCGTTGCTACGCCGTTCGGTCATGTCGCGATCGGCGGCTACGCGGTGTCCGCCTACAATCTATTCGTAATCGCGGCGACGGGCTTCCTGGTCGCGCTTACGTGGGGGGTGTTCAACCGAACCAGATTCGGTCTCATCGCTCGTGGCGCCATGCAGAACGCCGACATGGTAGCGGCACTGGGCATCCATCCGCCGACCATTTACATGATGACCTTCGCATTGGGGTCGGCGCTCGCGGGCCTCGCGGGCGCAATCATGGCTCCCCTGACTGGTGTCGTCCCCTCGCTAGGGCTCGCGTTCGTGGCCAAGGTTTTCATCACCGTAACGGTCGGGGGTGCGGCGATCTTCTCCGGGACTCTCGGCGCCGGCACGCTGCTCGGAGCGATCGAGAGCGCGGTGTCCTTCATATCGACTCCGATCTACGGACAGGTGGCGATGCTCGGCTGCGCGCTCGTCGTGCTGCGGTTCGCGCCTCAGGGAATTTCGGGCCTATGGCGCCGGTCCGGCTGAGCGCGCTCGAGCCGCTGCTGTGGGGTGCGTGCGCGGTTGTGCTCGCCGTGCTGCCGTTCGCGCTTTCAACCTTCCAGGTGGTGCAGATCACGGTGTTTCTGATCTTCTGTCTGCTCGCGGTGAGCCTCGACCTCAGCTGGGGCCTTGCCGGCTTGCTGTCCTTCGGACAGGCGGCCTTTTTCGGCCTGGGCGGGTACGCGTACGCCATTCTTTGTGCCAACGATGAGACACCGGGCGCGGCGCTCGCGGCCGGCATAGTGGCAGGCGGGGTGGCCGCGGGTCTGCTCGGCTATATTGCGTTCTACGGTCGGCTGAGCGCGATGTTCCTGGCCGTGACAACGCTTGTCGTGACGCTCATTCTGCTCCAGGTGCTGGGCAGTACCGCCGATCCGTCGTACCACATCGGCGCCGCCGTGCTCGGCGGCTACAATGGCATGACCAATATTCCGTCACTGTTGCCCGAGCCGACCCCATTCTTCTGGACGGTCGGCGGCCTGCTCTTTCTGCTCATCGTTTCGGGGCGCCTGCTGATGGCAGCCCCGTTCGGCCGCGTCCTCGCCGCGATCCGCGAGAACGAGCGGCGGGTCGAGCTCCTGGGTTACGACGCGCGCTGGCACAAGCTCGCGATCTTCGCACTCTCGGGGGCGATTGCCGGCCTTGCGGGCGCGCTATTCGCGAGCTGGGGCGGCTTCATCAATCCCGAAGTCTTCAGCCTCGCCCAGTCGGCGCAGGTCGTCATCTGGGTCCTGGTCGGGGGGCGCGGCTCGCTCTACGGCGCCGCGATCGGCGCGTTTCTTGTCCAGGCCATGACGCAGTATCTCGGCTCGATCGGCACCGCCTACACGACCCTTGTGCTCGGGGCCCTGTTGGTCTCATTTGTGTTGGTGATGCCGAACGGCCTGTTGCCCACATTCCTCCGCGGCCTTTCAAGCATCGGGATCCGCCAGCGATGAGCGACGCCTCGGCTCCAAGCAGCGCGTTCCAAAACTGCACGGCGAGTGCCGGGCCGGCGGGCAAAACGCTGCTCGAGACCCGCGGTCTCTCCAAGAACTTCGGCGGGGTAAAGGCGGTGACCGACGTCGATTTCCGGCTTGGCCGCGGCGAACTGCGTTGCCTCATTGGCCCCAACGGCGCGGGCAAAAGCACATTCTTCAAGATGCTCAGCGGACAGCTGCCGCCGACAGCGGGCACCATCCTGTTCGACGGCAGCGATATCACGGGCGAGCCGCCGCACAGGATCGCGCGGCTCGGCATCGGCATCAAGAACCAGGTCCCAAGCGTATGGGACGGTCTTTCCGTCTACGAGCATTTTTTCATCGCGGCCCACCGACGCCTCGGTGCGCGCCGGGCCGCTGCTGTTGCCGATGAGCTGCTGATGAAGCTCGGCCTCGCCACGCTGGCACGGCGGGACGTCGGCGCCCTCGCTCACGGCGAGCGGCAGTGGGTCGAGATCGGCATGACGATGGCGCAGGACGCGAAGCTGATCCTGCTCGATGAGCCCACGGCAGGCATGGCCACCGACGAGGTCGAGCGCACCGTCGCGCTGCTGCGGGACGTCAACGTCAGCACCAGCCTCATCATCGTCGAGCACGATATGCAGTTCATCAGCATGATCGCCGGGATCGTCACGGTGTTTCATCAGGGTCGGATCCTTATTGAGGCTACTATGGAGAACGTGCTCGCAAACCCCGTAGTCAGGGAGGTTTATCTTGGCGCCGGCCGTCCTGGCCGCTAACGGCCTCGTCTCCGGCTATGGCCGCATACGCATCCTCGACAACGTGAGCGTCTCGCTGTCTGCCGGCGAAGTCGTTGCCGTGATCGGCCACAACGGGATGGGAAAGACCACGCTGCTACGAACGCTAGCGGGTCTGCTGAAAGCGAAGTCCGGAAGCGTTCGTCTGGCGGGCCGCGACGTGACGCACCACGCGACCGCTGTGCGCTCCCGGCTGGGGCTCGGCTACGTCCCGCAGGGCCGGCAGATCTTTCCTGATCTCACAGTGATGGAAAACCTAATGATCGGCCAGGCGGCGCGCGCCGGCGCGAGCGACATTCCGGGGATCCTGGAACGTTTCAAGTCACTCACCGCCTTGCTCGGCCGTCCCGGCCGCGCGTTGTCTGGCGGCGAGCAGCAGCTGCTCGCGTTGGCGCGCTGCCTCGTAGGACGTCCGCGCGTGGTGCTGCTCGACGAGCCGAGCGAGGGGATCCAGCCCTCCATCGTCGATCAAATTGCCGAGCACCTCCATGATTTGTCGACCACGCAGCGGCTCGCGATCCTGCTGGTTGAGCAGGATCTCGAGCTCGTCAGTCGGGTGGCCCACCGGGTCCATGTCATGAGAAAGGGCCGGTTCGTTTCCGAGATCGCGCCCCGCGATCTCACAAATCCGGCAATGGTAAGGGAGCTTTTGTGGAGTTGAGGAACGAGTTAGGTACCATGATCCGCGCCTGTCGATTGCAGAGCGTTACCCTAAAGAGGGTGATCGCGCTGCTGCTATCGCCAAGGCCGGTGGGTCCTAGAGCTTCAAGCCGTCGCTATACCTGCAAAAAGGTTCTTCTTGATGATCGCGTGGATGCCCCAATTGCCATCGACCACCTGCGTGACGCCGAAGTCGACTCCGATGGACATGAGCGAAATCGCCTCGTCCTCGGTCAGTCCCCTGGTGGTCATCAGGAAGCTACGCATTTTGCGAAACGCATCCCTTAGCGCGAGATCGATCGAGGATTTCTTGTAGATGTCCTGCTGCGCCGTAGGACCGAGCTCCGCGAGATAATTGGGGAAGCTGAATCCGTGCAGAACCCACTCGTCCTGCGTCTCAAGCAGCGGGTAATTCAGCCCGGCGAGCGAACCGCTCAGTGAATTCTGCTTGCGCAGGATAAGCTGGAAGGTCCCAGTCAGCGACATTTCGATGGCGGTGCCGCACAATTCAGAATCGCCTTGCGCGGCGTGCGAGTCGCCGACTGAGAACAAGCCGCCTGGCACTGCGACCGGATAATACAGGGTCGCACCCTTGCCGATACGCCAATTATCGATGTTGCCGCCGAAATAGCTCGGCGGAATAGAATCGACGATGTCGGCTTCTTTTGGCGCCAGGCCCATGACTCCGAAATGCGGTCGGATCGGGATGCGGACGTTTTTGAGGATGTTGTGGTTCTCTTGCACGATCGAATGGTCGACCGGCACGCCGGGATAGTCGATGATCTTGTGCACGACACCATAGGGATCGGTCTGAGGCACCCAGCGGAAGTTGTAGACCGCGTGCGCCCAGTTTTGCTGCCCGCTGGTGTCGATTTCGTAGATCGTGCACACCTCGCGCGGCTTCGGGTCAGTGAGGAGATCATTGTAATGAAAGCCCCACCAAGCCGCCGCGTTGCTACCGAATGACTTGCCCGGGTAAACCGGATTAGCGCAAGGCCGGGGCTTTACATCCATGATGCGGACTTCAATGACATCGCCCGGCTCGGCGCCGCGAACAAAAACTGGACCGGTCAAGATATGCACGCCGAAGCCTTCGCCTGCGCCGCGCCCGAGTTGCTTTCCGTCGATCGGGCCGGCGCCACGGCGATTGACGCCTTTCTTATCCTTGGTCCAAAGATAAATGCTCTCAATACCCGGATCGCCTTTGACCATGCGTTCGACGTCGTCGCCGGCGTGGTGGGTCACAGCCTCAATGGTGATGTAATCGCCGGAATCCACTTCGAGCTGAGGCTTTAATAGTTTGCTGAAGTAGCCCCAATGCACCGTGTCCGAGTTGGCCGGCAAGTAGTGGTAGGTCGGCTGGCCCGGCTTAGTCTGCGCCGATGCCGGCGTGGCCAGCGTGCCGCTTGCAGCCCACGCGGCCGCACCACCGCCCGCGACGAATGCGCTCTTAAGGAATGCGCGCCGCTCTTGGTCGAGGTCCTCAAGGAGCGTCTGTCGATGCAGGTCAAATTGCGGGCACGTTTGATCATCGCCTGCGCACATGATGGTGACTCCTCTCTGACGAATTAGCCGGGCAAGAGGTGGCTTGGTGACCCGCAGGAATTGCGCCAGCCTCAAGCCAAACTAGCTCGCTTGGCCCGCCCCCAAAATTCAACGCTCAAACTTGCTTCACCGCAAGCGATGTAATCCGACAGCCACACTGCCCAAACGCCGCATCACTCGTCTTACCATGCCCCCCGCGTGGACCCCCGCGACCTGGGCTCCGCCGTTCTCCGGCAATCACCCTTACTACCGAGCGGCCGGCAATCCTCGCCGGCCCTCTCCCTGCCGATCGATGCGCTCCGGCATCGCGGCAAAGCGTAGGTAGGACGGCCTAAACAGGTTCAAGGCGAAGTAAAATGGCTTACAAGAGACCGCTAGATCCATGGGTCCAATCAGACCGACAACGTGGAGGAGGAAACAAATGCGACCATCATCGTTGCGCGCGGTCTTGGCCGCGTTCGGCTTGCTGTTGGCGATGCCGGCTTCGCTGGCGCAGCAGCCCATCAAGGTCGGCATCGTTACGTTCCTGTCCGGTCCGGCCGCCGGTCCGTTCGGGATTCCCGCCCGCAACGCGGCCGAGCTGACGGCCGAGTTGCTCAACGCAGGCACCGTACCCGCACCCTATACCCAGAAGGGATTCGGCGGAACGCCGATCGAGCTCGTCATTTTCGACGAGGCGGGTGGCCCGCAGACGCAGGTGGCCGAGTATCGCAATCTCGTGCCAAGGGTGGACATCGTGATTGGCTACATCTCGAGCGGTGATTGCCTGGCGATCGCGCCCGTTGCCGAGGAGCAGAATAAGCTCACCATCCTGTTCGACTGCGGCACGCCCCGCATCTTCGAGGACGCAAGTTATAAATATGTGTTCCGCACCGGTCCGACAGGCACGATGGATAACGTGTCCGTCGCGCTCTATCTGGTGAAGCGCACCCCCAACGTAAAGTCGATTGCGGGCATCAATCAGAACTATGCCTGGGGTCAGGATTCCTGGGCGGACTTCGAGAACGCCATGCAGACCCTGAAGCCTGGCATCGAAGTGAAGACCTCGCAGATGCCGAAGCTTTTTGCGGGTCAGTTCAGCGCCGAAATCACCACGCTCCTTGGTAGCGGAGCGGAGGTGATCCATTCCAGCATGTGGGGCGGCGATCTGGAGGGTCTCGTGGTGCAGGGCGCACCGCGCGGCCTGTTCGAGAAGCACAAGGTGGTTCTGTCTGCAGGCGAACCGGCCATCAACAGGCTGGGCACGCGGATTCCGGACGGAACCATTCTGGGGGCACGTGGTCCGTTCGGGCCGTTCGCACCGGACACCGATCTGGCGCGCTGGCTGAAAACTGCCTACCAGGGGCGCTATCACATCCCGCCGAACTATGCGTCCTTCAAGATGACGCAGGCAATCCTGGGCGTGAAGGCAGCGTACGAGAAGGCCAAGAGCAGCGGCAACGAGGCACCCGATCAGGACAAAATCATCGCCGCGCTCGAGAACCTGACCTTCGAAGGCCCCGGCGGGCCGGTGAAGATGGCGCTTGGCAAAGGCCACCAGGCGACCATGGACGCTGCCGTCGGCACGACCAAGGTTGAGAACGGTCAGCTCAAGATCGTCGATATCGAACGCTATTCCGCGGACAAGGTGAACCCACCCGACGGCGTGAAAAGCGAAGCCTGGATCAAGTCTGGCCTCAAGAAATAGCAATCAGGGACGGCAGCTCTGCGGGCTGCCGCCGCTTTTCTTCCGATGAGCAGCATCCTGCCCGTTGCCTTCGACGGCATCGCCTATGCGTCCTGGCTATTCCTGATCTCGGCCGGGCTGACGCTGATCTATGGCGTTATGCGCATCCTCAATGTGGCCCACGGCAGCCTCTATGCGTTGGGCGCCTATGCGGCCTGCTCGCTTGCCGGCGTATGGCTCGGTGGCGGGCTGCCGGCCGCCGGCAGCTTCGCCATGCTGCTGCTTGCGGCCATCCTCGTCGGCTGCCTAGTCGGTCCCCTGATCGAGCGTGGCCTGCTGCAGTGGATGTACGGCAAGGACGAGGTGGTGCTCGTACTGATCACCTATGCCGTCTTCCTGATCATGGAGGACGTGATTAAACTGGTGTGGGGTGTGGACTCGCTGCTGCTGCCCGAGCCCTACGCGCTGCCCGGATACTTTCTGCTCGGCGGCCTGCCATACCCCGTCTACAACGTGCTGCTGATCGCAATGGCGCTGGCGACCGGGCTCGCTCTTGCGTGGGCGCTCTATCGCACACGCAAGGGCAAGCTGCTGCTCGCCGTCATCCACGACCGTGAGATGAGCATGGCCATGGGCATCAACGTGAGCCGGGTCTATCTCGCCACCTTCGCTGTCGGTGCGACGCTGGCGGCGCTCGGCGGAGCGTTCACGGCGCCGACGATAGCCGTCACGCCCGGCATCGGCGTGGAGGTGATCGTGCTCGCCTTCGCGGTGGTGGTGATCGGCGGTCTCGGCAGCCTCGGCGGAGCAGCGCTCGGCGCGCTGCTGGTTGGTCTCGTCCGCGCGGCCACGGTGCGCTATTGGCCAGAGGCCGAGTTGTTCTCGATCTACGCGGTGATGGCCATGGTGCTCATTGCGCGCCCGAAGGGACTGTTCGCGGCGCAGGAGGCGCGCAAGATATGAAGGCCGCTGCCGTCGCAATCGCTTCCCTCGTCGCGCTGACAGCGCTGGCTCTGCTCTCGCCGCAATGGCTGGTGTTCATGGCCATGCTGATGCTCGCCAAAGGCGTGGTGGTGCTGGGCCTTCTCGTGCTCATGCGCACTGGACTTGTGTCGTTCGGGCAGGGACTGTACTTCGGCATTGGCGCTTATGCGGCTGCCCTGCTCTCGCATGGTCTGCATGTTGCCGATGCGGCCGTGATGCTGCTCGCAGGCGCCGCAGCCGCCGCCTTGATTGCCGCTCTGCTGGGCCTGCTGCTCGCCGGGTATCGCGATATCTTCTTTGCCATGCTGTCGCTGGCATTTTCAATGATCCTGTACGGCTTGCTGGTGAAGAGCGCCGCGCTCGGCAGCACGGACGGGTTCAACCTGCATGCGCGCACGTTCTTCGGAGTAGCCTTGGCTCCTGGCGTGGAACGGCGGGTGTTTCTCATTGCCGGCGCGGTCTTTGCAGTGGTTGTGGCGCTGCTGGTGCACAGGCTGTTCCGTGGACACTGGGGACGGTTGGCCACCGGCGTGCGCGACAACGAGTTGCGGGTGAGCTATCTCGGCGCCTCACCCTACCGCGCGGTGTACGTCAACTACCTGATCGCGGGTGCGATGGCGGGCCTGGGCGGCGCGCTCGCGGCATTGGCGGTTGGCCATGTCGATCCAGAGACGACCTATTGGACAACCTCAGGCGAGTTCGTGTTCATCGCTATCCTGGGCGGCACCCAGAGCATTCTGGCACCCTTCGTGGCTGCCACCATCTTCGAGGCTCTGCGCACGGTCGCCAGTCAGTACGCGCCTAACTTGTGGCAAATGTCGCTTGGCCTTGCCATGCTGGCCATCATAATGTTCCTGCCGGCCGGCCTGTGGACGCTCGCCGAGCGGCGGCGGAGGTCCGCGTGAGTGCGGTGCTGACTGCGCAAGGGTTGCATAAGAGCTTCGGCGCCGTGAGGGCGGCGGCCGACATCAACCTGACGTTCGATCCCGACACCGTCGTCAGCCTGATCGGTGCCAACGGCGCCGGCAAGACGACCTTTCTCAACATAGTGACGGGCTATCTCAGGCCCGACAGCGGTCACATTCTGTTCGGCGAACGCGACATCGTGGGCTTCAGCCCGCGACAGATCACCAAGCTCGGCATCTCGCGCTCATTTCAGATACCGCAGCTCTTCAATTCACTTAGCGTTCGCGAGAATCTGCTGGTCGCCGAGAGTATTGCCGCGACCGACGATCCGCAGGCGGCGACCGATGAGGCGCTAACGCGGTTCGAGCTCGCACCCTACGCTGCGCAGAAGGCCGGCTTGGTGCCTGAAGGAATCCGCAAGCTGCTCGACGTTGCCATGGCGCTCTCCAGCCGCTCCAAGCTGCTCCTGCTCGACGAGCCGACCAGCGGCGTTTCCGCCGACGAGAAGGTCGCCATCATGGACGTCGTGATCGGCGCGGCGCGTGCCGCCAGGGTTACGGTGATCTTCGTCGAGCACGATATGGATATCGTCGCGCGATTTGCCGGGCGCGTGGTAGCGTTCTACGACGGCGGCATCATCGCGGACGGATCGCCCGACACCGTGCTGCGCGCAGAGAACGTGCGGCGCTACGTGATCGGCGAGGAGATACCCCATGCTGCGGCTTGAGAGCGTCTCCGTGTCTATCGAGGCGGTGGCGATTCTGCGCGGCGTCGACCTCGAGGTCAGCGCCGGGGAGTTCGCCGGCCTGATCGGGCGCAATGGCGCAGGAAAGACCACTTTATTGCGGACCATCATGGGGCTGCAGGCACTGGCGTCCGGAAAGCTCAACTTCGAGAGCCGGGAGCTGGCGGATTTGCCGACTCACCGCCGCGCAGGGCTCGGCATCGGCTACATGCCGGAGGACCGGCGGCTTGTATCGGGCCTGTCGGCGGAGGAGAACATCCTGCTGCCTGCCTGGGCCGTGGACGCGGAAGACGCCCAAGTGCAGCTCGCGCGCATCTACGAGACCATCCCGGAGCTGACGGGCTTGCGCGCGCGCAAGGCCTTGCAGCTTTCGGGCGGCCAGCAGAAGCTGGTGGCGCTGGGCCGGGCGATGATGGCCGGACGCAAGCTTCTCTTACTCGACGAGCCGTTCGAGGGCGTGGCGCCAGTGCTGGCCCGGCGTCTTGCTGAGGTGATCTCGGGGCTGCGCAAGAAGTCCGGATTGTCGGTGATTCTCGCCGAATCGAGCATGACGCACGCGCATGGCCTGCTCGATCGCGTGTTCACCATTGACCGCGGATCGGTAGGCGTGAGGGGTTGAAGAGGAGCGCGCATGCCGGCACTGCAAGCGGCACGACAGCCATCGCGTCGTACGGCACAGGGCGGCGGAGCAGTTGGAAAAGCCGCAAGCACGGCAATTCGGATCACGTATTTGATCGGCTTGTCCGTTACCATGCGGACCTTCTCAATCACCTGTCGAGCCATCGCGGGCGTCGCCTGTGCATCGAAGACAGCGCAGCTGTTATCCGATATCGGCCGTCACAAGATTTTTCATGATCTCCCGGTGCGCACGTCGTGCACACGCCGCCTATTAACCACTTGAAAAACTTGAACTCTCGCTCCAATCCATCATGAGCTAATTTGAGCGAGCGACGGACAAATAGACCAAGCCAGATCAAGCTTTGTCCGCTTTGCGCGGATTGTGTTGCAAAACTCAAAAACACCGCCTCAACAAAAATCTCGCGAAAGTGAGCTCATCGCCAGTTTTGGCTAGAGACACCTTCTCAACGCAAATAGGAGGACCGCTGACTGTATCGGTCTAGGCTGACGTGGGCCCTCGCGTCCGGAAACATTGAACGCTTCAGCGGCCGTAGAAAGGTGGCACCTCCGATGAGGTCGAGTTCTCGCCCGTGGATGACTGTGGCGCGCAGACGGCTATCAGCTTAGCAGCAGTGGACGACTTCCCACCTCGCGATCAAACTGAGGTGCCCTGCCCGATCTCCCGGCAGGTCTAGTAACTGCCATCTGTAGCTTGCCGCCGTAGCTACTCCTGTCATCTTCCCAACTCTGGCTAAAAATTAGATTCAACTCAATCGTTTAGCTTCTATGGAGGAGCCCCCGTTCCGCGCGTTCGATGTGCTCGTCGTTGAGCGAGGCTCTGATATCTGATCCGGAAGAGCAGCCGAAGATTGAGCCTAATGGGGCGTGCGGCAACTCCGAACCCCACACGCGACGATCCGGCGCTACGACGACCAGCGTCCGCGCAAGCGTGCGGCTATAGACGCCGACCAGCCCGCTTACGAGTTGGCGGACCTCTCCGGGTCCGTTGCCATCTGGCGGCTCGCTGCTGAAGAGGGAGCTTCCGGGCCCCACTGAGGCGAACCCGTTCTCTACCAGCACCGAACCTTGGACATTTTGGAGACATCCGACCCGCTGTGTCCGACGCGACGGACGCGAACCACGCCGGTCAGCCGGGAAAGCTTGATCTCGACGGCTACCGCACACCAGGCTTCGAGATTCTTGTAGCGAGCAAAGCCGAACCCGAAGCCGGTGTTCTCCGAAGGCTTGGCCCGCGCGGCCAACCCGAAACGCGAGGCGGCTGCCTCGATGACGTCGCGCGCGCGTGGATCCTCGATGTGTCGAAGCCGAAACGCCACGGGATCCTACCCCAAACGGACCGCCAATTCGTCGAGGACGCTCTCGATCGAGAGAACGTTGAGATAGCCGCCCAGCGAGCGCATGGACGAACCGCGCAAGAGCATGTCGGGCAGGAAGTGGCTGATCACCTTGCAGTTCGGGATCGCGTAGAGCGGAATAGTGTTCCGGTCGCCGCCCTCCCTCGGGCTGCGCTAGCGCTACGGGGAGCGCGGGCGGACTGCCGACGGAGGCAACCGTCGCCCAGGTTCTGGTGTCCAAATATGCCGATCATCTGCCGCTCTACCGGCAGGCCCAGATCTATGCCCGCCAGGGCATCGCTCTCGATCGATCGACACGGTGCGGCCGGGTTGGCCGGTGAGGGTCGTGGAAGCGCATGGTTGATGTAGTCCCTCCTGACGTGCGTAGCCGGATGATGTCCGGCATCCGGGGCAAGAACATGCTTCTGGATGTTACCTGCTACCGACCGGCACCACACCGTGTTGTTCGATAGCGCCGGGCGCCCGTTCAAGGCCAATGGCGAGATGGTTCGGGCGCGCCTTTCGTTGCCGCAAATTCCGACAATCCGGCTGACCCTTTCGCCATCCTTGACTTGCCTAGTGCCCCTAATAGATTGCGAGCGACGTTCTCGGCGAGAACGCGCAGGTGGTCCGACCGGAAGGAGACGCGCGGGCAGCGGGTCATACAGGAAGGACATCCAATGAAATCCAGACCCGTTTGGTGATGCTGTCTGTCGCCCTGCTCCTGGTCGCGAGTTGGGATAGTGTGTGGGCGGACACCAGTGACGTCAAGGGCGCCCCCCCCGGTGGCCGTGGGAAAGTCTGGCAAGCACCGCAAGGACGATCCGCACTGCTTCAACCGGTATCATTTCGCAATCAAGCCCGTCGCCCGCGTAAATCCCGAGCAGCTCTTTGTACTCGAAACGCGCGATGCGCTCGATTCCGACCTCACCTTCGATTCAACG
>NZ_LGHL01000238.1 GCF_001908205.1 Bradyrhizobium sp. NAS80.1
CTTCACGTCAACGATCTTGTTTTTGAATGTGAACGCGGTATTGCGGGCAATCACGAACGAGCCGCTGATGCGTGACAAATCCGTGGTCAGGCTCTCGGTCACTCCATCAACGAAGTACTCCTGCTCAGCAGCACCGCTCAGATTGGTAAAGGGCAGCACAACGATGGAAGGATGGGGCGCTGAAGCCGGCATCTCCGCGAGGTCGCCACCATGCGTCGCTGACCCGACCACGCGCTGCTGCTCCTCCAGTATAGTACCCACGAAGCGGAAACCCTTTCGCGGCAGCGTCTTGATCAGATGCTGCTTGCCGCCGGTGTCGCCGATCGCGTTTCGGGCGGCATTGAGGCGGGTCGTCAACGCTGCATCTGAAACCGCGCGGCCATTCCAGATCGCACCAATGAGGTCGTCCTTGCTAACGACGCGCTCTCGATTGCGGATCAGGTAGTCGAGCAAGTCGAACACCTGTGGTGCAATCGGGACCACCTCTGTGCCGCGTCGCAGTTCGCGAAGGTCCGCATCAAACGTGTAGTTCTCAAAGAGATAGCGCACAGCCCTCCCCCCCCGGGTGGCCTTCCTATCCCTGAGAGACGCCCACCCACAGCCAAGATTATGCCGCTCGTGCGCAAAATGTAAGCAAGCCTGCCCGGAGCAGCGGATTTTTCCTGGTGGGCAGTTGCCAAGAAGGCGAGCCTCATGCGCGGCCCAAGGGTCGGGATGCCCGCTTGTGGCCCCGTTGCTGACCTGTGCGGCGATCAGCGAGAAGTCTGGATCAGCGAGTACAGCGGACACGCGGTCCCGGGGCCGGAATGTCGTACTTTGCCGAAGGAGACACTGACGGCTCGCTTCGACAGGCCACTCCGGCTCGCGCGCGCGACCAAAATAATTCAGTCTTCCGAGCGCAGAGCCGCTTCGATGCGCTGGATCAGCCGCTCCCGCAGCGAAGGCACCGCGTTGCCGAGGACGGCGAAGGTGCGGACGATGGGCAAATACGGCTCCATTGCCGCCGTTAGCTCCGCGAGAGACATGCCGGCCAGCCGAGCATATTCGGATTGCGCCGCCGCATTGGTCGCGCGCGGCCGCTCCGGATTGTCGGCAACTTCCGGCCCGAGCTCGGACAGGATCACGCGCAAGAACCCAAGCTCGAGGACGGCGGGCCCGCACATCGCGCTGACCCAGTCGACCAGCTTTGGGCCTTCCGCTGTCATGATCACGTTACCGGGGCTCAGGTCGGTATGGCAAAGCCCGTCGCCCGGCGGCAAGCGATCGATCAGCGCGAGGATTTCAGTGGCGATGTGCTTCGGGAGCTTGCCGTCGTCGTGCCCCAACTGAGCCTCCATATACTCGCGCATGGAGAGGACCTCCGGCGGCAGGGGGGTCTTGTGAATGGACATGGCAAGAGCCGCGACGATCGCGCCGGCCTGATCGAACGTCACCGCGCCGGTTCGGGTTAGCTGCAGCAGGGTCGGTCCGTCGAGGCGCTGCAGCACGATGCCGAAGCGCCCGTCCAGGGTCACCTCGCCGAACACCTCCGGCACCGGAACGCCGACGGCGTGGACGGCGCGGATCATGTGCACCTCGAACCAGGGCATCCGCCGCGGCAAGCCGGGCTTGAACAGTTTGACGACTTGCCCCGGCGCCCAGGCGTAGACTTCGGAGTAGGCGCCTTCACCGATCTTTTCCCCCAGCGATCCCTGCATCTTTAGCCCCGTGTTGCTGTGACCCTCACCCTATGGTCACTCGTCATGGCCGGGCATGCCGCCTACGCTGAAGCTTCGGCGGCCGAGCGAGTATGTTGGCCCGGCGTAGCCTTGGCGTAGACGGGATGACCGAGAGTAATCACCCCGCCGAGCGCAGGGCGTGCACATCAGCGAAGAGGCCTTCGCCGATCTTCTCTCCCAGCGATCCCCCGCATGCCCGTTCTCCGCCGTGCAGAGGAAACACCGGCGGCGAGCAAAAAGGAACCCCTTCCGTCGCGGGGCCGCCGGACACTATGATCGCCTTTCAACCTGCAGAGACCTTCGTCCACTCCGCTAAATGGTGCCAAGTCCGGTTGTGGGGCCCCTGAGCCGACGTGCAGCGAAAGCCCTTGGCATGTCAGCTATCGAAGACAGAGCGGACCAAGCATCTCGCAGCCCCAACCTTCCGCATTTGGTAGAGTCGAGATGTGACGCGGTGGCTTTAGGATCGAACATATCTGTTCTCGCCCCTTTCGTCTGGCGGTGCCTTAGTGGCTCGACCATGACTCCGTTTCCACACCTCGCTCATCGAACCGGACAGGCAGATCTCCCGCATCCGGCTCTCGGACAAGACCTCACGCCTTCACCCACGGCACGTCGCGACCAAGTGCGGCTAAGCGTACGAGCCCGAAGTGCCCGTAGAGGTGCGAGAGTGGATAAGTCCCGCCCTTGCGTCGCCTGACCTTGTGCTTGGAGCGCAACCACCGGCGCAACCGCACAGCGGTGTAGTTGTCGATCGCGCGGTACGCCTTGCTGACGGTGCCTACTTTGAAGTAGTTCGCCCATCCGCGCAGCGTGCGGTTCAACTTACCCACCAGCTCTGTGGTGTCTTGCCATGTCCCCGTTCGAACCGTCAGCGCATGGATTTGCTCCACCATGCGCTTGATGCTCTTCTTCGATGGCCGATACCCCAGGCGCGCCTGGCCGGTTCTCGCAGAATACATTCGTCCGAACGTGTAGCCCAGGAAGTCGAACTGTCCTTCCGGCACCCGGCAGAGTCGTGTCTTGTCCTCGTTGACCGTCAGCTTCAGCTTTCCCATGATCATGCGCAGTTGTCGCAAGGCTTCGTCAGCTTTGCCCCGCCGGCACAGGATTACGAGATCGTCGGCATAGGTCACGACGCGAGAGCCGAGGCTTCGCTCCAGTCCGAGCATCTTCCATCCCAGCACAAACCGGCGCATGTAGAGATTCGCCAGCAGTGGTGAGATGGGTGAGCCTTGCGGGATGCCGCGCCGCTTGTCCGGTGCCTCGGTCGTCCGTGTCGTCCGTCCTCGATCGTCGGTTTCTTCCACGGGACATTCCAGCCACATCTTGATCAGATGCAGCACGCGCCGATCAACAATTCGGCGCGCCACCGACTTGAGAAGGTCGGCATGCGGAATGCTTCCGAAGTAGTCCGCGAGGTCGGCGTCCACGACTTCCGGGTGGCCACGGAACAGCTGCGCTTCCACCTCCACCACCGCCTGCTGGGCATTTCGCCCGGGACGGTAGGCATACTGCTCGGGTGGAAGATCGGCCTCAAAGATCGGTTCCAGCACCAGCATCGCTGCCGTCATGCAGACCCGATCACGCAAGGTCGAGATGCCCAATGGCCTGAGTTTGCCGTTGGCCTTCGGGATGTACACTCTTCTGATGGGGTCCGGTCGATACGTCTCCTGCCTGAGCGCAAGCGCCAGTTCGCCAAGCCACCGCTGCACCCCGTACGCCTCGATGTCCGCAAAGTCCTGACCGTCCACGCCCGGTGCGCCCTTGTTGGAGCGGCATTGGGCATAGGCATGGACCAAGATGTCTTCCCGGCTGATCTTGTCGTACAGGGCGTAGAAGCGGTAGCCGGCTTCTGCCTTCGCTTTCGCGTGCAACGCCGTCTGCAGTTTCTGAACACTCTTCGGAGTTGATAGGTTGCCCAATCCCCAGGTCCCTCACTACGTCTTGCGTTCGTCTTGAACTGAGGCCCCTTCCCTCCACCGGCGTTACCCGGCTTCCGCGGTACTACGAACCTCTCCGTCACCCCACGGCGCCCGGCCCGTCCCTCGCGGGCGTCCGGTTGATCATCCCTGACCACGTCGTGGGGCCTCCCGTGTTGCGTACGCTTTCCTTGTGTACATGCCGTCGCCACTACCCCGGCACAGCGACTGGAGGTATTGCTTCGCTCACGTCTTCCCAGTCGTGTCAGCCTTCCCTGATATGGCCGTCAGGTCGGCCTGTGCATCGTCCTTTTCGAGGCTTGCTCAGCGTTCACTCGCGTTACGGCCTGCACACTCGCGCTGTCACCAATTCGTGACACGCATTCCGAAGGCTTCAGCTATTTCGTCACCTCCATAGCTGCTCCGGTTGCTTCCGGCTGGAGCGGTTGCCGGGTGGGGCTTGCACCCACTGGAAAGCGCCGCCTTTGCACGGCGCACACCCCGTTGCGGACATTACCCCTCAGGCACCCCAGCCAAGCGCATGCCCTCATAGGCGCGCTCGCGTCCCGCGAGATACACGGGATGGTTGCTTGGGGCGTAAGTGCGATAGCGGCGAATACTGAAACTCCGATGGAGCGCAACGCCCGCCTGTGCTGTAGCCCGTGCCTCATCCAGCTCACCGACGTGCGCCAAAACGGCCGCGAGAAGGAAGTGCGTCATCGGGTAATTTCGGTTGGCCTCAAGGCTCCGGCGCAGCCAAACAATCGCTTCCGCGTCGGCGCCGTGCCAAAATTTGGCGAGACCGACAAAAAAAAGTCCAGGCATAGACGTGGGTATCGCGGGGAGAAAGGCGGAGCGCCTGCTCTATATGGGCTTCAGTTTCCTCGCCCCGCCCGAGACAAAGCTTCCCAAATCCGATGTTCGCGTGCGCCACGGCCAAATTCCGATCCAGCGCCAACGCCCGCTCGCATTTGCCGATCCCTTGAGCCGCGTGGTTCTTATAAGTTTGCACCAAGCCCAGAACGTTATGAGCTGCGGGATGGTTCGGTGCCAAGGACAGCGCCTTAGTGACGGCCGTCTCGGCTGCGGTGAGATGTTCTATCCGATTGTCGGTGAAAAAGTTACTGCCTATTGCAACATTAGCCATCGCTGCGCCGACCAGCGCCTCAACATTTCCCGGTTCGAGGGCCAAGGCACGTTCAAAGAAGCCGCGCGCTTGTGCCATGTATTCTGGAGTTCGGCCCCTGTTGACCAACGCGGCACCTTGGAAACACAAGTCAGTCGCGTCGGGATGGGGTGAGCGCTCCGCGCGCCGCGCTTCGACAGCAATCAATTGCGCTTTCAGCGTATTGGCGAGCCTCGACACGATTTCGTCCTGCATGTCAAAGAGGTCGGCAACGGGCTTGTCAAAACGATCGGCCCATAGGTTGTTGCCGGTTTCGGCATCAATCAACTGCACGTTCACCCGCAGGCGGTTGCCACTACGTTGCACTGAGCCTTCAAGCACGTAGCGGACGTTCAGTTCGTGTCCGAGCTTCTTTACGTCAACGGGTTTACTCTTGAACGTGAACGCGGTGTTGCGCGCAATCACGAACGCGGCATTGATGCGCGACAAGTCTGTGGTGAGGCTCTCAGTCACCCCATCGACGAAGTACTCTTGCTCGGGATCGCCGCTGAGGTTCGTGAAGGGCAGCACAACGATGGAAAGACGAGGCGGCGAAACCGGCGTTGGCGTCGTCTCGCTGCTATGCGCCACCGAGCCAACCGGCTCAACTGCGACGGTCTGGACTTCCTGCACCGCACAGACGAAGCGGAAGCCTTTGCGCGGCAGAGTTTTGATTAAGCGCTGTTTCGCGCCGGCATCGCCGATTGCGGTGCGAGCGGCATTCAGGCGAGTCGTCAGCGCGGCATCAGAAACGATGCGTCCGTTCCAAACGGCGTTGATGAGGTCGTCTTTGCTGACGACGCGCTCCCGGTTTCGGATCAGGTAATCAAGCAGATCGAACACCTGAGGTGTGACAACAATCGCGTCCGTTGCGCGGTGCAGTTCGCGCCGGTCGGTATCCAATGCGTAATCCTCAAAGAGATAACGCAAGCTGGCATTCCTTCTCGGGTCACCTCTGAAGCCGCACGAGCGCAGAGAATAAGCCGCCGGTAAGGAAAATGTAAGCCAGTTGTTAAGCGCGCCAACGGATGTGCTGGCAACTTTCGCTTGGTGCAACTGCCCAACTTGGACACAGCGCAATGAGCACGATCCACGGGGCCAGTGAGTTCGGACCGACAACCGCAAGGCGGCAGTATTACAGTCCCCTCGAAGCATATTGGGATGCGTTTCGTGAGTGGCGCAAACGCGAGAGGCTGCGAACCCAGCTTTGCCGGCTGACGGACGGCGAGTTGATGGACATCGGCATCACGCGTGGTGAGATCGACTACGTCGCCACAAATCGCGATATCGACCCGCGAGGCGCCGTCCTCGCGCCGTGAACAAGCCCGGCTCAACGGCTCAAACTGAACCGGCCGTAAAATGCCTCTGCCTCCCTTGTTCAAAGAACAGTGTCATGCAGCCGAAGAAGTCTCACCTAGATCTGTTCGAACGAACGATGATGTTGTCCGCATTTGGCGTTCAGCCTGATTGGTATGAGGATTACTGGCTAAGGCCAAAGAAAGCCTCCCGTCCCATTAGAGGAAGATGGCACCGTTCGAATCTCCTTCTACGTACCATCTTGTACGCAGCAATCGTATCAACGTTCATCTACTTTGGTCATTGAAGCTCTGAACCAGATCCCTCCGACGCCGACGAGGGAACGGAATAGCGGCTGTGGGGCGGCGCATGAGTCCGCTTGTGGCCCGAAGCGGCTGATGGCCGACGGGCAGAGCATGTCCGCTCTGCCCTGGTGATTCAGACATCAACCTGTTCGGCAATCGCGAGCGCGTCGTCAACCTCGATGCCGAGATAGCGGACCGTGCTTTCGATCTTGGTGTGGCCGAGTAAGAGCTGCACGGCTCGCAAAATCCGCGTGCGGCGGTAGATCAGCGTCGCCTTGGTCCGGCGCAGGGAATGGGTGCCAAATGCCCTCGGGTCAAGCCCGATGCTCGCCACCCAGTGGGCAAGAAGGCGAGCACATTGGCGGGTTGTCATCGCCCGATCACGCCCACGGCGCCCAGTGAACAAATACTGACCTGGCCTCTTGCCGGCGTCCTTCAAGAAGTCGTCAACTGCTTGCCGGGTTTGATCCGTCAACTCGAACTTGACCGGTCTCCCGGTCTTCTTCTGCCGGACGGTCGCGCGATCGACCGCATAGCCATTCGGAGCGACATCTTCGACCCTCGAGGCGACGACGTCGCAACCACGCAACTTGCTGTCGATCGCAAGGTTGAAAAGGGCAAGGTCGCGGGTCCGTCTTTCGATCAGGAGCCGGGTTCGGATCGACCAGACTTGGTTTGG
>NZ_LGHL01000239.1 GCF_001908205.1 Bradyrhizobium sp. NAS80.1
GCTGGTGCGGTCGGACGCGCGGCGGGCGGCTGTCCCTTTGGCGCTTCCTTCGGCGGTTGCTTCGGTCGCCCGTCAGGGCCCGTCTCTGGCTGGGCCTGCGCGACAACGAGCGGCGGTGCGCCTTGCGCATGCGATGCAGAGTTTGCGATTTGCATCGCGGTTAGAGCCGTCGTTGCAAGCAGAACGAAGCGGAAGTTAGTCATGGTCGTGAAATTCCTCGGGAAGGTTCTTTGAGAAGTGAAGTCGTGTGATGAACAGCTACGCGTTAGGCCGGATTGTGGCGGGTAAAGAGGTCGCGGCCCGATTTATTTCTGCACGCAAATCACGTCACTATGGCGACGTTCATTGCGCATTCAGAAGCAGGATGCAATCGCCGCACATGTGATTGATCGTCTCATGTGTGATCACTAAGGCGAAGTCGCATCCGTCGCGGAATTCGGTGTGAACGGCCCATTTGGTCCGCGTCGCGGAATCTCTTCGGGAACATGCGGAGGCAATTCGTCCGGGAGTGGCGGTGCGTCTGGCTCGCGCACCGGCGGTGCGATGTCAGGCTGCGGATTGCCCGGCGGAATCCCCGGCGGAGGCTCGGTCGGAGTCCCCGGCGTCGATGGCGGAATCTCGGGCGGTTCGATCGGCATTGGCATCATCAAAATCGGTTGTCCAGAGAATGACAACGATGATGCCGCGTCGATGTTCCTCGTCGCGTCGCCCTATTCCGGTGCGCGGCAGACCGCTTCGATGTTGTGCCCGTCAGGGTCGAGCACGAAAGCTCCGTAGTAGTTCGCGTGATAATGCACGCGGATGCCCGGCGGCCCGTTATCGCGGCCGCCGGCCGCGATGGCCGCCTTGTAGAACGCGTCGACCGTGGCGCGGTCTTTTGCGAGGATCGCGACGTGCACCGGCTTGTTCATCGCGCCTTCGCCGCCGATCCAGAAATCAGGCTTGCCGTTGGCACCGAAGCCGGCCGCTGCGGTGTGGCCGGTCTGCTCCGCCGTCACTTCCATGATCAGGCTGTAATCGAGCGGAGCCAGCGCTTTGTCGTAGAATGCTTTCGCACGCTCATAGTCGGAGACGGAGAAACCCAAATGGTCGATCATCGCAAGCTCCGTTAATTGTCGTGGTCAGCGTGACAGGAACGTATTGCTCCGTGTCTTGCGCGCGACCGTAAAGCCGCGCGCGACCATGTCGGCAATACAATCTTGCTGCCACTCGTTTTGTGACAGATGCTCGATCACCACCGCGTGGGGCCACAGCGATTGCGGCGCATCGCGGAAGAAGCCGATCAGCACGCGGTCCTCAAAACCTTCGACGTCGATCTTGAGCCCATCGACCTGCGCGACGCCAGCCTCGTCGAGAATCCGCATCAGCCGCAGCGACGGCACCTTGATCGCGTCAGTGCTGGCCGTGCCGGTGACGACGTGAGTGGCGCCGAGATTGCCGCCGCCGCTCTCGATCATTAGCTCGCCGTCGCTGTCACCTGCCGCAGCCTGTACCAGGCGCACCTGCGTCGCCTTCGATGCGGCCTGGTTGAACGAGAGACGTCCAAACGTCATTGGATGTGGTTCGATCGCAACCACCTTGCCTGATGGCCCGACCTGTCGCGCCATCACCAGCGCGAAAGTGCCGACATTAGCGCCGACGTCGACGAACACGCCGCCTGCCGGCGTGTGACGGCGCAGGAAGTCGAGCTCGTCGAGATTGTAGTCGGGGTTGAACAGCGCGCCGCGCTCGGTCGCGCTGCCCTGGTGATAGAAGCGGAACGAGGCGCCCTGATATTGCACGTCGACCGGCCCGCCGCGCAGCAGGTTCACCAGCCGCGACAGCCAGGGCCGGAATGCGCCGCGCTTCAGCCCGGACTGTGTCGCGAGGCGAATGATAGCGGTCTGCGCCGCATTCGGCGCAAACGCGCCGAATGGCGCGGACGAAGGGGCGTTGTCGGGCGTCAAGCCAAGGGTCCTCGTTGCAAGCGGCGCATGCATAGCCGGTTTTGCCGGGGACTCCAACGGCGCGGAACCAGAATGTAGCTTGATGGAGTGCAGCGAAATCTTCTCCTTGAGGGGATCGAGGCCGGCCTCGGGTTCCCGATTGGTCCCTTACTCGGCGGCGCCGTCGCGCACCCGTCTCAGCCGCGCAGCCCGGTGCAGGACGCGCGACAACTCCTCGATCGAATAGGGCTTTTGCACGAGGTCGAAGCCCGCAACGCCGTCCTGGGACAGTGCCTCGCTGTAGCCACTGGTCAGCACGACCGGCACGTCGATGCCGCGATCGCGAATCGCCTGGGCGAGGTCGAGCCCGGTCATGCCAGGCATCACCACGTCCGAGAACACAACATCGAAACGATGCGCGTCCACGGCCAGCTCAGCCAAAGCGTCGCTGGCATTGTCGACCAGCGTGATGCTGTAGCCGAGCTCGGTGAGGCCGTCGGCGGCGAAATTGGCGAGCTCGATATTGTCGTCGACCAGCAGCACCGATGTGCCATTGCCGGCCGCTGCCGGTGCGGTGTGAGGTGCCTGCCGCTGCGGCAGCAGGTCCGTCGGCACGCGCGGCAAATAGAGCGAGAAGGTGCTGCCGTGGCCGACCTCGCTCGTGACCGTCACCTCGCCGCCGGATTGCCGGGCGAAGCCGAACACCTGCGACAGGCCGAGACCGGTGCCGTGGCCGACCTGCTTGGTGGTGAAGAACGGCTCGAAGATGCGCCCAAGTCGCGCGGCGGGAATGCCGATACCGGTGTCGCTGACGGCGACGCTGACGAAGCCATGGTTGCCTGCAAGTCCATGACTGCCCGAGACGTGCGCCAGCGTGTTCGGGACGGTCGTCGCGGCCTCGATCTTGAAGGTGATCCTGCCTCTCCCCTGCATGGCATCGCGCGCGTTGGTCGCCATGTTGATCAGCGCCGTCTCGAACTGGCCGGCATCGGCATTGACGAGGCAGGCCTCCGCCGGCAGTTGCATCGCGATCTCGATCGCCGGGCCCAGCAGCGTCGCCAGCATGTCGTGCAGTGACCGCATCCGCTCCCCGACGTCGAACACTTCCGGATTCAACGTCTGGCGCCGCGCGAACGCCAGAAGCTGCGAGGTCAGCTTGGCCGCGCGCGCGACCGCATCGGCGATGGCGGTCATGTAGCGCTGGCGCCGCTCTTCCGTCAGCTGCGGCCGGTTCAACAGATCGACCGAGGCGCGGATCACCGTCAGCAAATTGTTGAAGTCGTGCGCGACGCCGCCGGTGAGCTGTCCGAGCGCCTCCAGGCGCTGGCTGTGCTTGAGAGCCTCCTCGGCCTCGCGTCGCTTTGCAGCTTCGGCCTGGAGGTGCTCGGTGCGACGGAACGCCAACGCGAGTAGCAGGAACAGCAGTGCGGTCACGGGAACGCCGAACACCAGATACTGGCCCATGGTCGCTAACCAGCGCGCGCGGATCGCCGAGGTCTCGAGGCCCGCGCTGACATAGATCGGATATTCCGCGGCGCGCCGGTAGCCGACGCGCCGCTCGATGCCGTCCGACGGCCAGGCGACGGTGATGAGGCCATGCTCGGGGTGAGCTGCGATCTCGCGGCCGACCGGCCCGTTCGGATCGAGCCGGAGGTCGCGGTCGAGTCGGGGAAAATGCGTGAGCAATACGCCGTCGCTGCGTCCCATCGCGAAGAAGCTGCCAGGATCGGAGCCGATCCTGGCATAAAAGCTCTCGAAATATTCCGGCAGGACAGAAGCCTGGATCACGCCGATGAAGCTGCCATCGTCGGAGTCGCGCCGGCGGCTGACGCCGAAGAAGTGCGCCCCCTGATAGGGTGGGCGCGGCGTCAGGGGGCCACCGATGAAGGTGCCGATGTTCTGGTCGACATGGGCGATGAAGTAGTCGCGGTCCGCAAACCTCTGCTCCGGCGGCGGCGAGGCGAGGCTGTTGACCAGCGCTCGTCCGTCCGCATCGAAGATCCATACCGATTTGAGCTGGGGCAGCGAGTCGGTCAGGCGCTTCAGGCGCCGGTGCAGCGCGGGGTCGCGCGAGCGGATGACGTCGTCGGGAAGGCCGCGCACGACCTCGTTGATCTCGGCGATGCTGCGGTCGATGGTCTCGAATACCTTGAGCGCGTGCTCATGCGCGACATCGAGCGTGCGCTCGATCTCCCGGTCGGCGATGTCTTTTGTCGAGGTGTAGGAGATCGCGGAGGCGATGACGAACAGCGCAATCGGGAGCGCCAGGGATGCAACCATCATCCACTGCAAAAGTCTCAGCGAATTGCGTTGCGCTCCCTGCACAGTCGCTCCCGGTCCCAGACCGGAGAGCTTACTTGAACTTCCCGCAGGGAAGGAAGCGGCTTATGGCGTGAACCGGGGGTTGCAGTTCCTGATTTGCCCGCAGTGCAGATCGAGGCAAATTTTACTGAAGTTCGCATCGGCCGTAGAATGCCCCGGCCGTCTCGGCCGGGGGACGTAGCATGAAACGGGCCTAGATCTGGCGCTCGACCAGCTTGAGCTTGAGCTCGGCGATGGCTTCCGCCGGATTGAGACCCTTCGGGCAGGCCTTGGCGCAGTTCATGATGGTGTGGCAGCGGTAGAGGCGGAACGGGTCCTCGAGATTGTCCAGCCGCTCGCCGGTCGCTTCATCGCGGGAGTCCGAGACCCAGCGGTTGGCCTGGAGCAGCGCGGCGGGGCCGAGGTAGCGTTCGCTGTTCCACCAATAGCTCGGGCAGGAGGTCGAGCAGCAGGCGCAGAGGATGCACTCGTAGAGGCCGTCGAGCTTCTCACGGTCCTCGTGGCTCTGGCGCCATTCCTTCTGCGGCGTCGGCGAGGTCGTCTTCAGCCACGGTTCGACGGAGGCATACTGCGCGTAGAAATTGGTGAGGTCGGGGACGAGGTCCTTCACCACCGGCTGGTGCGGCAGCGGATTCACCTTCACCGCGCCGTCCTTCACGTCGTGCATCGAGCGGGTGCAGGCCAGCGTGTTCTGGCCGTCGATGTTCATGGCGCAGGAGCCGCAGACGCCCTCGCGGCAGGAGCGGCGGAAGGTCAGTGACGGATCGATGTGGTTCTTGATCCAGATCAGGCCGTCCAGGACCATCGGACCGCAATCATTGGTGTCGACGTAATAGGTGTCGACGCTCGGATTCTTGCCGTCGTCCGGATTCCAGCGATAGACGCGGAATTCGCGCAAGTTCGTCGCGCCCGCGGGCTTCGGCCAGGTCTTGCCGCCGGTGATCTTGGAGTTCTTCGGAAGTGCGAATTCAACCATTTCGATAGGGCCTTCGCTGTTCGATCAGTACACGCGCGCCTTCGGCGGGATGTACTGGACGTCGTTGGTCATGGTGTAGTCGTGAACCGGGCGGTACTCGATCTTGACCTTGCCGGAGTCGTCCAGCCAGGCCAGCGTGTGCTTCATCCAGTTCTTGTCGTCGCGCTCGGAGAAGTCCTCGCGCGCATGCGCGCCGCGGCTTTCGGTGCGGTTGGCGGCCGAGTTCATCGTCACCACCGCCTGCGAGATCAGGTTGTCGAACTCGAGCGTCTCGACGAGGTCCGAATTCCACACCAGCGAACGGTCGGAGACGGCGATGTCGGTGATGCCGCTGTGGACCTTCGCGATCAGGTTCTGGCCTTCGCTCAGCACTTCGCCGGTGCGAAACACCGCGCAGTTGTTCTGCATCACGTGCTGCATGCCTTCGCGCAGCTTCGCGGTCGGCGTGCCGCCGGAGGCGTAGCGGTAATGATCGAGGCGGCCGAGCGCGAGCTCGGCCGAGTTCGCCGGCAGCTCCGCCTGCTTGGCGTTGGGCGTGAGCTTCTCGGCGAGGCGCAGCGCGGCAGCGCGACCGAACACGACGAGGTCGATCAGCGAATTGGAGCCGAGGCGGTTGGCGCCGTGCACGGAGACACAGGCGGCTTCGCCGATCGCCATGAGGCCGGGGATGACGGCGTTGTCGTCGCCGTCCTTCTTGGTCAGCACCTCGCCGTGATAGTTCGTCGGGATGCCGCCCATGTTGTAGTGCACGGTCGGAACGATCGGGATCGGCTCGCGCGTCACGTCGACATTGGCGAAGATCTTCGCGGATTCGGAGATGCCCGGCAGCCGTTCTGCGAGCACTGCGGGATCGAGATGGTCCAGATGCAGGAAGATGTGGTCCTTCTTCTTGCCGACGCCGCGGCCTTCGCGGATCTCGATGGTCATCGCGCGCGAGACGACGTCGCGCGAGGCGAGGTCCTTCGCGGACGGCGCGTAGCGCTCCATGAAGCGCTCGCCTTCGGAGTTGACGAGATAGCCGCCTTCGCCGCGCGCGCCTTCGGTGACGAGACAGCCCGAGCCGTAGATGCCGGTCGGGTGGAACTGCACGAACTCCATGTCCTGCAATGGCAGGCCGGCGCGCAGCACCATGCCGCCGCCGTCGCCGGTGCAGGTATGGGCCGAGGTGCAGGACGCATAGGCGCGGCCGTAGCCGCCGGTCGCCAGGATCACGGTCTGGGCACGGAAGCGGTGCAGCGTGCCGTCGTCGAGCTTGAGCGCGATGACGCCGCGGCAGGTGCCCTGGTCGTCCATGATCAGGTCGATGGCGAAGAACTCGATGAAGAACTCGGCCGCGTGGCGCAGCGACTGGCCGTACATCGTGTGCAGCATGGCGTGACCAGTGCGGTCGGCGGCGGCGCAGGTGCGCTGCGCCTGGCCCTTGCCATAGTCCATGGTCATGCCGCCGAACGGGCGCTGGTAGATCTTGCCGTCCTCGGTGCGCGAGAACGGCACGCCCCAATGCTCGAGCTCGTAGACCGCCTCGGGCGCATTGCGCACCATGTATTCGATCGCGTCCTGGTCGCCCAGCCAATCCGACCCCTTCACGGTGTCGTACATGTGCCAGCGCCAGTCGTCCTTGTGCATGTTGCCGAGCGAGGCGGAGATGCCGCCCTGCGCCGCGACCGTATGCGAGCGGGTCGGAAACACCTTGGTGATGCAGGCCGTGCGCAGGCCCGCTTCGCTGCAGCCGACCACCGCGCGCAAGCCCGCGCCGCCGGCGCCGACCACGACGACGTCATAGGTGTGGTCTTCGATGGGATAGGCTTTGCCGTTGGTGGCGGGAGCGCTGTTGCCCTTGCCATTCGTCTCTGTGGCCATGGGTTACACTCCGGATGAAAGCTTGAGGATCGCGTAGGTCGAGGCAAGCGCCACGGCGATCGAGAAGAAGTTGTTGAGCATGACCGGGATGAGCTTCAGCTTCTCGTTATGGACGTAGTCCTCGATCACCACCTGCATGCCGATCTTCATGTGCCAGGCGCTGGCGAAGATGAAGAGAAGCAGGATCAAGGCGACAGGAATGGAGCTGAGAATCTGCGCCGCGCCGGCCTGGTTGCGGCCGAGCAGCATCATGACGATCACCAGCACCGGGATCATCAGCAGCGTCATCGCAACGCCGGTGATGCGCTGGCGCCAGAAGTCGGACGTGCCCGAATGCGCCGCGCCGAGATTGCGGACGCGGCCGAGCGGGGTGCGCATGCTGCGCTTCGGCGTATCGGTCGCGCTCATCGTCCACCTCCGATTGCGTAGGCGATGATCCAGATCAGCACCGTCAGCACGATGCCGCCGATCAGTGCGCCCCAGGTCAGCGCTTCGCGCTCATTGGCCTTGAAGCCAAAGCCGAGGTCCCACACGAAGTGCCGGATGCCGCTCAACATATGGTGCATCAGTGCCCAGGTGTAGCCGAACACGATCAGCCGGCCGATGATGCTGCCGGTGAAGGCCTGGACATGGGCATAGGCGGTGGGGCCGGTCGCCGCCGCGATCAGCCACCAGGCCAGCAGCAGGGTTCCAACGTAGAGGGCGATACCGGTGGCGCGATGGACGATGGACAGCGCCATCGTCAGGGTCCAGCGGTAGGTTTGCAGGTGTGGTGAAAGCGGTCGTTCGATCCGTGCGGTCATGGGCTTTTGATGTTTTATTGCGGCCCAGCATGGGGCGCGCGGGGATCGCGAAAGGTCGGCCCTATTTACGGAGTCGACTTCGCCTGCGCAATCACCAAATCGCCATAAATCGAACGGGGGTTCAGCTCTAGAGCCTTGATGAACCAAGGCCAATCAGAGGCTTGGTATACCAGAACTCTGGTGCGCCGACGAAGAAGAGAATATAAGTTCACCTTTTACGAGGATCAGCCGGGCGCATTGAAATCACTATTGGAACGCCTCTAAGCAGCGGTCTGGCGTCTACGTTTCCGAACCCGTCAGTTGATCGGGCCGTGAGCGTTCGCGGTTCCCCCGGCAGCGCTCGTCGGCCGTCCTGTGATCTGATCTCGAAGTGGTCAACGGATATGCGCACCCTGCATTCCACCCCCGGCCGGCAGGTACGGCGTGTCGACCGGGCCAACCAGATCGCCTACAGCTTCGCGCGCAGCCAATTCCGAACGAACGAATCGGTGGGGCTGCGACCAGTCGCCGGGGCAGGTCAGGGGTGATTGCAGGTCTTGATATCAAGGAGATCGTCGAGCTCGCGTTGTTGTTGATCGCAACCGGCGCGCTCTCCGGATTCCTGGCCGGTGTCTTCGGCATCGGCGGCGGCGCGGTTCTCGTGCCGGTGTTCTACGAATGCTTCCGCATCGCCGGCGTGCCGCTCGAAGTGCGGATGCCGCTCTGCGTCGGCACTTCGCTCGCGGTGATCATTCCAACCTCGATTCGTTCGTTCCAGGCGCACTACAAGAGGGGCGCCGTCGACATGACGATTCTGCGCGTCTGGTGGCTGCCGATCGTGATCGGCGTCATCGCCGGCAGCGTGATCGCGCGCTACGCGCCGGAGCGGCTGTTCAAGATCGTGTTCGTCTGCGTCGCCTATTCGGCCGCAGCGCGTCTCATCTTTGCCCGGGAAGGCTGGAAGTTTGGCGACGATATGCCGAAGGGCCCGTTGATGCGCGTCTACGGCTTCTGCGTCGGCATCCTTTCGACGCTGATGGGCATCGGCGGAGGACTGTTCTCCAATCTGCTGATGACGTTTTACGGTCGCCCGATCCACCAGGCGGTCGCGACCTCATCGGCGCTCGCGGTGCTGATCTCGATCCCCGGTGCGCTCGGCTACATCTATGCCGGCTGGCCCGCGGCTGCGAACTATCCGGCCGTCGCGGCGCTGCAAATCCCGTTCGCTCTGGGCTACGTCTCGCTGATCGGCGCCGTGCTGGTGATGCCGATGAGCCTCGTCACCGCGCCGCTCGGCGTGAGAGCTGCGCATGCGATGTCGAAACGAACGCTGGAAGTGGCGTTCGGCTGCTATCTTTTTATCGTCGGCAGCCGGTTTGCGATGAGCCTCGTCGGCGGGCACTGACAGCCTGAGCCCAAGCGCACGCCTCACTCTCCGCTGTCATCGCCCGCCTTGTGCGCACTTGCGCACTGGGGCGGGCGATCCAGTATTCCACCAGCGGCAGTGATTGAGCCGAGCGGCCGCGGCGTACTGGATGCCCCGCCGGAGCCTGTCATCGGGCTCGCCGAAGGCGAGACCCGGTGGCGGGGCCTGACAGCGTGCCGGGTGAACGCTCCTCGCAATGACGGCGGCGAGACCGTGCGTCCCTACTTCTTCGCGTAAATATCCTTGTAGGTATCGCGCAAGATGTTCTTCTGCACCTTGCCCATGGTGTTGCGCGGCAGCTCGTCGACGACGAAGACGCGCTTGGGCATCTTGAATTTGGCGAGGCGGCCGTCGAGCGCCTTCAGCACCCCGGCTTCGGTGACATCGGCGCCCTTGTTGCAGACCAGCACCGCGGTGACGCCCTCGCCGAAATCGGCATGCGGCACGCCGATCACGGCGGACTCGATCACGCCAGGCATGGCGTCGATCTCGCTCTCGATTTCCTTGGGGTAGACGTTGAAGCCGCCGGAGATCACGAGGTCCTTGCCGCGGCCGAGGATGTGGACGTAGCCCTTGCCGTCGATCTTGCCGAGATCGCCGGTGATGAAGAAGCCGTCGGGCCGGAATTCGGACTTGGTCTTCTCCGGCATGCGCCAATAGCCCTTGAACACGTTCGAGCCCTTTACCTCGATCATGCCGATCTCCTCGCGCGGCAATTCCTTGCCGGTCTCGGGGTCGGTGACGCGCACGGAGACGCCGGGCAGCGGGAAGCCGACCGCGCCGGGCACGCGCTCGCCATCATAGGGGTTCGACGTGTTCATGTTGGTCTCGGTCATGCCGTAGCGCTCGAGCACGGCATGCCCAGTGCGCGCCGACCATTCGCGATGGGTATCAGCGAGAAGCGGCGCCGAGCCCGAGATGAACAGCCGCATGTGTTTTGTCGTGTCGCGCGACAGCGCCGGGTTCTGCAGGAGCCGCGTGTAGAAGGTCGGCACGCCCATCAGCACCGTGGCGCGCGCCATCAGCTTGATGATGAGGTCGGGGTCGAGCTTCGGCAGGAAGATCATCGAGGCGCGCGCGAACAGCGTCACGTTGGTCGCCACGAACAGGCCGTGGGTGTGATAGATCGGTAGCGCGTGGATCAGCACATCCTTGTCGGTGAAGCGCCAGTAGTCGACGAGGCTCAGCGAGTTCGACGCGAGATTGTCGTGCGTGAGCATCGCGCCCTTGGAGCGTCCGGTGGTACCGGACGTGTAGAGGATCGCGGCGAGATCGTCGCTGGAGCGCGGCACGGTGGTGAATTCGCTGCTCGCCTTCTCGGCGGCCTCTGTCAGCGAGCCTTTGCCGTCAGGCCCGAGCGTCTCGACCTTGGCATTCACCTTGGCAGCGATCGGGGCGAGACCTTCCGCCTTGGAGGGATCGCAGACCACCAGCGAAGGCTCGGCATCGCCGATGAAGTAGTCGAGCTCGTTCAGCGTATAGGCGGTGTTCAGCGGCAGGTAGACCGCGCCGGCCCGCACCGTGGCAAGATACAGCACGATATTGGCGACGGATTTCTCGACCTGCACGGCGACGCGGTCGCCGGGCTTTACGCCGCGTGCGACCAGCACGTTCGCCATCTGGCCCGCGCGCGCGATCAGATCGCCATAGCTGATAAGGGCGCCGTCATGCGTCTCGATCGCGAGGCGTTTGGGATCGTCGACGCCGTCGAACAGGAGGGAAAACAGGTTGGCGTTGGCTGCTTGGTTCATGCAAGATTTCCTCGACCGCAAGGCGGGTCAAAACCGAGGGCTGGATTAGCAAAAACCGCCCCGATGAAGCAACGGAGACAGTTGGCATGACCAGAAACGGGAAACGCGTGGCCTGGGTCACGGGTGGCGGCAGCGGGATCGGGGAGGCCGGCGCCGAGGCGCTCGCGGCTGACGGCTGGACGGTGGTAGTGTCGGGCCGCCGCAAGGAGGCCCTGGATACCGTGGTTGCGAAGATCACCGGGGACGGCGGGTTGGCCGAGGCCATTGCGCTCGACGTGTCTGACGCCAGTGAAGCCCAGAAGGCGGCCGATCAGATCGTCGCGAAGCACGGCCGTATCGACCTGCTCGTGAACAATGCCGGCATCAACGTTCCCAAGCGGAGCTGGAAAGACATGGAACTGGAGGGCTGGGACAAGCTCGTCCAGGTCAATCTCAACGGCGTGCTCTATTGCATGCGCGCGGTGCTGCCGACGATGCGTAAGCAGCAGGACGGCTCGATCATCAACGTCTCATCCTGGGCCGGCCGTCATGTCTCGAAGATGCCGGGTCCAGCCTACACCACGACCAAACATGCTGTGCTGGCGCTAACCCATTCCTTCAACATGGACGAATGCGTCAACGGCCTGCGCGCCTGCTGCCTGATGCCGGGCGAGGTGGCGACCCCAATCCTCAAGCTGCGCCCGGTGGTGCCGAGCGAGGAGGAGCAGGCCAAGATGCTGCAATCCGAAGACCTCGGCCGCACCATCGCTTTCATCGCGTCGATGCCGCCGCGCGTCTGCATCAACGAGCTCCTGATCAGCCCGACGCACAATCGTGGTTTCATCCAGACGCCCGCGAACAGGGATTGAGACGCGTAGACCGCGCCGCGATCTCTCCTCGTCGTCCCGGGGCGCGACGACGTCGCGAGCTATGATGCGCGATTGCGCATCTGAGGACCCATAACCACAGGGAGAAGTTGTGGCGCGAGACGGGTAACTCCGAGAGTCTTCGCCAAACCACTGCTTGTGGCTATCGCGACGAGCGCAAGAGCTCGCGCCGGGGTCCCGGATCTGCGCTGCGCTTGTCCGGGACGACAGCGGAGTGTTTGGATTGCGCGCGCGTCACACGGACACGCCGCCGCGAAGTTTCACGCATCACAATAAATTATTCACCGAAACCGCCTCGCGACACCTCCCGTAGTTCGGCCAACAACGGCGCTGCTGCTTCACCTAACGACTGCCGCAAGCCGTCGTTGTTGCCCAACTCAAATCGCCGGCGACCGCCGGTCACAATGCAATCGGGAGACTCTCCATGTCGAAGCGTATTGCTTATCTCGCTGCTGCCGCCTTCAGCGCCCTGGCCATCACCGCGACCGTCGTTGCGCCTGTCAGCGCCGAGGAGAAGACCGTCATGGTCGGCGGCGCCGCGATGTTCCCCTCGAAGAACATCGTCCAGAATGCGGTCAACTCGAAGGACCACACCACGCTGGTGGCGGCGGTGAAGGCGGCCGGCCTGGTGCCGACGCTGGAAGGCAAGGGTCCGTTCACGGTGTTCGCGCCGACCAACGCCGCCTTCGGCAAGCTGCCGGCCGGCACCGTCGACAATCTGGTCAAGCCCGAGAACAAGGCGACGCTGACCAAGATCCTCACCTACCATGTCGTGCCCGGAAAGCTCGAAGCCTCCGACCTTACCGACGGCAAGAAGCTGAAGACCGCCGAAGGCGAGGAACTCACGGTGAAGAAGCAGGACGGCAAGACCTGGATCGTCGATGCCAAGGGCGGCACGTCGATGGTGACGATTTCCAACGTCAACCAGTCGAACGGCGTCATCCATGTGGTCGACACCGTGTTGATGCCGGCGACGTAACACCGCGACGTCCTGTTTCATCCCCAAAGCAGGATGCGACGAAACGGCGAGCCGGGGACGCTCGGCTCGCTTTATTGTGACCACGGCAGCCTGACGGCATCGATTCGGTCGCTGGCAGGGCGTAACGAAAGCGGAAGCATCGGCGTATATTGACCGACACACGACGTTCAGGACGGAACCATCATGTCGAGCCTCACCGTAACCGACGAGCAGGTCGCAGCCGCCCCGGCCAAAATGATCCAACCGGCCTGGGTCCGCCTCATGCACTGGGTCAATGCGCTGGCCATGATCTTGATGATCCTGTCGGGCTGGCAGATCTACAACGCCTCGCCGCTGTTCGGTTTCAGCTTCCCGCGCGAGTACACGCTTGGCGGATGGCTCGGCGGCGGCCTGCTCTGGCACTTTGCGGCGATGTGGCTCTTGATGATCAACGGCCTCGCCTATGTCATCACGGGCCTCGCGACCGGCCGCTTCCGCAAAAAGCTGCTGCCAATCACCCCAATGGGCGTGCTTCACGACGTCAGGGCGGCGCTGACCTTCAAGCTCGGCCATGACGATCTCACCGTCTACAATTACGTGCAGCGCCTGCTCTATGCCGGCATCATCGTGGTCGGTGTGCTGATCGTGCTGTCGGGCCTCTCGATGTGGAAGCCGGTGCAGCTCTACTATCTGGTGATGCTGTTCGGCGACTATCCGACCGCGCGCTATGTCCACTTCTTTTGCATGGCCGCGATCTGCGCGTTCCTCGTCATTCACGTCCTGCTCGCGCTGCTGGTGCCGAAGAGCCTGCGGGCGATGATCATTGGCCGCTGATTAGGAGAACCATCATGGCCAAGCGCTCGTTCCTGATCCCCGGCGTCGACAAGCGGCTGCTGATCAAGGATTCCATCAAGACGATGCCGGACCTCACCCGCCGCCGCTTCATCGCGGGGGGGCGCCAGCCTGGGCGCGCTGACACTGCTCACCGGCTGCGACGTGATCGACTCGTCTTCCGCAGAGGAGATGTTGAAGACGGTCTCGAAATTCAACGACGCCGTGCAGGATTTCATCTTCAATCCCGATGCGCTGGCACCGACCTTCCCCGAGAGCGCGATCACGAAGCCGTTCCCGTTCAACGCCTATTACGATCTCGACGATGCGCCGGAGATCGATGCCGATGACTGGAAGCTCGAGGTGCGCGGCCTCGTCGACAACAAGAAATCGTGGACGCTGCCCGAATTGTACAAGCTGCCGCAGGTGTCGCAGATCACCCGCCACATCTGCGTCGAGGGCTGGAGCGCGATCGGAAGCTGGACCGGCACCCCCTTGCGCGATTTTCTCAAGCTGATCGGCGCCGACACGCGCGCAAAGTATGTCTGGTTCCAGTGCGCCGACAAGGACGGCTACAACTCGCCTCTGGACATGCGCAGCGCGCTGCATCCGCAGACCCAGATGACGTTCAAATACGCGAACGAGATCCTGCCGCGCGCCTATGGCTTCCCGATGAAGATCCGCGTGCCGACCAAGCTCGGCTTCAAGAACCCGAAATACGTCATCTCGATGGAAGTCACCAACGACTACAAGGGCGGCTACTGGGAAGACCAGGGCTACAATTCGTTCAGCGGGAGTTGATGGCTTCGTCATTCCGGGGCTCGCGAAGCGAGAACTATGATGCGCAATTGCGCATCAGAGAATCCATCGGGCCGCAGCGTTGGTGGATGAATGGATTCTCAGGTGCGCAATTGCGCACCATAGCTCGCGCTATGCGCGCCCCGGAATGACACCTAGGGCGGCCCCACCTTCCGCTGGCACAGCGCCGCCACCGCGCCCAATACCAGCAGCGCCGCCGACACATTCAGCGCATAGGACAAACTGCCCAGCGCATCCGTGATGGCGCCGACCACGATCGGGCCGAGCGTCTGGCCGACGCCGAACGAGATCGTCATCGCGGCGATCGCAGTCGGCCATACCTCCGGCGGATAGTTGAAACGAACGAAGGCTGTGGTCGAGCCGACCACGGCGAAGAAGGCGACGCCGAACACGACCGCAGAGACCCCGAGCCATGCCGGCGAATGCCCAAGCATCGGCAAGGCCGCGCCGAGCGCGTTAGTGCCGAGGATGATCGCGGTGGCAAGTCCGCCGCGGTCAAGCGCCAGCACACCGCGCCAGGCCCAGGGCGTCACGAAGGCGCTGAGGCCGATCAGGCCCCAGAACGCGGCCTGCGCCGCGGCGCCGCCGCCGCCATCGCGCACATAGGCGATCATGAAGGTCATGTAGGCGATGTAGCCCGCGCCGAACAGGAAGTAGCCGGCGAGATAGATCAGCACGGGCAGAATCGCGAAGGAGGCGTGGGCGCTTTCGTTGAAGCGCGCCCTGCTCTCGATGCGAATCAGGAACAGCGGGATCGTCATCGCGACGGACAGCAGCGTAAGTACCCACCATACGATCCACCACGAGCCCGGCCCGAAATACTGGAGCGTGAACGGGGCGATCAGCCCCGAGGAGAGAATGCCGATGCCAGGCCCGGCATAGAACAGGCTCAGGAGGAAATTGGCCCGCTCCGGGCGCGACTGCGCGATGGTCGCGGCCAGCGCGCCGCCGGCGACGAAGCCGGCTGCGGCGCCGAGGCCCAGCACGAGGCGCGCCAGGCTCAGCGCGACGAAATTGCCGGTCAGCGCACACACCGCCAGTGCGGCGACGCAGGCCAGGGTTCCGCCGCGGATCGCGGCCGCCCAGCCGACGCGCTGGATCAGCCGGGACGCCATCAGGGCGCCCACGAGATAGCCAACGGCGTTGATGGTGTTCATGAAGCCGGCCGCCGAGTAGGACCAGCCGAGGGTCTCCCGCATGTCGGGCAGCACCAGCGCATAGGCAAAGCGGCCGATACCGAGCCCGACGGTCGCCGCCAGCGACAGGGTCAGGATCAGCCGCGCGGGATGCGGGTTGGGCGAGGGGCGGTCAGGGGCGTGCAAGGGGTGCTCCGGCGATCGCCATAGTGGCAGGCCCTGCCCGTCTTGCACAGCCGCGCCCCGGCAATGGTGTCTTGCCAAGCGCGCAACGCCGCTCTAGCACTCCGGCCACCCGTCATTCCGGGGCGCGCCATTTGGCGCGAGCCCGGAATCCATTTTCCAGCTAGCGCTGTGGCCCGATAGATTCCGGGCTCGCTCGCTGTGCTCGCGCCCCGGAATGACGACACAGGATTGAGAGGAATCGACCATGGCGACCCACAAACTGCTGCTGCTCCCCGGCGACGGTATCGGCCCCGAGGTGATGGGCGAGGTGAAGCGGCTGATCGACTGGCTCAATGTATCAGGCATTGCCAAGTTCGAGACCGACACCGGCCTCGTCGGCGGCGCGGCCTATGACGCGCACAAGGTCTCGATCTCCGAGGGCGACATGGCCAAGGCCAAGGATGCCGACGCCGTGATCTTCGGCGCGGTCGGCGGCCCGAAGTGGGATGCGGTGCCCTATGAGGTGCGCCCCGAAGCCGGCCTGCTCCGTCTGCGCAAGGACCTCGCTTTGTTCGCCAACCTCCGTCCAGCCGTGTGCTATCCGGCACTTGCGGATGCCTCGAGCCTGAAGCGCGAGGCGATCGAGGGGCTCGACATCGTCATCGTGCGCGAGCTCACCGGCGGCGTCTATTTCGGCGAACCCAAGACCATCACCGATCTCGGCAACGGCCAGAAGCGCGCCATCGATACCCAGGTCTACGACACCTATGAGATCGAGCGCATCGCCCGCGTCGCCTTCGAGCTTGCGAAGAAGCGCAAGAACAAGGTGACGTCGATGGAAAAGCGCAACGTCATGAAGTCGGGCGTGCTCTGGAACGAGGTCGTGACGCAGGTTCACAAGCGCGAATATCCCGATGTCACGCTCGAGCACCAGCTCGCCGATTCCGGCGGCATGATGCTGGTGAAGTGGCCGAAGCAGTTCGACGTCATCGTCACCGACAATTTGTTCGGCGACATGCTCTCCGACATCGCAGCGATGCTGACGGGCTCGCTCGGCATGCTGCCCTCAGCCTCGCTCGGCGAGGTCGACGTCAAGAGCAAGAAGCGCAAGGCGCTTTACGAGCCCGTGCACGGTTCGGCGCCCGACATTGCCGGCAAGGGTCTCGCCAATCCGATCGCGATGATCTCGTCCTTCGGCATGGCGCTGCGCTACTCCTTCGACATGGGCACGCTGGCCGACAAGGTCGATGCTGCGATCGCCGCCGTGCTCGCCAGCGGCCTGCGTACCGCCGACATCAAGTCGGAAGGCACCACGGCCGCCTCGACCACGCAGATGGGCGAAGCGATTCTGACGGAGCTGCAGAAGCTCCACGCGTAAGGTCATATTTCGTCATTCCGGGGCGGCTCGAAGAGCCGAACTCTGGTGCGCAATTGCGCACCTGAGAATCTCGAGATTCCAGATTCGATGCTGCGCATCGCTCCGGAATGACGTGCCTCAAAAAACAAAAATGGCCGGGCGCGAGCCCGGCCATTTTGATTCGGTCATAACGTCCGCTTCAGTACAGCGGGAAATTCCGTGGGAAGCCGCCGACATCGGACGGCGTGCTCAGCGGCTGGCGATCGATCGGACGGTTGTTGTTCTCGCGCGCGAAGGTCGGGTAGCCGAACTCCGACGGAAACGCATAGTCCATGAACTTGCGGTCGCCCGGATTGACCTCGGTGCCACCGTCGAGCCAGGAGCGCTTGCTCACATAGATGCGGGTGCGTCCCTGCTGATAGACCGTGTTGGGGCCGGCGCTGTCATAGCGCTGCTTCTTGGTCTCGGCCGAAGCCGGCGTCGCGAGGCCTATGGCATAGGACATGGCAACCACGGCGCCCGCCGCAAGCCACATCGCCGATTTGTTCGCGGCAGAGAATTTCGAGCTCATCACGTCCCCTTCAGGCGGCATGCCGCCAGTCGATTTCACCCCATACTAGCCCGGCCCGGGCGGCCGCAGCTAGGTCTATTGGGTCACACCAGGGCGGAATAATCGTGCGCGCCAGCAAAAGTTGCATCAATACCAGCCACTTGAGCTTGATGCCGGTCAAAGTGCTCCACGCAATTGCGCGTTCGCGGCACCCAGCAGCCAGTCCGACGAGCCTGCGGGGTCGCAACCTCTGCGCTTCAGCTCGGCATGGGCGAACAATTCGGCCAGCTTCGGCTCGTTGCCCGAGGTCAAAAGTGTCAGCCGGTTCAGCGTGCAGGCGATCGCCGCGCGGCGCGCGGGCAGGGCGCCGCCCTGGCAGGAGAAGCCGGAGATCTGCAGCGCCGGCTCCTCGTTGCGCTTGAGATAGCAGAGGCACGCTTGCGCCCCGTCCGCAGTGCCGACCGGCCGGAACAGGGCAACGGGACCGAATTTCGTATCGATCAGGCCGGCCTGCTCGAGCGGGGTGGCCGCATCCAGGCCCATCTGCACGGCCAGGTCGGCTGTCGCCGGACGAGCCAGGTCGAATTCGCCGCCTTCCCGGTAGATGTCGAGCCCGGCCACAGGCTTGTCCGCCTCGCCGGTCCAGCGCATCACGTCCCTGCGGCCACCCTCAGGATGCCGGAGGATGGTGTAAGAGGCTGTTTTCTCTGACGAATCGAGCCGGCTGAGGGCGAAGGCCGGATGCGAACGGTCGGCCACGCTCCATCCCGGCTTCTCTGCGGTCTCATCGTCGCGCAGGCTGGGCAGCTGGTCGAGCGCGGCGACGGCGAGGATGGCAAACAAAGCGAGCGCCCCCACATAGGCGAACAGGTGCGACAGCGTGCCGACGACTTCGTCGGCGAAGCTGGCCAGCGCCAAGTGGATAGCGGTCCTGGTTGGGGGTGCGGCCGTACCGGCCTCGAGCGGCTGCATCCACGGCCTTGAGGCGGGGTCCAACGTTGTCTTGAGCCCGGTTCTCGCATAGAAGCGCTGCTCCTCCTGTTTAAGCGTCAGCTTCAGGAACGGGCTTTTTCATCGGAGAGTGAACGATGGGTTACAAAGTCGCAGTCGTCGGCGCGACCGGCAATGTCGGACGGGAAATGCTCAACATCCTCGATGAGCGCAAATTCCCCGCGGACGAGGTCGTTGCCCTTGCGTCACGCCGCAGCGTCGGCGTCGAGGTGTCCTATGGCGACCGCACCCTGAAGGTCAAAGCGCTCGAGCATTACGATTTCTCCGACGTCGACATCTGCCTGATGTCAGCGGGCGGTTCGGTGTCGAAGGAATGGTCGCCGCAGATCGGCGCCGCCGGCGCGGTCGTGATCGACAACTCTTCCGCCTGGCGCATGGATCCGGATGTGCCGCTGATCGTGCCGGAAGTGAACGCGGACGCGACGGCGGGCTTCAAGAAGAAGAACATCATCGCCAACCCGAACTGCTCGACCGCGCAGCTCGTGGTCGCGCTGAAGCCGCTGCATGACAAGGCGACCATCAAGCGCGTTGTGGTGTCGACCTATCAATCGGTGTCGGGCGCCGGCAAGGACGCGATGGACGAATTGTTCTCGCAGACCAAGGCCGTCTACACCAACGACGAGCTGATCGCGAAGAAATTCCCCAAGCGCATCGCCTTCAACGTCATCCCCCACATCGACGTCTTCATGGAGGACGGCTACACCAAGGAAGAGTGGAAGATGATGGCGGAGACCAAGAAGATCCTTGATCCCAAGATCAAGCTCTCCGCGACCTGCGTGCGCGTGCCGGTGTTCGTCGGCCATTCCGAGGCCGTCAACATCGAGTTCGAGAATCCGATCACCGCGGATGAAGCGCGCGACATCCTGCGCAAGGCGCCCGGTTGCCTCGTCATCGACAAGCAGGAGCCCGGTGGCTACGCCACGCCGTATGAAGCGGCCGGCGAGGACGCCACCTATATCAGCCGCATCCGCGAGGACGCGACGGTGGAGAACGGCCTCGTGCTGTGGTGCGTGTCCGACAACTTACGCAAGGGCGCCGCGCTCAACGCGATCCAGATCGCGGAAGTTCTGATCAACCGCAAGCTGATCAGCGCGAAGAAGAAGGCGGCGTAAGCCGAGCTGCCGTAGGGTGGGCAAAGGCGCATCGTGCGGTGCCCACCATCGCTCCACGATTGCGAAAGAAGTGGTGGGCACGCTTCGCTTTGCCCACCCTTGTATTAGCCCGACCGCTTATATTGAGCCGTTCCGTGAGGAATGGCCCAGCCCGGGTGGCCGCCCGAGCTGGGCCGCCGCTC
>NZ_LGHL01000024.1 GCF_001908205.1 Bradyrhizobium sp. NAS80.1
GGGCGCAACGCGACGGACGCGCCTGATTCCACGATCTCCGAGATCGCCTTGAAGCCGACCCACATGCCGGAGAAGCGGCTCAGCGCATAGCTATACTCGCCGAACTCCAGATATTCGCCGACGCTGGCCGGATGCAGCGTCGGCATGAACCAGCTCATGAAGGCGACGTCGGACTGGTGCGGCATCGACGATGACACGCAGCCATGGTCGTCGCCCGCGACCACGAGCACGCCGCCATGCGGGGAGGAGCCGTAAGCGTTGCCGTGCTTGAGCGCATCGCCGGAGCGATCGACGCCGGGGCCCTTGCCGTACCAGAGCCCGAACACGCCATCGACCTCGCGATCTCCTTGCGTCTCGACCTGCTGCGAGCCGAGCACCGCGGTCGCGGCGAGATCCTCGTTTACGGCCGGCAGGAATTCGATGCGGTCCTGCTTCAATCGCTCCTGGATGCGCCAGAGCTCGAGATCGATGCCGCCGAGCGGTGAGCCGCGATAGCCGGAGATGAAGCCGGCGGTGTTGAGGCCGTTCGTACGGTCGCGCCTGATCTGGTCGAGCGCGATGCGGACGATTGCCTGCGTGCCCGTGAGGAAGACGCGGCCCTCCTCGCGGTCGTAGCGGTCGGAAAGCTCATAGGTGTCGAGTGACGGAATGGCGTCCATGCGGACCTCCCGCGGCATCCCTGCCGGATTGGGGGAGGTTAAGCCGGGGGCGGTGGTAGGTCTTACCTATCCATTCTGATCTGAAGCGAATTTCGGTAGGATTTTGCACAAGTGGCCGCATACTGGTACATTCTATCGAATGGAGATGCCCTCATGATCGAAGACCAGGACGCGCGGATTCTCGCCCATCTTCAGAAGGATGGCCGCGCCACCAACCAGGAGCTCGCGGAGGAGGTCGGCATGTCGACCTCGGCGTGCTGGCGCCGGGTGCGCGCTCTGGAAGAGAGCGGGATCATCCAGGGCTATGCGGCGCTGGTTGCGCGCGAGCAGGCGGGCTTTGCGATGTCGGCGATCCTCCATGTCTCGCTGGAGCGGCACGACGCAAAATTCGTCGACGAGTTCGTCGCGCGGGTGACAAAGCGGCGCGAAGTGCTGGAGTGCTTTGCGACCACGGGCGATGCGGATTACCACCTGCGCGTCGTCGTGCAGGATATGGTCGCCTACAACCGATTCCTCGACGAGTTCATGTTCCGCATCCCCGGCATCCGCTACGTCCGCAGCAACGTGGTGCTGAAGGAGATCAAGACCGGCGTGGTGCTGCCGTTTTGAGGGAGCTTCGTAGGATGGGTAGAGCGATAGCGAAACCCATCAAGCTCTTTCCGAGACGAATCCCGGGTGATGGGTTTCGCTCCGCTCTACCCATCCTACGAGGATCAGCGCTACCGCACCTCCCGCACGAAGCGGTTGCGCAACGTCCCGACGCCGGTGATGTCGATCTCCACGACGTCGCCGTGCTTGATATCAGGAGAGGCGCCGTCCGTGCCCATCCAGATCACGTCGCCCGGCCATAGCGTAAAATACTTGGTCAGCTCGACCAGGAACGGCACAACGCCAAAGATCATGTCGTTGGTGTGGAAGCGGTTGGTCTCCTTGCCGTTGACCCTGACGATCGTCTGCATCTTGCCAAGATCGGCCTCGGTCTCGATCCACGGCCCCATCGGCTTGAACGTGTCGGCGTTCTTCGAGCGCCACAGGCTGCGATCGGCCTTCTGCCAGCTGCGCTCGCTGACGTCGTTGCCGATGGTGTAGCCGAACACGCAATCCATCGCGTTCTCTTTGGTGAGATGCTTCACCTTCTTGCCGATGACAACGACGAGCTCGCCTTCATAGTGGATCTTGTCCGTCGCGAACGACGGGATCACGACGTCCTCGTCATGTGCGATCAGCGCGTTCTGCGCGCGATAGCCGATCTCGGGTCTATCAGGCACTGCCGGCACCTCGCCGCGCTTGTCGGCGGCTTCCTTCAGGTGCTTCAGGTAGTTCAGGCCGACGCAATAGAACGTGCGCGGGATCAGCGGCAGCTCGATCTTGACCTGCGACAGCGGATGCGTGCGCGAGGTGCGCTGCCATTCGCCAAAGGGATCGCCGTCGACCGCGATCACCTTGTCGCCCTCAACTATACCCCACGACGTCTTGTCCGAGGCGGTGAATTTCAGCCAGCGCATAGTCTGTCCTCGTTGTTATTCCGCGGCATCGCGCGGCTGTGCCTTCCAGGCGCCGGCGGCCGGCCGCTTCAGCCCGAGATTTTCCCGCAGCGTCTTGCCGCGATAATCCTTCTGGAACAAGCCGCGCCGCTGCAATTCCGGTACGATGTGTTTCACGAAGTCCGCGTAGGAGCCGGGCACGTAGGTCGCGGCGATGACGAAGCCGTCGCAGCCACGCTCGACGAACATCTCTTCAAGCTTGTCCGCGATCTCCTTGGGGCCACCGACCATCGCGTCATGCACCTGGCCACGGCCGGAGAAGGTGACGAAGTCGCGCGCGCTTGGATTGCTCTTGCCTGATGTCTTGAGCACGCCGTCGCGGATGCCCAAAATGCCCTGCATGCTCTTCAGCTCTTCCGTCGTCAGCGGCTCGTCGAGATCCTTGGAGGCGAAATCGTAATTGAGCGCTTCGGCGAGCAGTGACAGCGCGTCGATCTCGAGCGGAAGCTTGTTGATCAGCGCCATCTTGTCCTCGGCTTCGGCTTTGGTGGCCGCGCAGACCGGCGTCGTCAGGTTGCAGAGGAACATCTGGTCGGGATCCCGGCCGGCCTTGGCCGCTTCGTTGCGCACGGCCGCATAACCCTCCTTGGCGCCTGCGAGATTGCGCGCGGCGGTGAAGATCACCTCGCCCCATCGGCCGGCAAAGCGCTGGCCGCGGCCGGATGCGCCGGCCTGGATGATCACGGGATGGCCCTGATCCGAGCGCGGCACGGTGAATGGCCCCCGGGACTTGAAGGCCGTCCCTCTGTGATCGAGCCGCTTCACCTTGGCCGGATCGGCAAACCGGCCGCTCTTTTTGTCCATGATGAGCGCGCCGTCTTCCCAGGTGTCCCAGTGGCCGAGCACCACCTCCATGAACTCGTCGGCGCGGTCGTAGCGGGAGTCGTGTTCGGGATGGGAGTCGCGCCCCATGTTGAGCGCCTCGCCGTCATTGAGCGAGGTGACGACGTTCCAGCCCGCGCGTCCACCCGACATCAAATCGAGTGTGGCGAAACGGCGCGCGACGTCGAAGGGCTCATAATAGGTGGTCGAGCAGGTGGCACCGAGACCGAGCCTGTCGGTGACCATGCCCATCGTGGTCAACACGATCAGCGGATCCATCTTCACGCAGCGGATGCCGTATTCGACGGTGTGGGCGTGGTCGTTGCCGTAGCGGTCCGGCATCGCCAGGCGATCGTCGAAGAAGGCCATGTGGAACTTGCCGGCTTCGAGGATCCTGGCGATCTCCTGATAGTAATCCGCCGACATCGAATCGTCGCGCGAATCCGGATGCCGCCAGGAGCTCGGCAAATTCGTGCAGTTCTGCGCCTGGAGGAAGCCGACCAGTACCATCTGCCGCGTCATGCTGCTGCTCTCCAAAATTCCGTCAGGCCAGGTCGAGGACTGTTTCGAGCCCGTACTCGCGTGCCAGCGCGCGCAGCTTGTCCCAGGTCGCATCCTCGATCTCGATGCCGTCCCGCAGGCGCTGCTGCTCGCGCAAACCTTCGATCTCGCCGGGATAGTAGACGCCTTTGCTGCCCTCGGACGGCGGTGTCGATTTCAGGTAATGCGCGAATTCAGCGACCTCGCGTTTGAACTCCTTCAGCGGGCGGAACGCGGCGACGTTGAACACCGCCATGAAGCAGCCGTCATTGTGCCGCCCGGTCGGCTCGACGCCGAAGCCGAGTCCGGTGAGCAGGCCGCACAGCACCTCGACCATGGCGGCCAGGCCGCTGCCCTTGTAGCCCTCGGTGCCGCCGAGCGGCAGCAGCGCGCCGCCCTTGCGGTATTGGGTCGGATCGGTGGTGTGCCGTCCCTCGGCGTCGATGATCCACCCCGTTGGAATCCCCTCGCCGCGGGCGACCGCGAGCTGGATCTTGCCCGCCGCGACCGCCGAGGTCGCCATGTCCAGATAGAAGGGCGCATCGAGGTCGGACGGCACCGCGATCGAGATCGGGTTGGTGCCGAGCCGCGCTTCCTTGCCCCCGAACGGCGCCACGTGTTTTGGCGAGCGGCCGGAATCCGCCGTCGCAATCCCGATCATGCCTTCGCGCATCGCCATCAGCGGATAGGCGGCGAGGCGGCCGACATGGCTTTGCCGGAACACGGTGCAGGCGGCGACATTCGCCGTCTTGGCTTTCTCGATCGTCAGCGCCATCGCCTTGGCGTTGACGTGGAAGCCAAAACCCCACTGGCCGTCGATCACGGTCGTGGTCGGCGATTCCTGGACGATGGACCACTTAGCGCCGGGAACGATGTGCCCGGCCTTGATACGGTCGATGTAGGTCGGAACAGCAATCACGCCGTGGGAGTCGTGGCCGGCGAGATTGGCGTTGACGCAGCCGACGGCCACGGCGTCGGCTTCTTCCTCGGAGGCTCCGGCGGCACGGAGCAGTGCGGCGCTGATGCGCGTGAGGCGGTCGGCCCTGACGATCGGCATGGCGTTTCCTCGGCTTGCTGCCCTTAACGGGCTGCTCGTTGGATGCCATCGTCTCAAAGCGCAGGAGCGATATCAATCTCCCGTAAACCAATACAGGGCTGCAAATTCGTAAAGAGAACGCGCCTTTCGTCGTGTGCCGGCGCCGCGAACATCCCGCGCGGCGGGATTCCCGACAGTTTGTCGTCCCCTGTTCTCAGCTCGTTCACTTCGATTGTGGGTTCGCGGCACGCAATAACGACCACTTAGGCGATGGCCGTTCATAAAGCACCCGGAATAAAAAGGGTAGAAATGCCCGGGAGTTAAGATCGTGCAGACGACCCTCGCGCGCACCTTTGCAGCGTTGAGTGCGATCAACGAAGCGATCCTCTACGCGAAATCGCCGGACGAGCTGTACCAGAAGGTCTGCGCCGCCGGGTTTGCGAGCGGAGACTTCATGGCCGTCGCGGTGTTCCTGTTGGAGCCGGACGGTCGTCGGCTGCGTTTTGCCGCTGGTTGCGGCGAAGACGTCGCGCGGCTGAGCGCGATCGAGATCACGACCGAAGCTGGCACACCCGAAGGATCCGGCGTCGGCGGCGAGGCATTTCGCAGCCAGACGCTCTGCATCAGCAATGATTTTCTGAACGATCCGCGATCGCTGGCATGGCGCGAGGGAGCGGTGAAATCCCACGTCGGCGCGGCCGCGGCCCTGCCGCTGCTCTGCAATGGCAAGAGCGTCGGCGTGCTGTTCGTGACCCGCAGTGAGGCAGGCTCACTCGACGCCCAGATGGTATTGCTGTTCGAGCGCATGTCCGCCAACATTTCCTATGCTCTGGACAATTTCACGCGCGAGACCGCACGGCAGACCAGCGAGCGGGCGACGCGGCGGCTCAACCGCATGTTCGGCGCGCGCAGCGCGACCAACGAAGCCATCCTGCGCGCGAAAACCGAGCAGGAGCTGTACCAGCTCGTGTGCGAAGCAACGGCGAAGGGCGCCAAGTTCACCTCGGCCACCATCGCGCTCGTCGATCGCGATGCCGAGCTGCTCCGCGTTGTCGCCTGCTACGGGCCGAACGCGGATACGGTGCGCGCCTCCAAGTTCTCCACATCCGACCAGGTGCCCGAGGGGCGGGGGCTGACGGGAACGGCCTTCCGGACACGCCAACCCTGCGTCAGCAATGACCTATTGTCCGACGACCGGATCAAGCCCTGGCAGGCCGACGCTCGCCGCAACGGCATCGGATCCGCCGCGGCGCTGCCGCTGTTCAATGGCGACCGCGTCGAAGGGGTGTTCCTTTTCAACTCGCCCGAACGCGGCACGTTCACGCCCGAATTGGTCGAGCTGCTGCAACGGCTCCAGGCCAATGTCGCCTTTGCGCTCGACAATTTCGACCGAGCCGAGGAGCGGTCGCGGGCCGAGGCGCAGAAGGAGCGCCTGACGCGCATGTTCGCGGCGCTGAGCGCCACCAATGAAGCGATCGTGCGAGCCAAGTCGCGCACTGAGCTGTTCGAGCTGGTGTGTCAGGCCGCGTCCACCGGTGGGAGATTCACCTCGACGACCATAGCGCTCGCCAGGGCCGACGGCGATCAGCTCGAGATCGTGGCGGCCGCGGGACCGTCCGCAGAGACCACCCGCAACGTTCGCCTTTCCGTCGACGCCGACCGGCCCGAAGGCCGCGGCATGAGCGGCACGGCGTTCCGCACCCGGCAGCCCTGTGTCAGCAACGATTACGTCAATGATGGCCGCGTGAGCGCCTTCCATGCCGTCCTGCAAGGCGACGGCGCGCGCTCCGGCGCAGCGTTCCCGCTGATCACGCACGACAAGCCCGTCGGCGTCATGATCTACATGTCGACCGAGCAGGAGACCTTCACCGGCGAATTCGTCGAGCTGTTGCAACGCCTCGCCGGCAACGTCTCCTTTGCGATGGAGAATTTCGATCGCGCCGACGAGAAGAACCGGGCGGACGAGCGGATCGAGTACCTCGCTTCGCACGACAGCCTGACAGACCTTCCGAACCGCGAGACCTTCAACGGGTTGCTCCGCGAGGCCATCGACGCGGCGCAGCGTCACGATCACCGTTTCGCGGTGCTGTTCATCGATCTCGACCGCTTCAAGGTCATCAACGATTCGCTGGGGCACGAGGCCGGCGACCTGCTCCTGCTCGAAGTGGCCAACCGGCTGCGCGGCGCGCTCCGGGCAAGCGACGTGGTGGCGCGTCTCGGCGGCGACGAGTTCGTGGTGATCCTCGATCAGTGCGGCGAGGTCGACGACGTCCAGCGCATCGCGACCGGGCTGTTGACGGCGCTCGCCGAGCCCATGGAACTGGCCGGTCACGAGTGCCACACCACGGCGTCGATCGGCATCGCGATGTATCCGGCCAACGGCTCCGACGCCCAGACGCTGACCAAGAACGCCGACATGGCGATGTATCTCGCCAAGGAAGACGGCAAGAACGGCTATCGCTTCTTCTCCAAGGAAGTGAAGACGCAGTCGATCGAGCGGCTGTCGCTGGAGAGCGCGCTGCGCCGGGCGCTGGAGCGTGAGCAGTTCTCGCTGAACTACCAGCCCAAGGTGGACATGGAGACCGGCCAGATCACCGGCGTGGAAGCGCTGCTGCGCTGGACGCATCCCGATCTCGGCAACGTTTCGCCGGCGCAATTCATTCCGCTCGCCGAGGAGACCGGCGTGATCGTGCCGATCGGCCGCTGGGTGCTGAATGAAGCCTGCGCGCAGGCCATGGCCTGGCAGCGCCGCGGCCTGTTGCCGGTGTCGATGGCGGTGAACCTGTCGCCGCGGCAGTTTGCCGACGAGCATCTGCTGCAGGACGTCGACGAGGCGCTGGCCGCCAGCGGCATGTCGCCGGTGCTGCTCCAGCTCGAAGTCACCGAGAGCATGATGATGCGCAATGTCGGTCGCGCGCTCAAGGTGCTCGACGCCATCCAGAGCCGCGGTATTCGCCTCGCCATCGACGATTTCGGCACCGGCTATTCGTCGATGTCGCTGATGAAGCATTTCCCGATCGATACCATCAAGATCGATCGCTCCTTCGTGCGCGACCTGCCGCAGGATTCGGAAGACCAGGCGATCGCACAGGCGATCATCAGCATGGGCAAGGCGCTCGGCATGACCGTCGTCGCCGAAGGCGTCGAGAACGCCGAGCAGGAGGCGTTCCTGCGCACCCATGGCTGTGACGAGATGCAGGGCTTTCCGATTTCCAAGCCGTTGCCGGCGCCGCAGATGGCCGAGTTGCTGCGGCCGATGATGATGCCTGTCGCGCCACCGCTCCAACCCGAGTTGGATCTTGCCGCCGAAGAAGCCGCTGCGCTACGGTTGAAACGCGCCGTCATCTAGCGGCTCCGGATGCAGCTCGCGGACGTCGTGATCGCCACCCGCCGGGCAAGGCGCGCGCGCTCGCGCCGCCTATCGCGACCTTAGCGGATGCGCCTTCTGGTGCCAGGCCCAGGCGGTGCGGATGATCGTGGGCAGGTCGGAGTGACGCGGCACGAAGTTCAGCACTTTTCGCGCAGCAGAAGGATCCGCGACCAGATAAGTGGGATCGCCGGCGCGGCGCGGCTTGATGGTGTGCGGCACCTCGCGCCCCGTCTCCTGCCTGATGGCGGTGAGGATCTCGCGCACGGAAAAGCCGGAGCCGGTGCCGAGATTGAAGCTGCCGCCGGAGTGTCCCTGCTCCAGCAGCTTGAGCGCAGCGACATGCGCGGCAGCGAGGTCGGTGACGTGGATGTAGTCGCGGATCGCGGTGCCGTCCGGCGTGTCGTAATCGTCGCCGAACACGGCGAAGTCGACATGACCCTGCAAGGCCATCATGGCGCGGGGAATGAGATGGGTCTCGTTGTCACGCAACTCGCCAATGCCGCCGGCCGGATCGGCGCCGCTGGCGTTGAAATAGCGCAGGCAGAATGCGCCGAAACCATACGCCGAGCGGTAATCGGCGAGCATGCGCTCGATCGTCCACTTCGACGCGCCGTAGGGATTGATCGGCGCGCAGGGAAAGTCTTCCGGCAGCTCCTTGGAATCGGCGTTGCCGTAGACGGCGCCGGTCGAGGAGAACACGATGCGCGTGCAGCCCGCGTTGCGCATCGCCTGCAACAACGACAGCGTGCCCTGTACGTTGTTGATGTAGTATTTCTGCGGGTCGGTCATGGATTCGCCGACGAGGCTTGCCGCCGCGAAATGCATCACCGCCGTGACCTTGTGATCGGCGAAGGCGCGTGCCAGCGCCGCGCCGTCGAGCAGATCGCCCGTCACCAGCGGGCCGGCCACGAAGCTGCGATGACCTGTCGAGAGATTGTCATAAACGACGGGTTGATAGCCGGCGGCGGTCAGTGCGCGGCAGGCATGCGAGCCAATATAGCCCGCGCCTCCTGTGACGAGGACAGTCGGTCGGTCAGTCATGTCGTCTTCTACTCTCTTTCAGCGATTGAAGGGCCGGTTGCGGCTGAAGAGAAGATAGAGCGCGCGGGGGTTGGTGGTCAAATAGCGCCAGAGCAGCCGGCGTGGCTCGAGCCAGGTGCGCCAGGCCCATTCGAGGCCGAGCTTCTGCATCCATTGCGGCGCGCGGGACCTGCTGCCCGATAAAAAGTTGAACAATCCGCCCGACGTCTTGATAACGCCAACATTGGACATCAGCGGTGTGAATTCCTCGACAAATGCCTGCTCGCTGGGCACACCGAGCGCGACCCACAGATAATCCGGCGCGAGCGCGTTGATTTCCTCGACTTTCGCGCGCAGAGCCTCGCCACGGAGATAGCCGTGGCTGTGCCCGACGATCTTGAGGTTCGGATACATCTTCCGGACGTTCTCGACCGCAGCGGCGTTCTCGGCCTCGCTGGCGCCGAACATGTAGAAGGTGCGGCCGAGCGCTTGCGCCTTGCGTGCGACGACGTGGAACAAATCCGTGGTCGCGACCCGCTCGGGCAGCGGGAACCAGGATTGCAGCTTCGAGGCAGCCACCAGCGGCTGGCCGTCGGCATTGATCAGGTCGGCGGCGCGGAACAAGCGTTCGGTCTGCGGCTCGGTCGAGCAGCGCGCCAGCACCTCGCCGTTGGCCGAGGTCAGGTACAGGGGACGGCCGATGCGATGGCGCGGATCGGTGGCCTCGATCATGAAATCCGCGGTCGCTTCCAGGTCGAGTGCGGCCATGCGGAGGCCGCCCACGGTGATGCGCGGCACGTCGGCAGTAGCGGCCCGGCCTTCGAGATTGACACGGCGCTCAAGCATATTGTCTGCCTCGCTGGCGAGCTTGGGTTGCGGGAGTGAGCTCGTCGAGCACGACGCCGACGAGCTTGCGCTCGGCGTGGCCGAGTGCGGTCAATATCTCTTCCAGGATGTCGTTGATGTCGAGGCTGGTCGACAGCACCGCCACCAGCGCGTCGACGTTGTCGAGCAGCTTGCGGTCGCCGGCCGCGAGCGGCATCGCGGGGCCGTCGAGGATCACGAGGTCATAGCCGCCGGCGGAGCGTGCATGCGCAATGGCCTTGCGGATGGCGTCGGCCGCCTTGCCGGCATCGTTCTCCGCAGCCGGCAGCACCGAGATGCCGTTGACCGTCTTGATCTCGCGCGCGGCCTTGCTGCCGATCGAGAGCCAGCCGAGCCTGCTTGGTTCGCTTTTGCTGGTACGGTTGACCTTGTTGGAGAGCGAGTGTGCCTGATGATCGGCATCGATCGTCAGCACACGGACGCCGTCACGCGCCGCTGCCAGCGCAAAGTTCAGCGCCGTCACGCTGCGCCCGACGGTCTCGCCGGCACCGATCAGCGCGATGACCGGCATCGCCTTGTTGTCGGCACGCCGAGCCACTGCGCCGCGCATGTCGCGCCAGGCGTTGAGCAGCGTCGTCAGGGGAAAGCCGGGGCGTAGCGTCGGCCAGCCGAGGCGGGTGAGGTCGACGCCGCCGCCGGTCGCGAGGATGGCGCCCAGCGTGTGGAGGACGTCGGCCTCCTGAAGCCGCGCGATCAGCGGCTTTTCGATCAGGGGCTTTTCGGCCATCGAAGGCTGCAGCGGTGGCGCCGCAAGTTCCGGCGGGGTCTGTGCAACTTCCGGGGCTCGCGAAACCTGCTGAGGTTGTGCAACCTCCGGAGCCCGCGAAACCTCCCGAGCTCGGGGAGGCGGCGGCGCCGGCGTGGCCGCGCCGGCAAACAGGAATTCAGCCGCGACGAACCAGCTCGAAGCAGCGAGCGCACCGAAGATCAGGCCGATGATGGCGAACATGCTCATCGCCGGCGGGAACGAGCGCCGCTGCGGCACCGTGGCTTCGCCGATGACCCGCGCTGCCGAGGTGTTCAGGCTTTCCTGTTCCTCGGTCTCGCGCGAGCGCTTCAGGAATGATTGATAGACATCGCGGCTGGCGTCGGCCTCGCGCTCGAGTTCGCGCAGGCGCACGGCAGCCTGGCTGAGCTGAAGGCTCTGGCGCTTCTGTGCTTCCAGAGCCCGGTTGAGCGAGGCCTCGTAGTCGCGGGCGCGTGTCAGATCGTTTTTGGCGGACTGGGCGAAGCGATCGATCTCCTCGCTAATCGTGCGCTTGAGATCCTCGACCTGCTTCTCGGTCTGGCGCAGCGCCGGATGGCGCGGGCCAAGCTCGCCGGTCTGCTCCGCATATTTCTTGCGCGCATCGGCATATTGTGCGCGCAGGTTCGCGATGGTCGGGGATTGCAGCGCCTCGGGAATTGCGCCGGCATCCGCGGCCGTGCGCCGGCTGGCCTCGATCTGGTCGAGCCGTGCCTGCGCATCCATCGTCGCGGCGCGGGCCGCGGAAAGCCGCTGGTTGCTGGAGGAGAGCTGCTGGTCGCTGATCAGCGTGTCCTGGGTGCCGACGAAGTTGTTCTGGGCCTTGTAGGTCGCGAGCGCAGTCTCGGCTGTGCGCAGCCGCTCGCGCAGCTCCTTCAGGCGGCCGGAGAGATCGTTGGTGGCGCGCCGTGCGGCCGAAGCCTGCGAGTTGCGGGATTCCGCGAGATAGGCGTTGGTCAGCGTGTTGGCGAGCATCGCCGCTTTCGCCGGATCGGTCGCCCAGACCTCGATGTCGACGATGAAGCTCTTGTCGGTCTTGCGGATCGTGATGTGCTTGTTCAGCACGTCGAGCGCCGCAAGCTGTACTTCCTTCTTATCCGCCGCGGAGGGCGCGCTGGGATGAAGGCCGATCAGGCCGAACACCGACGACATCAGGCTTTTACCGTCGCCGCCGCCGAATTCGGGATCCTTGTCGAGATTGGCCTGCTGGATCACCTGGAGCAGCACGCTGTTGGAGGTGATCAGGCGCGCCTGGCTCTCCACCACCATCGACATGCCGGAGACGTCCTGCGCGCGCGGCGTGAGTTCGCGATCGACGAGCTGGAGCTCGCGCGGGTCGACATAGAGCTGTGCGGTGGCGGTGTAGCGGGGCGTCAGGTTCTTGCCGATGGTGATGGCGAGCGTCGCGCCGAGCAGGGCGGCGGCGGCAATCGCGACCTTTCGCCGCCAGAGCAGGTTGACGAGCTCCAGCATGTTGAAGGCGGCCTGAGGCCGCTGTTGCGGAGCCCACGGTTTGGCCCGCTCTATCGGCTGGTTATAGTCCAGCATGATCCCCAGCTTTCATTCCAACTGCCGCGGGCTGAGGGGTTACTCTTCGCTCTACGCCACGCACCTGCGATATAGGTGCCCAATCAACGCAACCGGGAAAATTAACCATACTCATTGAGGGACTATTCACCGAAATGGCAAACAAAGCGTTTAAAGCGCGGGCCACATTTCGGTGCGTCGCTGTGAGGGGCGTCTTCAGAGATTAACGGTTCGTTACCGCGCGTAGCATAGCCGCGAGGCTCCGCTCGCCCAGCGATAGGCCGCGCGCGCGTCATCGCCGTCAGCGCTTCCGCAGAATGACGTGATAGTCGCCGCGGCGGACGTCGGTGCCGCGGGGGAGCACGGCGTTCAGCACAGCGGCGCCGGCATCGACCAAAGCGGCGAACAGCGGCTTGCGCCGGCGCATCTCGGGATAGCGTGGGCTCTCGACCTCACGGCGGTAGCTCATCTCAAGGCCATTGGCGGCCGCGAACGCCTCGAGCCGGGGCAGCGTCACCAGCGGATGGAAGAAGGTCGGGAACGGCGGCTCACCGGGCAGGCCGGCATCCTTGATGCCGCGGATGTGCCGGTAGAACCAGACGTGAAACCAGTGCGGCGAATATTTGGTGACGACGCCGGAGAGCGAGCGCGGATTGGGCGCGCCGATCAGGATCATCCCGCCGGGCTTGAGCGCATCACGGAAATTCAGGAGCGCAGCGTCGACGTTGGGCAGATGTTCTATCACGTTGTAGCAGATCACAAGATCGAAGGTTTCGCGCCCGAAGCGGTAGGTCTGCACATCGCCGAGGATCGCCTCGTCCGCGTAGGTGTTGTTGCGGACCTGGTCCTCGTCGATGTCGACGACGGTGACGTGGCTGCGGCTCAGCAATTCCGTCGGCAGAACGCTGCACGAGCCGCCGCCGGCTTCATAAATGGCAAGCCGGCCTTGTGGGAGCTCGTCGCGCAGCACGTCGCGAACGGCGAGCAGGCTGTCGCGGGCTTCGCCGGGAATCAGATCGTGCAGCGCTTGGGTATATGCAGCGGCCGCGGGGACGTTGATCGCCGTGGCTGTCGCGAAATCGATCGTGGCTGGCTTGTTCATATTCTTTGACCGAGCTTGTTCGATTCAATTTTACAGGAAACGTCTCGCGTCCCCGAAGAGCAAATCTGAAGCCGCGGCCGTTCACCGGTCGCGGTGCTTAGGGCCGGGTTAATGCGCATGTGCGTTAACTACGGCATCGTTCATGTCGAGCCATCGCCAGCGCGATGGACTGCAAATTGCACTATCACGCGCGCAAGTTTTCGAGAGGAGAAACACGCGAAAGCGGTTAAGTGCATTGTGTTGGGCGGGACGGGGGAGATCGGCAGCGTGGCACCATCCTGTGCTCCGGGTCGGCCGTTCGTTTTGAGACGCATTTGTCCCGCGGCGATGTGCCGTCGCGGTTCGACGACGATCCGCGCGATTGAAGCAGGGCTTTTTCAATATATCTCGGACATCAAGAACGCCATGACCATGATCCCGACAGACCTGTCCGCCAGCCGGATCTCGGATGCCGTAAGCGATCCCAACCGGGAGATCGCGGCGAGCTCCCGCGTCATCGACCTGTCGGTCGGCATCGTCGTCTGCATTCCCTGCTTCCGCCGCCCGCAGCATCTGCGGCTGACTCTGGAATCCGTCGCGAGCCAGCGCACTCCGCGCTCCTTTGCAGTCGTCATGGTCGAGAACGATGCCGCGCGGCGCGAGAGCGCGCCGGTCGCCGCCGAGTTTTTGGCGGATGGCAGGCTCCAGGGCATCTGCCTCGTCGAGAAGCGCCAGGGCAATTGCCAGGCAATCAACGCCGCGTTCGAGACGGCGCAGGCGCTGTTTCCGGCCGCGACCCGCTTCCTGATGATCGACGATGACGAGATCGCCTCACCCGACTGGCTCGAGCTGATGGTTCGCACCGCGGAGGCGACCGGCGCCGACATCGTCGGCGGACCGGTGCTGCCGGTCTTCGACGACGACAGTCAGCCCTGGCTGTCGCGTCATCCCGCCTTCTGTCCCGCCTATGATTATAGCGGCGCGGTGCCGCTGATCTATGGCTGCGGCAATTGCCTGATCACCCGCGCGGCGTTCGAGCGGTCTGGCCGTCCTGCCTTCGATCTGCGCTTCAACTTCCTTGGCGGCGGCGACTGCGATTTTTTCTCGCGGTGTCGCGATGCCGGCATGATCTTCCACTGGACCGCCGAGGCGGTCATCACCGAGACCGTGCCGCAGAGCCGCACTAGCCTCGGCTGGATCGCAAAGCGTGGCCTGCGCATCGGTGCGATCAACTATCGTGTGGAGTACAAGGCAGCGCAGGGCGCGGCAGCCCGGGCGCGGGTGTACGCGCGGATGCTGGGACGGCTGCCGCTGTCGCTGATGCGCGCGGCCGGCCTGCTGACGTCGTCGAAGGCCGTCGTCGCCATGCACCCCGTGATGGTCGCACTCGGCTCCGTACTCGCAGCGTTCGGCATCGAGCCGAAGCCCTATGAGGCCTCGAAGATCGTGTCCTAACGCCGCGGTGACGGACTAGATGCCGAAACAGGCGAGGACCACCCGGAGCGCGGAGCGCGGCAGCGATTTGAGCGACCGCCGGCCGACCATCCCGAGATAAGTGAAAGCGTCGCGATACCTGCCGAAGCGGACCGCTTGCATCGCGGAGTAGGTGACGAGATGAATCTCGGCGGCCTGGCGCAGCCCGGCGGCCGTACCCTCCGGCAGTCGCGCCAGGATCAACCCGTCGTCGAAGATTCGCGCGATGGCGGGGAAGAAGTCCTGCGGCGTTCGCACCGCCGCGTTCATGGTGTTGGCCGTGTGCAAGCGATAGTCGAGCAGGAGCTCTGGTGCGAACTCGAACTCGCCGATCGCGGCGAGGCGGCACCAGCAGTGCCAGTCCTCGCAATATCTGAGGGAGACGTCGAAGCCGCCTATGGCGCGGAAGGCCTCTGCGCGCGCGAGCGCGATGCCGCCATTGACGATGAAATTGCCGGCCGCGAGCCGCGCCAGCACGTCGCCGGACGGCTTGCGGCGTCCTTTCAAGAGGTCACGCCTGCCGATCTGCCGTCCCTCGCTGTCGATCGTATTGTAGTCGCCATAGACGAAAACCGCGTGCGGAGCACTGCGCGCAGCAACCAGCAGTGCCGCCACCGCGCCGGGGCGCAGGCGGTCGTCGGCATCGAGGAAGAGGAGCCAGTCGCCGCTCGCATGTCGCGCGCCGAAATTGCGCGCGGCTGATACGCCGGCGGAGTCGTTGGTCATCAGGCGCAGCCGCGGATCACGGATGCCAAGGACGATCGCAGCGGTGCCGTCGGTCGAGCCGTCGTCCACGACGATCACTTCGGCGATCTCGCGTTGCGCCAGTGCGCTTGCGATGGTTTCGCCGACATAGGCCGCAACGTTCTTGGCGGGGACGACGACGGACACCGATCCGGCAGCGCTGACCGGCAGCGGAACGCTCGGGGCTGTCGTCACGCGCGAGCTGGCCGGTAATTCGAGAACGTCTTCGGCGGTGATCAAGCTGCGGCTCGTCTTTAAGGTTATGTTAACCAGGGCGCATCTGCCGAGCTGGCAACGCCAGCGATCGCAACGTCGGCCGCTGCGGATGACATCCATAATACGGTGGAATCGTTTCCTGGAGGACCTGCGCTGCTACTGTTTCGTAGATTAGCGTTAAGCCGGAAGCATTAAGCCTGTCGCAAATTTGGAACAGTGCGGCAGCCGGTCCCATGCGAGAATGGGGACCCGATTGCCGCGGATGAACCCAGTGCCCGCAAAGACGTTCGATTACGATCCCGACGACATGGTCCTCAACCTCTTCTACGAGGACAAGGACGACCGCTGGTTTCCCGGCGACCGGCATCTGCGGCGCCTGGCGCGTCGCATGCTGCTCGGCGAGCCGCGGATGAGCGGACAGCTTCGCGTGTTCCTCAATCTTTGCGCGGGGCTCGACCGGCTCGGCATCCGCTACCGCGTCAACGACTATCGCTACATCGCGCAGCATCCCGAGGAAGTCGCGTGCATCATCGGTCGCACCTTCCTGCTCGACAAGTTCGCGTGGAAGAACCCGATCCTGCTTGGCGTTGCCGCCCACAATCATCCGCTCGACGATCCCGACTTGTTCGAGCGGCTGCCGGTCAAGAAGGTCGTGGTGCCCGGCGATTGGTATGTCGACATGTACCGGCCGTATTGGCCCGACACGGAGGCCTGGCCGGTCGGTATCGACACGGATCTCTGGGCGCCGTCGCGCCCCTCGCAAAAGACCGTCGATGTTCTGATCTACGACAAGGTCCACTGGGACCGCGAGCGCTATGCGCCGGAGCTGGTCGAGCCCGTCCGCGCCCGGCTCATCAAGGAGGGCCGCTCGTTCACGGAACTGCGTTACGGCAACTACAAGGAAGAGGACTATCAGGCAGCGCTGGCGCGTTCGCGTGCAATGATCTTCCTGTGCCAGAACGAGAGCCAGGGCATTGCCTATCAGCAGGCCTTGTCCTGCGGCGTGGCGGTGTTTGCCTGGAATCCCGGCGGCCCGTGGCGGGATCCCGATTATTATCCGCACCGGGTAAGGTTCGAGCCGGTGTCGTCGGTGCCATACTGGGATGACCGTTGCGGTGCCACGTTCGTCGACACCGCGGGGTTCGAGGCGGGCTGGGAGGATTTCTGGGCCGGGTGCGCCGCTGATACATTCGATCCGCGCGGCTATGTGCTCGACAATCTCACGCTCGAGCAGCGGGCGCTTCAATATTACGAGATCGCGCGACGTGTGGCGCGGGAGCAAAAGACGGCCAAGGCACCTGCCGCATCCGGCATGCCGGTTGACGGATGCTTAACGGGGGTAGGCTAAGCCCGAGCGATCCCGCGTCCTCATCTTGGCCTCGAGGCATGGATCGCAACGCAGCAGACATGATTGACGCCGAGGTCCGATCGCTCGGCCACCTGCTGCGTGATGTGTTTGCGAAGCTGAATGCCGTGCAGGCCGCCCGCTGCCTCGTCGCAGTCGCGGTCCTGCTCCTGGTGCTGGTGACGCTCGACCCCTTTCCGGACCTGCGTAGCGAAGACGTGACCGCTGTCGTCGGCGGGCGCATGGCGCTGACCTACATCGTTTTCGGCCTCCTCGCCACGGTTGCGGTGCTGTCCGTCGCCGCCACCGATGCGCCCGCGCTGAAGAGCCTGGTGACCCCGCTGCATCTTTGTCTCGTCGGATGGTTGTTGATCAACATCCTCTTCTCCGAGAGCCTTGGAGTCTCGATCCAGCGCTTCGCGCTCGCGGCCAGCGTGACATCGCTCGCCGTCCTGTTGCCGCTGCTGCCGCCGACGCGGCGCAGCTTCAACCTGTGCCTCGGCACTGCTGCGCTCGTGCTGCTCGCGCTCTGCTATCTCGGCGTCTTCCTGGCGCCGGAATATTCGATGCACACCGCGCTCGACCTCAGCGAGCCGCAGCTCGCCGGCGACTGGCGCGGCAGCTTCGGGCACAAGAACGTCGCATCGCCGGTGATGACCATCCTGGCCTATGTCGGCATTTATCTCTGGGCCGCCGGATCGTTCGTGATGGGCCCCGCGGTCGCAGCACTCGCCGGCATCTTCCTGATCTTCACCGGCGGCAAGACGTCGACGGCGCTGTGTCTGGCGATCTGCGCGCTCGCATCGCTGGTCTTCGTCACGCGAAGCTTGTGGCTGAAGCGGCTCATCTGCTTCACGCCGCTGATCGTGATGAACCTGCTCACGGTCGGCACCGCTGCGAGCCCGGCGCTCGCTGCTGTCACGAGGCTGCTTCCTATCGATCCAACCTTCACCGGCCGCTCCGACATCTGGCAGTTTGCGCTCGGAGCCGTTGCCGAAAAGCCCATCACGGGCCACGGCTACGCGGCGTTCTGGGACGGCGTGACAGAGCGGCAGACCACCCAGGGCGCTGAATGGGCGACGACCGCCGCCCATAGCCACAACAGCTATCTCGACCTTGCGGTCACCATCGGCCTGCCGGGGCTGATGCTCGTCATTCTCGTCTTCGTGCTGTCACCGCTCAAGAACTTCCAGAGCGCCCAGGCTCACAACCGCAGCAGTGCGCTGGCAAAACTGTTTCTGACCATCTGGCTGTTCTGCCTGTACTACGGGACGACCGAAACCTTCCTGCTCGATCGGCAGAATCCGATCTGGTTCATGTTTGCGCTTGCGGTGGCGGGACTGCATTTCCTCGCCAGATTCCAATGCGTCGAGCAGGCGGAACGCGATCGTTAGCGACTTATCGGGAGATGGACGCCCGGGCGCGCTAAAGCAAAAGCGCCGCAAGATGCGGCGCTCTTGGTCCCGATGCGGGCAGATTTACGATCCCGTGCAGCCTGCACAATGCAAGCGACCGCGCGAGGCGCGGAAGAGGCTGCGGCAATACCAGCGTCGCGCCAGCGCCTGGGCGGGCTTGCGGATCATCTGGGCGATCAACAAAAGTTCGAAAGTCATTCGTATCGCTCTTGGTCGCTCTTGGCCAATATTCTGCGAGTAGAGATGGGGCGGCATTCCCGAAAGAGAATGCCGCCCGTATCGCATCAGCTATGCAGTCGATCGCGAAGCTTAGCCGTGCAGCTTCTTGGTGGTCTCCGCGATCTGGCGCCCCTGGTAGCGTGCGCCGGCGAGCTCGTTGGCGCTGGGCTGGCGGCTGCCGTCGCCGCCGGTGATCGTGGTGGCTCCATAGGGCGCACCGCCGGTGACCTCATCGAGTTTCATCTGGCCGGCAAAGCCGTAATTCATGCCGACGACGACCATGCCGAAATGCAGGAGATTGGTGATGATCGAGAACAGCGTCGTCTCCTGGCCGCCATGCTGGGTCGCGCTCGAGGTGAAGGCACCGCCGACCTTGCCGTGCAGCGCGCCCTTGGCCCAGAGACCACCGGCCTGATCCAGGAAGTTCGCCATCTGCGAGGACATCCGGCCGAAGCGGGTGCCGGTGCCGACGATGATCGCGTCGTAATTGGCGAGGTCCTCGATCTTCGCCACGGGCGCGGCCTGGTCGAGCTTGTAATAGGAGGCCTTGGCGACCTCGGCCGGCACCAGCTCCGGCACGCGCTTGATGTCGACGGTGACTCCGGCCTCGCGCGCACCTTCGGCGACGGCATTGGCCATCGCTTCGATGTGGCCATAGGCGGAATAATAGAGGACGAGAACTTTGGTCATGGTGGTCTCCAGTTTAGATCTGATGGCTAGTTGTTGGGGATGTCATGCCCGGAAGAAGCCCGGGCATGAGGAGTTCGTTGCTACGCTGCGTCGACGAGCACGAGCTCGGAGTCTTGGAGGGCTATGATCTTCAGCCGATCCTCGTTGCGGATTGCGGCGCCGTCGCGGGCATCGATGCGCACACCGTTGACCTCGACTGAACCGGCCGCGGGAACCAAATAGAGATGCCGCGCTTTCTGCGGCTCGTACTCCGCGCTCTCACCGGCTTTCAGCGTGGTGGCGAGCACCCGCGCGTCGGCGCGGATCGGCAGCGCGTCCGCATCGTCCTCGAAACCACTTGCGATGGTGACGAGCTTGCCTGAGCGGTCCGCCTTGGGGAACGGCTTCGAGCCCCAGGTCGGTTGCCCCCCGCGTGCCGTGGGCTCGATCCAGATCTGGAAGATCCGTGTCTTGGTCGGCTCCAGATTGTACTCGGAGTGGCGGATGCCGCTGCCCGCGCTCATCACCTGCACGTCGCCCGCCTCGGTGCGGCCCTTGTTGCCGAGGCTGTCCTGATGGGTGATCGCACCCTCACGGACATAGGTGATGATTTCCATGTTGGCGTGAGGATGGGCGGGGAAGCCGGTGTTCGGCGCGATCTCGTCGTCGTTCCACACCCGCAGGGCACCGTGACCCATGTTGTTCGGGTCGTAATGGCTTGCGAAGGAGAAATGATGCTTGGCCTTGAGCCAGCCGTGATCGGCGCCGCCGAGCTTTGCGAAAGGTCTGAGTTCGATCATCTGATTTCTCCATTCCCTGAAATTGCGATGACGCTTGGATAAGCCTGCGTCCGTGGTATAGAAATAGAAACTGTTGAAACGCATTGTTTCCTGAAATACCCCGATAGGAGCGCTCCCATGGCAAAACTCCCCGATTTCGAGGCGCTCGCGATTTTCGCAAAAGTCGTGGAGTTACGGTCGTTTGCGGGTGCCGCGAGCGAGCTTGCGATGTCCAAGGCGACGGTGTCCAAGGCGGTCACCCGGCTGGAGGAGCGGCTCGGCGCCCGCCTGTTCAACCGCACCTCGCGCCGGCTCGCCCTGACCGATGCCGGGCACAAGCTCGCCGAGCGCGCGACGCGCCTCTTGTCCGACGGCGAGGCGGCGGAGAACGAGGCGTTGGCGCAGTCGGTGGCGCCGCGTGGCCTGGTGCGGCTCGCCGTGCCCATGACGTTCGGGATCAAGGCGGTGGCACCGCTACTGCCGGAGTTCTTCGAAACCTATCCGGAGGTCTCGGTCGATCTGCATTTGAGCGATGCGACGGTCGACCTGATCGGCGAGGGTTTTGACATGGCGGTGCGGATCGCGCGGCTGCCGGACTCGTCACTGATCGCGCGCCGGCTCTTCACCATGCCCCGCTTCACGGTGGCTGCGCCGTCCTACCTCAAGCGCCATGGCCGGCCGACGCATCCGATGCATCTGGCCCAGCACAAATGCTTCAGCTACGCCTACCTCACGACGCCCAATGTCTGGCACTACACCAATTCGGCAGGCGAGCAGGCGAGCGTACGTCCGGGTGGACAGCTTCGGGTCAACAACGGTGAAGCCGTGATGCCGGCGCTGATCGCCGGCCTCGGCATCGCCGAGCTGCCCGAATTCATCGTTGGCGACGCCATCTCCTCCGGCGCCGTCGAAGTGATCCTGAAGGACTGGAAACAGGCAGAAGGCGCCGTGCATCTGGTGACGCCGCCCGGCGGCCCGCGCCCCGCACGTGTCGAGGTGCTCGGCGATTTCCTGGCGGCGAAGCTGCCGGGGACGTGCAAGCGACGGCCGAAGAAGGGCGGGAAGGTGATGTAGAGCGGACGCTGTTTCAACGGACTCGTCGTTGCGAGCGCAGCGAAGCAATCCAGTCTGTCACCGCGGCGGGATTCTGGATTGCTTCGCTACGCTCGCAATGACGGAGTCTGTTGAGACGGTATTTCCTCACAAGTCACTTGCCCACCCGGCGAGAGCCGCTAGTCTCCCCTCCAAAGGAAAGACAAAATCATATTGGGGGAGCCGCCGATGAATCGCCGTGACTTGCTGCGCGCCGCTGCAGCATTGCCGCTCGCACAATCCGTGATCTCGCGTCCGGCCTTCGCGCAAACCTATCCCGTCCGCAACATCACCATGATCGTGCCGTTTCCGGCCGGCGGCCAGGCCGATCTCGCCGCGCGCCCGGTGGCGATGGTGCTGGAGCGAATTCTCGGCAAGCCCGTCATCGTCGACAACCGCGCCGGTGGCGGCGGTGGATCGGTCGGCAATGCCGCGGCGGCGCGCGCCGAGCCCGATGGCTACACGCTGCTGATGACGCTGTCCTCGCTCGCGGTGCTCCCGGAAGCCGACCGGCTGTTCGAGCGTCCCGTCGCCTATGAGGTCTCGCAGTTCATGCCGATCGCGCGCGTGCTCGCCGATCCCACGCTGCTCGCCGTGCCGGCCTCGGCGCCATGGAAGACGGCGCAGGATTTTGTCGAGGATGCGAAGAAGCGTCCGGGCCAGATCACCTATGGCTCGTCCGGGCCCTACGGCACGCTGCATGTGGCGATGGAGATGTTCGCAAACAGCGCCGGCATCAAGCTGCTGCACGTGCCGTTCCGCGGCGCCGGTCCCGCGCTGACCGCAATCCTCAGCGGCACCGTGCAGGCGATCGCAGCCGCGCCCGGCACGTTGAAGCCGCAGGTCGACGACGGCAAGCTGCGCGTGCTCGGCAATTGCGGCGCGCAGCGCATCGCGAGTTTTCCTGATGTGCCGACCTTCCAGGAGCTCGGTTACAAGGATGTCGAGATGTACATCTGGGCCGGCCTGTTCGCGCAGAGTGCGCTACCGGCGCCGATCGCGACCCGCTTGCGCGAGGCGATGGCGCAGGTGATGACGAGTCCCGACGTGCTCAAATCGTTCGACGCCTCGGGCAGTCTCGTCGCCTATCAGGATGCGCCGGCATTCTCGCAGTTTGTCGCGGCCGACAGCACGCGGCTGATCGCGGCGGTGAGGAAGATCGGCAAGGTGGAGTAGGTTCCAGACGCACTTTCACATTTTGTTGTTGGTCCAGAACCGGCTCCGCCTCATTGATTGATGAGAGTTTGAGGGAATCGAGAAGGATCTGGATATGCGAACAGAGCGGATTGCGCTTGGTTTGGCGCTTGCAATCGGCGGCATCGTCGCCCAGGGCGCTGCCTCCGCCGAAGAGTACCGTGGAACGCTGGAACAACAGATGGCCTGCACACCGGATGTGTGGCGCCTGTGCAGCGATCAGATTCCGGATACGAACCGCATTGTCGCCTGCCTGCAGCAGAACACCTCACAGCTCTCGAGCGCATGTCGTGCGGTGTTCCAGTCGAACAACCAGGTCCAGCCCCAGCAGCCGGCCCCGCGGAATCGCATCGCGCCGCCGCCGCGCTATAACAATGCGCCGCCGCCTCCACCGGCGCAGCCGCGGCCTTACGATGAAGATTATTAGTGCTGCCCAGACATGATCCGGACCCGAAGGGCCGCGTTCGCGCAAAGTGCGGAGCGCTCTTCCCTCGCGACAAACGCGGAACGCGTATGCGTGGAGATCATGCTCAAACAGCAATCCAAAGCGCGATGACGATTTATCATCATCGCAGCGTGCTTCAGGGGCGGTGTTCGCAGACGTCGATCCATTCGGCCGAGACGAGTTCGGCCATGCGCTCTGGCGCGATTCGCACCGCGCTGTGGGTCGAGCCCGCGGCCGGCACCACCACGTCAAATGCTTTCAGCGACACGTCGCAATAGACCGGCAGCGGCGACTTCAGCCCGAACGGGCAGACGCCGCCGACCTCGTGGCCGGTGATCTCGGCGACCTCTTCCAGCCCCAGCATCTTCGGCTTGCCGCCGAACGCCGCCTTGACCTTCTTGTTGTCCATGCGTGAGGTGCCGGCGGCGACGATCAGGATCACGCGTTCGCCGACCCGCAACGACAGCGTCTTGGCGATCCGGCCGGGCTCGACGCCATAGGCTTCGGCGGCCAGCGTCACTGTCGCGGAGCTGATCGGGGATTCGATGACGGATATGTCGGGGGCTTTCTCGGCGAAGAAGGCGCGAACGGATTCCAGGCTCATTCAGAACAGCTCATTCCAGACTTACGGGCGGGCGGCGATCCCGGGCAACTCGGAGAGGGCGCGGACACGGTGATCCGGCGCGAAACCAAGATCGTCCATCTGGGTCCGGATCGCCTTGAACATGGTGAGCGGTGCCACGAGTTCGTTCTCGACGCAAGCCAGCGCCATCGCCTCGGGCGTCACCCGCTCGATCCAGGCGACGTTCAGCCCGAACGCCTTTGCGCCCGCCACGTCCCAGGGATTGGACGAGACGAACAGCACCTCATCCGGCGTGGTGCCGAGCACCTCGGAGATCAGCGAGTAAGCCTCCGGGCTCGGCTTGAAGATCTTCTTGGCATCGACGCTGATGGTGGCGTCGAGCAGGTGGTCGAGACCGGAGTTTCGCACGAGGGCATTCAGCATATCCGGGCTGCCATTGGAGAGGATGGCGAGCTTGCGCGGCTTCAGCGCTGTAAGCGCTGCCGCCGCATCCGGATAGAGATCGAGATGCAGATATTTTTCGATCACACGCTCGAACGCTTCGCTCTCGTAGGCGAGCCCGAGTACGCGCAGCGAATAGGCAAGCGAGTCGCGCGTGACCGCGGCAAAATCCTGGTAGCGCTGCATCAGCGAGCGCAACCAGGTGTATTCGAGCTGCTTGATCCGCCACACTTGCGTGATGATGTCGCCGTAGCCGGGGAACGCATCCTCGGTGATCTCCGCGACCGACTGGATGTCGTAGAGCGTCCCGTAGGCGTCGAAGACGACGGCTTTGATCGTCACGCTGACCTCTTTGTTGACTAGATTCCCAGCAGCTTGCGCGCGTTGGCCTTGAGCACTTTCGGCCGGATCTCGTCGCGGATGTCGATCTTGGCGAAATCCGACAGCCAGCGGTCCGGCGTGATCACCGGCCAGTCCGAGCCGAACAGCATCTTATCCTGAAGAATCGAGTTGATGTAGCGGACCAGGATCGGCGGGAAATATTTCGGCGACCAGCCCGACAGGTCGATATAGACGTTCGGCTTGTGGGTCGCGACCGACAGCGCCTCCTCCTGCCAGGGGAAGGAGGGGTGGGCGAGGATGATCTTGAGGTCGGGGAAATCCGCCGCCACATCATCCATGTACATCGGGTTGGAATATTTCAGCCGCATCCCCATGCCGCCCGGCATCCCCGAGCCGACGCCGGTCTGGCCGGTGTGGAACAGCGCGATCGCGCCGCCATTGTTGATCTCTTCGTAAAGCGGATAGGCCATGCGGTCGTTGGCGTAGAAGCCCTGCATGGTCGGGTGGAACTTGAAGCCGCGGACGCCGTATTCCTCGATCAGCTTGCGCGCCTCGCGCGCGCCGAGCTTGCCCTTGTGCGGGTCGATGGAGACGAAGGGGATGAGGACGTCGAGATGGTCGGAGGCGACCTCCAGCATCTCGTAATTGTTGTAGCGGCGGAAGCCGGTCTCGCGCTCGGCATCGACCGGAAAGATCACGGCGGCGATGTTCTTGGAGCGATAGTAGGCCGCGGTCTCCGGCACGGTCGGCGGATGCTTGTTCGGCGACTTGAAGTACTCCGCCATCTGCGCCTGGAAGTCGTCATAGCCGTCGTCCGCGTGGCAACCGCAAGGCTCCTCGGCGTGGGTGTGGATGTCGATCGCGACGACATCGTCGATATTCGGCAGCTTCAGCTTCGGCATTGGTTTCCTCCCGATGGGTTGCCAAATTGATTATATCATATAACGAATTTGGCAAGGCTCGGCCGTCAGCTCGCCGGAGGTGGTTCCGGCGGAGGGACCGTTTCAAGCCTATCCCGAGGTTAATGCGCTTCGAGAGGCCCGTTTGCATTGACATCGGGTCCCCCCATGCCTTAAGAACCGCCCCGTCCCGGGCGGTCGTCCGCCGGCGGGAAAAATCTCATTTTGCCACATTCGCGCGTGCCGAAACGGTAGTGCCGAACACGGCCTTTCGAACGTTCAGGATTCTGCCATGAAGGTCCGTAACTCGCTGAAGTCGCTGCGCGGTCGCCATCGCGCCAACCGCCTGGTCCGCCGCAAGGGCCGGGTCTACGTGATCAACAAGGTGCAGCGCCGCTTCAAGGCTCGTCAGGGCTGATTTCGCCCTGCCGGACGCCTCGCGCGCGCCTCGCAAGACCACGGTCTCACACGAGTTTGACGCCGCCCCTGCTTTGCAAGGGCGGCTTTGCGCGTTTAGACTTTGACCATGGCTGTGAGATTCCCTTTTGCACACACCCTGTGTCTGGCCCTTGTCCTGGGAACCGTAGGCCTTGCTCCGGCCCTGGCGCAGGATGATGCGCCGGCTCCGCCCGGCAAGCAGCAGAAGAAGCTTCCCGAGGCGCCGGCCAAGCTGCCCAAGGTCGATCGCACCAAGAATCTCGATTTCCTGTTCGGCGCACTGAAGGCGGCGCCGGACGAGGTCAGCGCCAAGCATGTCGAGGCACGGATCTGGGCGATCTGGCTCCAGACCCCGAGCGACACTGCTGCGCTGCTGATGGAGCGCGCCAGGACCGCTGTCGACGCACAGAAGATCGACATCGCGATCAAGCTGCTGGATGCGGTCATCAAGCTCAGGCCCGATTACATCGAGGCCTGGAACCGGCGCGCCACGCTCTATTACATGCAGAACGACTATGGCCGCTCGCTCGCCGACATCCAGCAGGTGCTGATCCGGGAGCCCCGCCATTTCGGCGCGCTCGCAGGCCTCGGCATGATCATGCAGGAGGTCGGCGACGATAAGCGCGCGCTCGAGGCCTACCGCAAGGCGCTCGCCGTCAACCCGCACCTCGAGAAGATCCCCGAGCAGGTCAAGGCGCTGACCGAGAAGGTCGAAGGCCGCGATATTTAGCCGACAAGTCGAGCGAGTGCGGCGGAGGCAGATTAACCACGATGACACGCGCCGCATCGCAAGGGGTATTGGTGGCACGGCCGCAGGCCTACCTTCATGGCAGGAGCACAGCCATGAAGCGTTTGATCCTTGCAGGTAGCTTACTCTTGGCGTCGGGAACGGTGAGCGTGGCCGACGGACTGTTCTGGGTGGTCGGCAACCGCGGCACCGGGAAATGCAACATCGTGACCAGCAATCCCGTGATCAACGGTGACATCTGGTTCGGCGACGGCCCCTACAAATCGAAGGCCGATGCCAAGCTTGCCCGCTCGACGATCCGTGCCTGCCCAGCGGTTACGCCCGATGACGAAAAGGACGAGGACAGCTCGAACTAGCTGTCCGCCTGAGCGTCAGAGCGTTTTCGAGCGAAGTGGACACCGGTTCGCGTAAAGAAAACGCTCAAAACAAGAATCTAGAGCCCCGTTCCGATTCCATCGGAACGGAAATGGCTCTAGTGCAGGGCGCTGCCGCCGCGTTCGGCGAGGCCCTGATCGGCCGCTGCCGCGTAAGCCTTTGCAAGCTCCGCCTCGAGATGCTCGTTGATCAGGAGCAGCGCTCGCACGGCACCACGCAGATCGCCGTTGCAGCTCGCGACGATCTCGTCGATCGCAGTGTCGTTGGATCTGAAGCTCATCGAAAATTCTCCGGTTCAAATCAGGACAAATCCTACCGGCCTTTCCCGCGTCCCCTGAGGATGCGAGGATGATCGGCGCCCACCCGCGTCTAAATACCGGAACCGACCATGGCGATTATATGGACTCCGCGATGACGACCGCATGAAGCTGTTTCGAGGCTTGCGTGTCGTTGGATAACAGCGTTGATTTCATTGAATTTTTTGGTTTGGCAATTTTGCACATATCCACAGCCCCGGGATTTCCCGTGGAAGTGCTGAAGCTGGCGGAGCGAAACTGCCGCCTCCAAGACCCGTAACTGCAATGCGCCCTGGATTTCCCGGACTCTCTCCATGATCGTGATGTCAATTGTGGCGGCGCTGGTTGTGCTGGCGTTGGTCACTCAGGCCGGCGTCGTCGCCGTGCAGCGCGCTTTTCCGCCTCAGGGGCGGATGGTCGATGTCGACGGCGCGTCACTTCACATCGTCGACATTGGTCCGCGCGATTCGGGCCTGCCGATCGTGATGCTGCACGGCGCGAGTTCCAATCTCGAAGCGATGCGGCGGCCGGTCGGCGATCTCCTCGCCAAAAACCATCGCGTCATCCTGTTCGATCGTCCCGGCCATGGCTGGAGCACGCGCGCGCGGCGGCACGATTCGACGCCGCAGATCCAGGCGCGGATGATCGATCAGGCGCTCGGCAAGCTCGGGATCGATCGCGCGGTCTTCGTCGTGCATTCCTGGAGCGGCGCACTCGGCGCGCGAATGGCGCTCGATCATCCCGGCCGCGTCGCCGGCCTCGTGATGCTCGCGCCCGTCACCCATCCGTGGCGCGGCGGCGTCGGCCGCTACAACGAGATCATCGCAACGCCATTGATCGGCCCGCTGCTGGCCTACACCATCACGCTGCCGCTCGGTTATTTCCTGACCGAGCCCGGTGCGCGCGACGTGTTCCTGCCGCAGATGATGCCGGACGGGTTCGTGCAGGATTCCGCGACGCCGCTGCTGCTGCGCCCGCGCGAATTCATCGCCAATGCCTATGATCTGGTGACGCTGAAGGAGGCCGTCGCCGCGCAAGCTCTGCGCTACGGCGAGATCAAAGCGCCGGTTACGATCATCGCCGGCGAGCCCGACAAGACCGTGTCAACCAGCATCCACGCGCGCCCGTTTGCCGCGATGGTGCCGAATGTAAAGCTGATTGCGCTGCCCGATCTCGGCCACATGGTTCAGAACGCGGTGCCGGATCTGGTGAAGACCGAGATCGAGACGATGATCGGCAAGATCGTCGCCGCGCAGGCGGCCGCCGATTAGCGGCCGCCCCTTTGGCGCGCTTACTGCTTGATTTTTCCGTCCTTGTCGAACTGCGAGACGAAGGACCAGAGATTGTTGATCTCGGTCTCGTTCTTGATGCCGGCGAACGCCATCTTGGTGCCGGGGATCTTGGCCTTCGGGTCCTTGATGTATTCCTTGAACGTGGCTTCGTCCCAGGTGATGCCGGAATTTTTGTTCGCGTCCGAATAATTGTAGTCCGGCGCGGTCCCCGATTTGCGGCCGTTGAGGCCGTTGAGCTCAGGGCCGACCTTGTTCTTGGCGCCTTCGCCGATCGCGTGGCAGGCCAGGCATTTGTTGAATGACGTTTTGCCGGCCGCGACATCCTGCGCCATCGCGGCGGGGGCGGTGGCAGTCACGGCGAGGATCATCAGTGCGCCAAAAGTCAGCTTTGTCATCGGGTGCTCTTCGTCTCTTCCCTGGTGGGTGGGCCTAGTCAGTCTCTTGCCCGGTCGGCAATCGTCGGACTTGCCGCTTTTGGCAGGCCCGTCCGGCTTCGACAAGCCACGAAACCATGACAGGTTTCACGATTTCCTACTTGTCCCAGAGCGAACTCGCCCGAGATCGTTGGTCCGACGTTCGGATGGCCTACCCAAACCACCGCGGACGTGGTTGATTTGCCGCGACAATTTGTTCGCCTTGGCGAGCCGGAAGGATATGCCATGACCATCATGATGCCTGCGAGTGACCAGGCGGTGCTCGCGCGCCGCGCTGAGATCGTTGCTGCATTGCGCGCAATTGTGCCCGGCGAGGGCGTGATCGACAGCGCAGCCGAGATGCGGGCCTATGAATCCGACGGGCTCACCGCGTATCGGCAGCCGCCGATGGTCGTGGTGCTGCCCGATACGACCGAGCAGGTCTCGCTGATCCTGAAATATTGTGCAGGGCAGGGCATTAAGGTGGTTCCGCGCGGCTCCGGCACCTCGCTGTCCGGTGGCGCGCTGCCGCTTGAGGACGGCGTGCTCTTGGGGCTCAGCAAATTCAAGCGCATCCGCGAGATCGATTTCGACAACCGTGTCGTCGTCACTGAGCCTGGTGTCACCAATCTGGCGATCAGCCAGGCCGTCGCGCATGCCGGCTTCTACTACGCGCCCGACCCGTCCTCGCAGATCGCCTGCTCGATCGGCGGCAATGTCGCGGAGAATTCCGGCGGGGTGCACTGCCTGAAATACGGCATGACCACCAACAACGTGCTCGGTTGCGAGATTGTCCTGATGAGCGGCGAGATCCTGCGCATCGGCGGCAAATCGGCGGAGAACCCGGGCTACGATCTCATGGGCGTCATCACCGGCTCAGAAGGCCTGCTCGGGGTCATCACCGAGATCACGGTGCGCATCCTGCAAAAGCCGGAGACGGCGCGCGCGCTGATGGTCGGCTTCGCGGAAGTCGAGGCGGCCGGCGAATGCGTGGCGCGGATCATCGGCGCCGGTATCATTCCCGGAGGCATGGAGATGATGGACAAGCCGGCGATCCACGCGGCGGAGGCCTTCGTCCATGCCGGCTATCCGCTCGATGTCGAGGCGCTGCTCATCATCGAGCTCGACGGCCCCAAGATCGAGGTCGATGAACTGATCAACCGAGTCGAAGCCATCGCGAACGGTTGCGGCTCGACCACCTGCCAGATCTCGACCTCGGAAGCCGAGCGCAATCTGTTCTGGGCGGGCCGGAAAGCCGCGTTTCCGGCCGTCGGCCGCATCTCGCCAGATTATCTCTGCATGGACGGCACCATCCCGCGCGGCGCGCTGCCGAAGGCGCTCGCCCGCATCCGCGAACTGTCGGAGAAATACCAGCTCGGCTGCGCCAACGTATTCCATGCCGGCGACGGCAATCTGCATCCCCTCATCCTCTACGATGCCAACAAGCCCGGCGAGATCGAGCGCGCCGAGGCGTTCGGCGCCGACATCCTGCGCTGCTGTGTCGAGTTCGGCGGCGTGCTCACCGGCGAGCATGGCGTCGGCATCGAGAAGCGCGACCTGATGCCCGACATGTTCAGCGAGATCGACCTGAACCAGCAGCAGCGGCTGAAATGCGCCTTCGATGCGCAGGGCCTGCTCAATCCCGGAAAGGTGTTTCCGACGCTGCACCGCTGCGCCGAGCTCGGCCGCATGCATGTCCATGCCGGCAAGCTCGCGTTTCCGGACATCCCGCGGTTCTGAGGATTTTTTGGCATGTCGGTCCAGGTGGCGGCATGGCGGACATCCCGGTAGACACGACGACAGCGGAGCCGGCCGCGGCGCACGCCCCGCCGCGGCTCCTGTTCATCGACAACATCCGCTGGTCCATGATCCTGCTCGTTCTGAGCATGCACGCGTCCGACACCTACAGCCCGTTCGGCAATTGGTACTACGTGGACCGGCAGGCGACGGGCTTCGGGACGGCGCTGTTCTTCGGCATCTACCAGAGCTTCCTGCAGGCGTTCTTCATGGCGGTGTTGTTCTTCATCGCCGGCTATTTCGCTGCGGCATCGTTTGACCGGAAGGGGTTTTCGACCTTCGCCCGTGACCGGTTGTTCCGACTTGGCGTGCCGACCCTGGTCTACATGTTCGTGATCGGTCCGCTCACGCAGTATTTCCTGTCGCACACCTGGGGGCGCGGCGGCTTCGGCCATCAATGGTTGACCCATCTTGCGGATGGCGAGTGGCTGTCCGAGACCGGGCCGATGTGGTTCTGCGCCGTGCTGCTGCTGTTCTCGCTTGTCTACGGCCTGATCCGGCGGTTGGGATGGCAGGAGCGGGCGGTTGTGCTGCGCGGACCGATGGTCGTGGTCTTCGTGGTGCTCATGGCGGCCGCCACCTTTGCCGTACGCATCGCCCTGCAGGCCGGCACGTCAGTGCTCAACGTTCATCCCGGCGATCTGCCGCAATATCTTCTGATGTTCGCGGCCGGGGCCCATGGTTATCGCGGCAACTGGATGACGGGGCTTGCCGAGCGTTCCTGTCTGCGCTGGGGAGCGCTGGCGCTGGCCGTCTCGGCGCCCTTGTTCGCGGCGCTGGTGCTGTTTGGCGGCGGCCTCGAGGGCGACACCGCGCTTTATGCGGGCGGCTTCAACCTCGTCAGCGCCGGCAAGTGCCTGTGGGAGGCGCTCGTCTGTGTCGGCATGGGCTTCTTGATCCTGGCCGTCTACCATCGCTATTTCGGCACACAAGGTCCGGTCGCCAAATGGCTCTCGGACAATGCGTTCGGCGTCTACCTGATCCATCCGCCGATCCTGATCGGCTTTGCCTTGTTGCTGCACGCGTTGTTGCTTGGTGCGATTACCAAGGCGATCCTGCTGACGATGCTGGCGGCAGTCGGGAGCTTTGCGGTATCCGCCCTAATCTTGCGGAGATCACCGCTGCGCGCGATCATTTAGAGCGGCGCGCGCCGCGGTCCTGACCGAACCGCGGCGTGCAGGCGGCATTTACAGCAGCGCGTATTGCGCCCGCTCGCGCCTTGCCAGCAACGGCAGCGCCCGGCCTGCGATGTGGGTCTTGAAGTGCGCACTCTCCTGGTGCGCCTTGAAAGCGGCCTCGTCGCGAAACAGTTCGTAGAACAGGAACTGTGCCGGGTTCTCCGTGCCGCGGCTGATCAGGAACAGCTTCACGCCAGGCTCGCTTTGTGCCTCCGGCAGGAAGCCACGCAGGATCTCGGCGACATTGTCGGCCTGTCCCTCCCTGGCTTCCCACTGCGCCACGACGAGAAGGCCGCCGCCGCTGGTCGCTTCGCTGACTGTTCGCTGCTTCATTGCCTGTGCGTACATGTCGGAACTCCTGTTAAGAGGGCGTCTGGAACAGTTCGATCAATAGCGAAGTCTGGAAGGGAATGGTTCGATGGTGGACGAAGTGACGATGTCGTGCCCGAATCGGCCCGGCCGTCATCCGGCGTGATCGGGATGGCGGTCTATCTGCCGCATCGCATCCAGGGAGCGGCGCTTTCGGGCGCAAGGCTTTGGCGCGAGAAATTTGATTTTCGTTAGGAATTTGGCTACCGCCTTTTCCCGTGGATACGCTCAAGGTCAGAGACGCCAAAGACGTCGAAGAGGTAGTGCGCGCGGCGATTGCCAATGAGCAGCCGCTCGAGATCATCGGTCATGGCAGTAAGCGCGGCATCGGCCATGCGATGGCGACCAACGCCGTGCTCGACGTCTCCGCGCTCAACGCCGTCACCTCCTACGAGCCCAACGAGCTGATCATCACGCTCCAGGCCGGCGCGCCGCTGGCCGACGTGCTGTCGCTGATCGATGCCAAGAACCAGCAATTCGCCTTCGAGCCGATGAACACCGCGCCGCTCCTGGGCACTCCGGCGCTCGGCACCATCGGCGGCATGATCGCGGCCGGGCTCGCCGGTCCGCGGCGCATCAGGGCGGGCGGGGCACGCGACCACCTGCTCGGGGCGCACGCGGTCTCCGGCTTCGGCGACAGCTTCAAGACTGGCGGCAAGGTGGTGAAGAACGTCACCGGCTACGACCTCTGCAAGCTGCTGGCGGGGTCCTGGGGTACCCTGTCGGTCATGACCGAGGTCACGCTGAAGGTGATGCCGAAGCCCGAAGCCGAGCGGACGCTGCTGCTCCGCGGGCTCGACGATGTCGCCGCCAACAAGGCGATGACCGCGGCGCTCGGCTCGCCCTTCGACGTGTCCGCCGCCGCGCATCTGCCGAAATCGGCGTTCCGGGCCAAGACCGACGGACTTGGTGATATCGCGGGCCAGGGCGAGGCGCTGACCGTGCTGCGGCTCGAGGGGATCACGGCTTCCGCCGCCCACCGCGCCGGATCGCTGCGCGAATTGCTGGCGCCGTTCGGGACCGCGACGCTGGTCGAGGACCTGGCGTCCGCGGCGCTGTGGGCCACGATCCGCGACGTCTTGCCCTTCGCGACAAGCGGCGCGTTGGGGGCCTGGCCGGTCTGGCGAATCGTCTGTCCGCCGGCATCAGGTGCGGCGCTCGGGACGCAATTGGCGCGCGAGACCGGGGGCGACGTGATCTACGATTGGGGCGGCGGGCTGATCTGGGCGGCATTGCCGCCGAAGCCGGACGCGCACGCCCCGGTCGTGCGCCAGCGCGCGGATGCCTTGGGCGGACACGCGATGCTGATCCGGGCTGCCGAGGATGTCAGGCGCGATGTCGACGTTTTCCATCCGCAGGCGCCCGGCATTGCCGCGCTGAGCGAACGGGTGCGCACCAGCTTCGACCCGAAATCCATTCTCAACCGGGGCCGGCTGACGCGGGGCGCTGCGGCATGAAGACCGAATTCTCACTGGCGCAGCTCGCCGACCCCGATACCGCGGAAGCCGACAAGATCCTGCGCGCCTGCGTCCATTGCGGCTTCTGCACTGCAACCTGTCCGACCTATGTGCTGCTCGGCGACGAGCTCGATAGCCCGCGCGGCCGCATCTACCTGATCAAGGAAATGCTGGAGAAGGACCAGGCGCCGACGGCGGAGGTGGTCAAGCATATCGACCGCTGCCTGTCGTGCCTGGCCTGCATGACGACCTGCCCCTCCGGGGTGAACTACATGCACCTCGTGGACCAGGCCCGGGTCAGGATCGAGCAGCGCTATCAGAGGCCGCTCACCGAGCGGCTGCTGCGCCAGGTGCTGGCCTTCGTCCTGCCGGACCCGAAGCGCTTCCGCGCCAGCATGTGGCTGGCGCGGCTGGCCCGCCCGCTTGCCGTATTCCTGCCGACGCCGAGGCCGTCGGCCACGCCAGGCCTGATCCAGCGCCTCAAGGCGATGCTTGCGCTGGCCCCACACCGCCTGC
>NZ_LGHL01000240.1 GCF_001908205.1 Bradyrhizobium sp. NAS80.1
CGGGCGGGAGACCGAGCCGGCTCACGGCGTCAAGCGCCAAGGACCCAACGGCTTCCCGCCCACCCTATCCTGACAGACTTCCAAGACACAGGGACCCATCGCGCGGCGCATTCATCCTGGGGGGGCCGGCTCTGCAGTGCGTCACTGCGTGCCCGCACCGCGTCCGGGGCACGAGGCCCCCAGAATCAAAACCACAAATCAAAACCGCCGCGCTCCCTTTCGGGAACGCGGCGGCCGGTGATGCCTGGTGCTTGCGATCAGCTGTTGCGCAGGCCGTCGGCGGCGCGCTTCCACTGCGCGACGTTGTCGGAGATCATGCGGGTCGACTTCATCGCAGCCTGGCTGAGCTGGGCGTAGCCGGAGATCTCGCGCTGGACGCGCTGGCCTTCCGCATGGAGCAGGTCGCGCAGGCTCTCGAGCTCGGAGATCAAATTCTCGATCTCGGCGAGCGACGTGCCGGCGACGCGCTGGATCAGCGAGTTGACGTTGGTGACAGTGGCCTCCGCGCTCGAATCGAGCGGCGGCGCGTCGGTGGTGGCGGACGATGCCGGCCGGCGCAGATAGGCGATGTCGTTACGGACGAAGTCACGGATGCCGGCTTCGACCTCGGTCACGGCGGCGAGGTTGCTGTCGACCGTCTCGGTCTCGGTGGCTTCCATCTTTTCCGGACGAATGGCGTTCATGCTTGTTCCCCTGTTCGCGTTGGGCGTAGCGCGAGCGTCCCCCGCACGACGACGTTTATAGGCGGACTAGGGCGTCGGATTTTGGCCGCAACTTGGCCAAGATACGGCAAGGGCGGACCATTCGGGGGCTTTGCCGTGGCGTATGGTTAGGAATGTCTGAACGGAACTGCGGCGAGATGGATGCGCGGCTTGGCCGGTGGGCGGCTCCCTCGTCCCGCTTGCGGGGAGAGGGTGGGGTGAGGGGGAGTCTCCGCAAGGGAGGTGAAAGTTGGACTCGCGGAGGCTCCCCCTCACCCGACGCGCTTTGCACGTCGACCTCTCCCCGCAAGCGGGGCGAGGTAAGAATACTTACCAGCTCTTCTTGAAGCCGGCCGTCAGGCTTTTGTTGATCGCGCCTTGCGAGGTCTCGCCGACCGAGCCGGAGACAGTGACGTTGTCGAACAGCTTTTGCTCGGCGCCGACCTTGCGCAGCCATTTGTCGTCGGTGGTCGATAGCGTCTGGCCGGCGGTGATGCTGGTGCCGGTGTCGGTGATGGTGACCTTGGCGCTCTGGTCTGTCTCGTAATTGCGGGTGATGTGCCCGCCGATGCCGGGGAGCGCGGTCGTGCCCTGTTGGTTGACGCTGTAGCCGTTCTGGAGCGTCAGCGAATAGTCGCTCGACAGCGGCACCGATTTGGTGAGCGAGGCGCCGATCTTGCTCTGCTCGGCGCCGGGATCGACGCGGGCTTCCACCGCGGTCTTGTCCCAGATCGAGCCCGCGCCCGGCGCGGTTGCGGTCGCCCAGGCGGTGCCGGAGGATTGCGGCAGGCTGCCGCCATTGGTGGCCTTCTGCGCCAACAGCTCGGACATCGTCCGCGGCTCGCTCGTCACCGTCATGTCGGCGCCGATCCGCGTATCCCAGAACGAGGACACGGACTGGTTCACCGTCACCGCGGAGGAGCCGTTGGCGTTGGCGTTTGACGACCAGTTGAGGCCGTCCTTGGCTGCGGCCTGCGCGCGCTTCTTCGCGGCGATGACGTCGTTGAGCGTGCCGGCGTCGATTGCGAGCTGGCTCCAGTCGAGCTTGTCGACGTCGATGCCTTTGAGCACGTCGGGGTCGTTGACGTCGGGGGCCTCGGCGGCCTCGGCCTCGTCGTCTGGTGCTGCGGCCGTCGTGGGCGGAATGATCTGCGCCGAGACTGTCAGCACAGAGCCCAAGATGAACGCGGCCGCCAGTACCGGCAGCCTGATCCAGCCAAAACCTGTCGAGAATTCCATCGTCCTGCCCGCGAGCCCAGCGCATGCTTTCGGCCAATATAATACGGCCTTTCGCAATGACCATGCGCCATTCGGTCCGCGCACTACATCTTGACCCATCGTTGCGAAATTGTGGCGGCTCGCCTCGAGATGCGAACCAACGGGCCGCGCGAAAGGCGCGCGCCCGATAACGAGCTTTTGACACGACGGCATCCGGCGGGGCTGGGGGCTAGGACGTCATGTGAGCGTCGTCATCGGTCCCGAATTGCGGGGCCCGTTGGCGTCCCCCTCAGCCGGCGCGGTTCATCTTCGGCAGATGAATGGCGCGGCCGAGTGCCTGCTCGACCAGGTCGAAGGTGTCGATCAGCACGCGTATGCTGATAAGCTTGCCCGCCCTAAACTGGGCGAACTGCGCCACCCGCAGCGAGATCGGCTTGCTGGAATCCAGCGCGGTCAGCGAATAGCGCAGCATGGAGGCGGCGGAATCGACGCCGAGCATGATGCTCTCGCGGTCAAAGCGGCGGACATGGAAGTTGTCGGCGAGCTGATGGATGACGTCGAGCACGGCGTTCTTGCCCTGGCGCGCGCCGAAGAACGGAAACATGTCGATCGGGCCGTAGAGCGCCCACTCGACGTCCTCGTCGATCAGGGCCTCGATATCCTCGAAATGCCGGTCGTTGATCGCGCGGTGCAACGCGCGCGAGAAACGCCAGAGGCTGTGCTCTGTCATCTGGGGCAGTCCTGAAGCTGGTTTGCAGAAAACGAAAAACAACCCCCATGCACAGCAGGTGCCGAGGGGTGCTTCATTCATTTGTATACGAACAAATACGGGGTTTCGGACAAAACGCAAATCACGTTTTTGCGTTGCGCAATTGAGCGCACTTTGTGAGATTTACAATAGAATCCCGTATTTCACCGGTTTCCGCTGCGTGCCGGTTCCCGTTCGATCGCGCGCGCTGGAAATCCGACCCGCCAAGGAGCAGGAAAAGCAGCAGCAACAGAGCCAGACGACCGAACAGCGCAAGCTGTAGTTCCTCGTCATTCCGGGGCGCCGCAACGCGGCGAGCCCGGAATCCATTCCGCCCCTCGTTCCGGCAGCCGAAAACGGGCGTGACCCGTCTCACATCGTCTACCTCCCACCGCGGCTAGCTTCATGCGCATGTCATCAGGGAGACGTGCCATGGCCGCCGCCGTCGCTGCGAGGAAGTCCCGCCTGCACAACGCGCTCGAAGGCCTTGCGCTGACCGCGACGCTCCAGAGCTTCCCGACCTTCGCCGCCGCCGCGTTTCTGCTCAAACTGCTCGGCAATAACGACCTCGTCGGCGATCCCGGCGTCGCCATCTTCGTCGCCGTCGCCTCGCTTGCCCACGCACTGGTCGCGGTAACCTTCGGGCCGAGCTTTCCCGCCTTCTGCAAGACCGTCTACGAACCAAAGTTCTTCGATCGCACCCTATCGCTCGCCGACAAAATCACCGAATGGCGCACCCAGCCTGTCGCCTCGCTCCAGCTCGTGACCATCGTGCTGCTGCTGTCGGTGATGGCGGTGGTGACGGCGAGCGTGGGGTGAGGAGCCGAGATATCTCCTCGTCACTCCGGGGCGCCGCAATGGCGAGCCCGGAATCCATAGCCACGACTGGCGCGGATGAATCTACCTCTTCTTCCACCCACCCCGTCGCCCCGGCGCGCCACCCGTCGACTTCGGCGCCGGGCCGAACTCCGGCCCCGACTGTCGCGAGTCCGTCGGCTGGATGATCCGGCTCGTGCTGCCGAACGGCTTTTCCGGCAGCGCTCGGCTCTCTCGGTAGGGCAGCGATTCCGGGCCGTGCATCTCATCGAGATGCGGCTTGTGCACCTTCGAGCCACTGCCGCTGCTGCCGCCGCTCGCTTTCAGGGCGGAACTCACGGTCTTTTTCTTCATGGCGCTGACGGGCAGGTTGGCGGCGTCGCCGTACTTCTTCGTGCCGGCATAGGCGCCGGCCTTGCCCTGCACCGTGCGCTGTTTTGCGGTGGGATCGTCGACGACCGCGAGCTCGGTGGCGCGCAGGCGCTTGACCTCGTCGCGCAGGCGCGCGGCTTCCTCGAAGTTCAGATCAGCTGCGGCCTCGCGCATCCGCGTTTCCAGATCGGCAAGCACGGCCTCGAAATTGTGGCCGATTGAGATGACGTCGTCGGTCATGTCGTGGCCGCCGACCTCGACCAGCACGTGGTCGCGCTCGTAGACGGAGTTGAGGATGTCGCCGATCTGCTTCTTTACGCTCTCCGGCGTGATGCCGTTGGCGTTGTTGTACTCGACCTGCTTCTCGCGGCGGCGGTTGGTCTCGGCGATGGCGCGCTCCATCGAGCCGGTCATGCTGTCGGCATAGAGGATCACCTTGCCGTCGACGTTGCGGGCGGCGCGGCCGATGGTCTGGATCAGCGAGGTCTCGCTGCGCAGGAAACCTTCCTTGTCGGCATCGAGGATTGCGACCAGCGCGCATTCGGGAATGTCGAGGCCTTCGCGTAGCAGGTTGATGCCGACCAGCGCGTCGAAGGCGCCGAGACGGAGGTCGCGAATGATCTCGATGCGCTCGATGGTGTCGATATCAGAGTGCATGTAGCGGACGCGGATGCCCTGCTCATGCAGATATTCGGTGAGATCCTCGGCCATGCGCTTGGTCAGCACCGTGATCAGCGAGCGATAGCCGGCCTGTGCGGTGGCGCGGACCTCGCCGACGAGATCGTCGACCTGGGTGCGGGCGGGGCGGATATCGACGGGCGGATCGATCAGCCCGGTGGGGCGGATGACCTGCTCGACGAACACACCGCCGCTCTCGTTCAGCTCCCAGCCGCTCGGTGTCGCGGACACCGCGACGGTCTGCGGCCGCATCATGTCCCATTCCTCGAAGCGGAGCGGGCGGTTGTCCATGCAGGACGGCAGGCGGAAGCCGTATTCGGCGAGCGTCGCCTTGCGGCGGAAGTCGCCGCGGAACATGGCGCCGATCTGCGGGATGGTGACGTGGCTTTCGTCGGCAAAGATCAGCGCGTTGTCGGGCACGTATTCAAACAGCGTCGGCGGCGGCTCGCCGGGGCGGCGGCCCGTCAGGTAGCGCGAATAGTTCTCGATGCCGGCGCAGCTTCCCGTCGCCTCCATCATCTCGAGGTCGAACGTGGTGCGCTGCTCCAGCCGCTGCGCTTCCAAGAGGCGCCCCTGGTCGTGGAGCTGGTCGAGCCGCTGCTTGAGCTCGAACTTGATCGACTTGATCGCCTGCACCAGCGTCGGGCGCGGCGTCACATAGTGCGAGTTGGCGTACATCTTGATGAATTCGAGCTCGTCCTGCTTGTGGCCGGTGAGCGGATCGAACTCTTCGATAGCCTCGATGGTGTCGCCGAACAGGTTCACGCGCCAGGCGCGGTCTTCATAGTGCGCCGGAAAGATGTCGATGACGTCGCCGCGCACGCGAAACGTGCCGCGGGTGAAATCGGCCTGCGTGCGCTTGTACTGGAGAGCAACGAGGTCGGCGATGAGCTGGCGCTGGTCGATGCGCTCGCCCTTCTTCAGCCCAAAGGTCATCGCGGTGTAGGTCTCGACCGAGCCGATACCGTAGATGCAGGACACGGAGGCGACGATGATGACGTCGTCGCGCTCGAGCAGCGCGCGCGTCGCCGAGTGGCGCATGCGGTCGATCTGCTCGTTGATGGACGAGTCTTTCTCGATATAGGTGTCGGTGCGCGGGACGTAGGCTTCCGGCTGGTAGTAGTCGTAATAGGAGACGAAATACTCGACCGCGTTGTCGGGGAAAAAATTCTTGAACTCGCCGTAGAGCTGGGCGGCGAGCGTCTTGTTCGGCGCGAGGATCAGGGCCGGGCGCTGCGTCGCCTCGATCACCTTGGCCATGGTGTAGGTCTTGCCGGAGCCGGTGACCCCGAGCAGCACCTGCGAACGGTCGTTGCGCTCGATGCCTTCGACGAGCTCGGCGATCGCGGTCGGCTGGTCGCCGCGCGGCTGGTATTCCGACTTGATCTCGAAGCGCACGCCGCCTTCGGACTTTTCCGGGCGCGGCGGCCGGTGCGGCGTCCACACTTTCATGGAGCCGTCGTCCTTGCGGAACTCCGGACGGCCCTCGCGGATCAGCGCCTCCAGCGCATCGGCTGTGGCCTTGACGCCGAGCGCCTCCATCTTGCTGCGCGGTGGACGCGCCAGCGCTTCGGCATCGTCCTCTTCAGTGGGAAGGCCAAGCTGACGAGCAAGTTCCGGATCGAGCGTCGGTATCGTCGCCGCCGTGCCGTAATTGGCCTGCGGCGCTTCGTCGAAACCGCCGCTCTCCGTCGATGCGCGGGCGCCCGGCGGCTGCGGATTGGGGCGCAGCGGTATCGGCCGCGCCGCGTCCTGCGGAAACTCCTT
>NZ_LGHL01000241.1 GCF_001908205.1 Bradyrhizobium sp. NAS80.1
CGCTCGGCTACATCGTGCACGGCATCAAGCGGCGCTCGTCCTCGTTCAACACTGCGCGGGTCGACCATCTCTACCAGGATCCGCATGTGGGCAACGTGCCGTTCCTAATGCATTACGGCGACATGACGGATTCGACCAATCTGATCCGCCTGGTACAGCAGATCCGGCCGACCGAAATCTACAATCTGGCCGCCCAGAGCCACGTTGCCGTCAGCTTCGAGAGCCCGGAATACACCGCGAATGCCGACGCGATAGGCGTGCTACGCCTCCTGGAAGCGATCCGCATCCTCGGCATGGAGAAGGAGACGCGGTTCTACCAAGCCTCGACGTCCGAGCTCTACGGCCTCGTGCAGGAGGTTCCGCAGAAGGAGACCACGCCGTTCTATCCGCGCTCGCCTTATGGCGTGGCAAAGCTCTACGGCTACTGGATCACGGTGAACTACCGCGAAGCCTATGGCATGTTCGCCAGCAACGGCATCCTGTTCAACCACGAGAGCCCGGTCCGCGGCGAGACCTTCGTGACCCGCAAGATCACCCGCGGAGTCGCCCGCATCGAAGTCGGTTTGGACAGCATACTCTATCTCGGTAATCTCGAAGCCAAGCGCGACTGGGGCCATGCAAAGGACTACGTCGAGGGCATGCATATGATCCTGCAGGCCGACAAGCCCGACGATTTCGTGCTTGCCACCGGCGAGACGCGCTCGGTGCGCGAGATGGTCGAACTGTCGTTTGCGCATGTCGGCCGGCGCATCGAGTGGCGCGGCGAGGGCGTCGACGAGACCGGGATCGACGCAAAGAGCGGCAAGACGGTCGTGAAGATCGATCCGGCCTACTTCCGGCCGACCGAGGTCGATCTCCTGATTGGCGACGCCAGTAAGGCGCGTCGGGTCCTCGGCTGGAAGCCGAAGCGGAAGTTTGCTGAGCTCGTCGAGGAGATGATGTCGAGCGATCTGGCCGAGGCCAAGCGGGAAATCGCTCATGGCAAGCACTCGGTTTGAGCTGAAGGGCAAGAGCGTCTACGTCGCCGGCCATCGCGGCATGGTCGGCAGCGCGCTGGTGCGCCGGCTGGCGCGGGAAGACGTCAAGCTCGTCACCGTGGACCGGCGCGAGGTCGATCTCTGCAACCAGGCCGCCGTGTTCGACTGGTTTGCGAAGGTGCGGCCGCAGGTCGTGTTCCTCGCCGCGGCAAAAGTCGGCGGCATTGTCGCCAACAACACGCTGCGCGCCGAGTTCATCTACGACAACATCGCGATCGCGGCCAACGTGATCCAGGCCGCGCATCAGAACGGTGCCGAGAAACTGATGTTCCTGGGCTCCTCGTGCATCTATCCGAAGCTGGCGCCGCAGCCGCTGCGCGAGGATTCCGTGCTGACCGGTCCGCTGGAGCCGACCAACGAGCCCTATGCGATTGCCAAGATCGCCGGGATCAAGATGGCGGAGGCCTATCGCAGCCAGTACGGCAGCGACTTCATCAGCGTGATGCCGACCAACCTCTATGGTCCCGGCGACAACTATCATCCCGAACTGAGCCACGTGGTCGCCGCGTTGATCCGTCGCTTTCACGAGGCGAAGGTCGCGGGCGCGGAGAGCGTCTCGGTCTGGGGTACCGGCACGCCGCGGCGAGAGTTTCTCTATGTCGACGACATGGCGGATGCCTGCGTGCACCTCATGAAGACCTATTCGAGTGCAGAGCTGATCAACATCGGGACCGGCGAGGACATCACTATCGCCGAGTTCGCGCGTGTCGTGGCTGACGTCGTTGGCTACAGCGGCGAGATCCGTTTCGACACTTCACGCCCCGATGGCACGCCGCGCAAGCTGCTCGACGTCGGCCGTCTCGAAAAGCTCGGCTGGCGCGCGACCACCTCGCTGGAGGATGGCCTGAAGCACGCTTATGAGGCGTACCGCCGGTCGGTCGAACCGTCCTGAGCGGAATTCGCGCGGCGGATTCGGGCCGTCCGATCACATTCCTTCGGGACTGGAAGCGCGCCTACCTTTCATCCGCGATCACCTTGCCGTCGTTCGGCAGCGCGCCCGGGCTGACCAGCTCGACATTGCCGCCGAGTTTCGTCACCGCGCGCAAGCTGGCGGCGATCTCCTCCCGTAGCGCATCGCTCGCGGCCGCGGTTTCCGCTCTCAGCGTCATCGCGTCGGCCTCGCCCTGGCGCGTGACAACGAGGCGCAATCGTCCGAGCGCGGAGTGGCGCTTGCCGATCTCCGCGATCTGCTCGGGGCGGACGAACATGCCCTTGACCTTGGTGGTCTGGTCGGCGCGGCCCATCCAGCCCTTGATCCGCATGTTGGTGCGCCCGCAGGGGCTCGTGCTCGGCAGTGCCGCGGTGAGGTCGCCGAGCGCGAGCCGGATCCAGGGATGGTGCGGGTCGAGGGAGGTGACGACGATCTCGCCGACGTCGCCCGGTGCCACGGGATCACCGGTGCCGGGCCTGACGATCTCCATGATCAGGTCCTCGTTCACGACCATGCCGTCGCGCGCCTCAGTTTCGAAGGCGATGAGACCGAGATCGGCGGTGCCGAAGGCCTGGTAGGCGTCGATGCCGCGCGCCTTGATCTCGGCCTGGAGCGAGGGCGGGAAGGCGGCGCCCGAGACCAGCGCGCGCTTGATCGAGGAGACGTCGCGGCCCGCGCCTGCTGCGGCATCGAGCAGGATCTTCAAAAAGTCCGGCGTGCCGCTATAGCCGACCGGCCGGTAGGCCTCGATCAGCTCGAACTGCTGCTCGGTATTGCCGGGCCCTGCCGGGATCACCGCGCAGCCGAGCGCGCGTGCCGAGGCATCGAAGATGAAGCCGCCGGGGGTGAGGTGGTAGCTGAATGTGTTGAGTACGATGTCATCGGGGCGGAATCCGGCCGCGAACAGCGCCCGCGCGCCGCGCCAGGGATCGGCCTGCCGTCCCTCCGGCTCGAAGATCGGCCCCGGGGAGGTGAACAGGCGGGCGAACGAGCCGGGGGCCGCCGCCACAAAGCCGCCGAAGGGCGCTGAGGCCTTGTGGAGAGCCGATAGTTCCGACTTGCGCAGCACTGGCAGGCCCGCCAGCGCCGCCCTGGAGCTCACTGAGGCGGGATCCAGGCCCTTGAGCCGCTCGGCATAGGCAGGCGCGGCCATTGCGCCGCGCAGCACGTCCGGCAGGCGGGAGAACAGATCGGCCTCTCGCGCGGCCGGCTCGCGCGTCTCGCGGGCGTCGTAATGGGCGGTCATGGCTGGTCTTTCCGGGTTGGCATCCGTTGCACGCCGCCGCCGGCATGGGTATCAGACGGCCATTGGCGAGGCTTGAAGAGGACGCGATGGCAGACGAGGGAATGATTGCGGCGGACGTCGTCGCGCGCCTGAAGCGCCGCATGATCGAGCAGGCGCTGCCGTTGTGGTCCACCGTCGGCTGGGACCACGCTGCGGGCGGCTTCATCGACCGGCTGCACCGCGACGGCACGGCTGATACGGCCGCGCCGCGGCGCGTGTTCGTGCAGGCGCGCCAGATCTGGTGCTACGCCAAGGCGGCACAGATGGGCTGGTATCCCGAGGGGCGCGCCATCGCGCTGAAGGGGCTGGAGCATCTGCTGGCATGCGCGAAGGCGCCCGACGGCCGGCCCGGCTATGTGCACAGGTTGACGCCGGAGGGCGCGGTGCTGGACGGGCGGCGCGATGCCTACGACCACGCCTTCATCCTGTTTGCGCTGGCGACCGTCTATGCGCTCGACCAGGACGCGCAAATTCGCGCCGAGATCGACGCGCTGCTCGCCTTTCTCGACGGCCATCTCCGCTCGCCGCATGGCGGCGTCCACGAAAGTTTGCCGGTTTCGCTGCCGCGGCGACAGAACCCGCAGATGCATCTGTTCGAGGCGATGATCGCGTGTTTCGACGCGACCCACGATCTGTCGTTCCAGAACCGTGCTGGCGAGTTCTTCGCGCTGTTCCTGGCCAATCTCTACGACAAGCAGAAGCGCATCCTGACGGAGTATTTCGAGGAGGACTGGTCGAAGATCGAGCCGGTCAGCGTCGAACCCGGGCATCAGGCGGAGTGGGTCTGGCTGCTGAAGGGATTTGAACGCATCACGGGCTGCCCGACCGGACAGCGCCGTGCCGAGCTGCTTGCGACCGCGCTGCGCTACCGCGATGAGGCCACCGGTTGTCTCGTCGACGAGGGCGATGCCGCCGGCAGCGTCCGCCGCAGCTCGCGACGGCTGTGGCCGCAGACCGAGATGGCGAAGGCGTGGATCGCGCAGGCCGAATCCGGCGAGGCGGGCGCGGCTGATGAGGCGCGCGCGGCGCTGGTGCGGCTCGAACGGCATTATCTCAGCCATCCCGTGAAGGGCGGCTGGTACGACCAGTTCGATCGCGACGGCAAATCGCTGGTCGACACCATTCCTGCGTCGTCGTTCTATCATGTTCTCTGCGCAGTCACGGAAGCGGAGCAGGTGCTCGAGTGAGACTCTCTTGTTTTGACGCGTTTTCTTCACGCGGACCGGTCTCCACTTCGCTTGAAAACGCTGTGTCTAAAGCCAGCGCTTGCGCCGCTTGAAGCTCTTGAGGTTCTTGAAGCTCTTGCGCTGGTCGCCGGCGCCGCCGAGATAGAATTCCTTGACGTCCTCGTTGTCGCGCAATTCGTCCGCGGTGCCGTCGAGCACGACCTTGCCCTGCTCCATGATGTAGCCGTGGCTCGCCACCGACAGTGCGGCGCGCGCGTTCTGCTCGACCAGGAGGATGGTGACGCCGAGGTCGCGGTTGATCTTCTGGATGATCGCGAACACCTCTTTCACCAGCAGCGGCGACAGGCCCATCGACGGCTCGTCCATCAGGATCATCTTTGGGCGGGCCATCAGGGCGCGGCCGATCGCGAGCATCTGCTGCTCGCCGCCGGAGAGGTAGCCGGCAAGGCCGGTGCGCTCCTTCAGGCGCGGGAAATAGTTGAAGACCATGTCGAGATCGGCATCGACCTCGCGGTCCCTGCGGGTGAAGGCGCCGAGCTTGAGGTTCTCCAGCGAGGTCATGTCGGCGACGATGCGCCGGCCTTCCATCACCTGGAAGATGCCGCGGCGGACGATCTTGTCGGGATCGATGCCGGCGATAGGGGAGCCCTCGAACAGGATCTCTCCGCGCGTGACCTCGCCGTCCTCGGTCTTGAGCAGCCCCGAGATCGCCTTCAGCGTCGTCGACTTGCCGGCGCCATTGGCGCCAAGCAGCGCCACGATCGCGCCCTTGGGCACGTCGAGGCTGAGGCCGCGCAGCACCAGGATGACGTCGTCATAGACGACCTCGATGTTGCGCACGCTGAGCAGGGGAGCAGGTGCCACCACGGTCGGCTTGGCGCGGGATGTTTCGAGGGTGTCGGTCATGCGTCATCGTTCTCCGCTGTCGTCGCCCGGCCTGACCGGGCGACCCAGTATTCCAGAGACGCCTGAGATTCACGGAGAAGCCGCGGCGTACTGAATCCCCCACTTTCGCGGGGGATGACGGTTGTTCGTAAGGTGAGCGTTAGGCTCACCAGCCCAGCAATTCCGCCTTGCGGGGCAGCTCGATGGTCTTGAGCTTCTCGAGCTTGATCGTGCCCTTGGTCATGAGGTCGTTGAGTTCGCCGTCGGTCGCACCCGAGACGTTGGTGCGATAGAGGTCGACCTTCAGCGTGCCGCGGTGGTCCTTGTCGGTCCAGGTTGAGGGATTGCAGACGCCTTCCATACCGGCCGGCACCCAGTCCTTCTTTTGGTAAAAGCCCTTCCGGACGTTCTCGCCGGTCGCGCCGCCGTTCTTGACCGCCCAGTCGAGCGCCTCCTTCATGTACAGCGCCGAGCACACGGCCGCGATGTAATGCACGGGACGATAGACCTTGCCGGTGGGGTCGGACATCTTCGAGATCTCCATCACCGTCTTCATGCCGGGCGCATCGCCGCCCCAGCTCACCGCGGTGCGCAGCGGGAAGATCACGCCGTTGGCGGCATCGCCCGCGGTCTTGGCCGCGTTCTCGTCCATGCCCCAGACGTTGCCGAGGAACTGCACGTCGGCACCGGCGGTCTTGCAGGCCTTCATCACCGAGATGTTGGAGGCCGCGGTGTTGCCGAGATAGGCGTAGTTGGCGCCAGAAGATTTCAGGCTCAGGCATTGCGCGCTGTAGTCACCCGGCGCGAGCGCGAACACCAGCGGCGGCAGAACCTCGAAGCCGAGTTCCTGCGCCATGGCCTCGCCCGCCGCCTTCGGCGCGTTCGGATAGGGATGGTTGGCGCCCATGTGCACGAATTTCGGCTTGCCGGGCTTGCCCTTGGCCTTCCAGTCTTCGGCTGCCCACATCAGCATGGCGCGCAGCGAGTCCGAATAGCTCGGACCATAGAAGAAATTGTAGGGCGCGGGCTTGGCCTTGCCGCTGACGCCTTCGGGATCGGTGAGAGCCGCGGCGTAGGAGCCGGAGAGGTCGGGGATCTTGTCCTGGGCGAGGAAGCCGGTCAGCGCTTCGGTGTCCGCGGTGCCCCAGCCTATGATCGCCGCGACCCTGGAGTCCGGCGCCGACCACTTCTTGTAGAGCGCGATCGCGCGCGGCACCTGGTAGCCGTAGTCGTTGGTGTCGACATTGACCTGCTTGCCGCCGACGCCGCCGTTCTTGTTGATCCAGGCGAAGGTATCGGCGACGGCCTGGCCGTAGGGCGTACCGACGTCGGAGGTGCCGCCGGAATAATCGGCGAGGTGCCCGATCGTGATCTGCGCCTGCGCGCTCGCCGAGAATGCGGCGAGCGCGATCGCGAGCGATGCGGTGCTCAAAAGGGACTTCATCTTCATGGGTCTGTTCCTCCTGTTATTGTTTAAGTGAAGTTGCCGCGCTCAATGCGAGAAGGGGTAGAGTTTCCAGTAGGCCTTGATCTGCCGCCAGCGATGCGCAAGCCCGTCGGGTTCGAACATCAGGAAGGCGATGATGATCACCCCGATCGCGATCTCGCGCAGGAAGGTGATGTTGGTGTTGAGCGACAGCGCCTTGTCGATCACGCCGCCCTTTAAGTAAAGGCTGATGAATTCCATCGATTCCGGCAGCAGTACCACGAAGGCGGTGCCCATCAGCGTGCCCATGATCGAGCCGGTGCCGCCGATGATGATCATGGCCAGGAACAGGATCGAGCGTTCGATGCCGAAGCCTTCCTGGGAGACCACGAGCTGGTAGTGCGCATAGAGCGCGCCGGCGATGCCGGCGAAGAAGGCGGCAAGGCCAAACGACAGCGTGCGGTATTTGGTGAGGTTGATGCCCATGATCTCGGCCGAGAGATAATGATCGCGGATCGCCACCAGCGCGCGGCCGTCGCGCGTGCGCATCAGATTGGTGACGAGGATATAGCTCGCGAGCACATAGGCCAGCACCACATAGAAATACTGCTTATCGCCGCGCAGCGTGTAGCCGAAGATCGAGAACGGCTCGGCACTCGCCGGCACCGAGCCACCGGAGAACCATTCGGCGCGGGAGAAGAAGTCGAGCAGGATGTATTGCGCGGCCAGCGTCGCGATGACGAGATAGAGCCCTTTCAGCCGCGCCGCCGGAATGCCGAAGATCAGCCCCACCAGCGCGGTGACGACACCCGCGAGCGGGATCGCGAAGAACACCGGGATCGGCGCGTTGTTGGAGATATAGGCCGAGGTGAAGGCGCCGAGCAGGAAGAAGGCGGCGTGGCCGATCGAGATCTGGCCGGTGAAGCCGACCAGGATGTTCAAGCCGAGCGCCGCGATCGAGAAGATGCCGATCTGGATCAGGATGCTGAGCCAATAACCGCCGAGGAATTGCGGCACGAGGCAGAGCAGCAGCACGCCGGCGATCGCGAAGTTGCGGCTGGTCGTGGTCGGGAAGATGGTGGTGTCGGCCGCATAGGAGGTGCGGAAATCACCAGCGGGGATGAGGGCAGGGCCGGCCATGGGTCAGATCCGCTCGATGTCGTGGGTGCCGAACAGGCCGTAAGGCTTGATCATCAGCACGATGATGAGGACGTAGAACGGTGCGATCTCGTAGAGATTGCCCCAGTGCAGGTACTGGCTGTCGACATATTGCGCGATGTTCTCGAGCAGGCCGATGATGATGCCGCCGAGCACGGCGCCGCCGACGGAATCGAGGCCGCCGAGGATCGCGGCGGGGAACACCTTGATGCCGTAGGCGGCCAGGCCCGAGGACACGCCGTTGACGACCGCGACCACGACGCCCGCGACCGCCGACACCGTCGCCGAGATCGCCCAGGCCATCGCGAACACGCTTTTCACGGAGATGCCAAGCGACTGCGCCACCTGCTGGTTGAACGCGGTGGCCCGCATCGCAAGGCCGTACTTTGAGGCGCGGAAGAACCAGGCCATGCCGATCATCATTGCGACCGACACCACGAGGCTCATGACATAGACGGTCTGGATCTGAAGGCCGAACAGGCTGACCGACTGGCTCTCGAACACGCGTGGGAACGGCTGCGGGTTGACGCCGAACATCCACTTCAGCGTGGCCTGCAACACGGTGGAGAGGCCGATCGTCACCATGATCACCGAGATGATGGGCTCACCGATCATCGGCCGCAGGATCAGGACCTGGATCGCGATGCCGAACACGAACATGAACACCAGCGTCATCGGCATGCCGATCCAGAACGGCACCTGGTATTTCGCCAGCAGCGCCCAGCACACCCAAGCGCCGACCAGCAGCAGCTCGCCTTGCGCGAAGTTGACGACCTGGGTCGCCTTGTAGATCAGCACGAACGACATCGCGACGACGCCGTAGAGCGTGCCGACCACAAGACCGTTGACCAGGAGCTGGATGAGGAAGGCGGTGTTCATGTCGAGGTCCGCGCAAAATGCAGAAGCGATGACGCTGCACCCTCTCCCCTTGTGGGAGAGGGTGGCTTCGCGAAGCGAAGCCGGGTGAGGGGTTGTCTCCGCAGTGACGGTGCGGGGAGAGAACCCCTCACCCGAGTGAGGGTGGGGCAGGCGGCGGAGATGCCCTCTCCCACAAGGGGAGAGGGCACAGCAAGGCGCATCGCGCTCGTGGCTGACAGGAAGCTCACTCCGCCGCCTCCGCCATGTGCCCATGTCCACCGAGGTCGACCACCCGCAGTGTCGTCCGTACGCGCTGCGTGGTGCCGTCCTGGAAGCGGATCACGGTGTCGACGGGGATGTCGGCGTCGCCGCGGTAGATCGCGTCGATGATGCCTTCGTATTTCTCGTTGATGACGCCACGGCGCACCTTTCGGGTGCGGGTGAGCTCGCCGTCGTCGGCATCCAGCTCCTTGTAGAGCAGCAGGAAGCGCGAGATGCGCTGCGCCGGAGGCAGCGTCGCGTTGACGGTCTCGACCTCCTTCTGGAGCAGCGTGTAGACCTCGGGCCGCGAGGCAAGGTCGCTATAAGTCGTGAAGGAGAGGCGGTTCTTCTCCGCCCATTTCGAGATGATGGAGTAGCGGATGCAGATCATCGCCGCGAGCGCGTCGCGGCCGGCGCCGAGCACCACGGCTTCGGCGATATATGGCGAGAACTTCAGCTTGTTCTCGATGAACTGCGGCGAGAAGCGCTCGCCGCGCGAGGTCTCGGCGAGATCCTTGATGCGGTCGATGACGACGAGCTGGCGGTTCGCGTTGAAATAGCCGGCGTCACCCGACAGCATCCAGCCGTCCTTGATGTCGGCGACGCTGGCCTCAGGGTTCTTGTAGTAGCCGAGGAACATGTTGGGATGCCGCACCACGATCTCGCCGACGCCGTGGACGTCGGCATTATCGATACGGATCTCGACGCTGTCGGCCATCGGCACGCCTGTCGTGTCAGGGTCGACCTTGCCCTCGGGATGAAGCGTGTAGGCCCCTAACAGTTCTGTCTGGCCGTAGAGGGTCCGCAGCGGCACGCCCATGGCCTGGAAGAACTTGAAGGTGTCGGGGCCGAGCGCGGCGCCGCCGGTCGCGGCCGAGCGCAGGCGGGTGAAGCCGAGGCGGTCGCGCAGCGCGCGGAACAGGATCGCGTCGGCGAAGCCGGAGCGCTTGCCCTGTTCGAGCGCGGCAAGGCCGCTTTTCATGCCAATATCGAACAGCCGCTGCTTGAAGGGCGTCGCGTCCATCACCTTGGCGCGGACGTCGGCCGCGATCGATTCCCAGACACGAGGTGCAAAGAGCACGAACGTTGGCGCGATCTCGCGCAGATCGTTCATCATGGTGTCGGGCTCTTCGACGAAATTGATCTTCATCCGGCACAACAGGCCTTTGCCGAGCACATAGACCTGTTCCATGATCCAGGGCAGCGGCAGCACCGAGACGTATTCGTCGTCGGGACCCTTGGGGTCGAAAGCAAGATAGGTCGCGCAGTGGCCGAGCACGCGGCCGGCGGCGAGCATGGCGAGTTTTGGATGAGATGTGGTGCCTGAGGTCGTGCAGAGGATGGCGACATCCTCGCCCTTGGTTGCGTCCACGAGGCGATCGTAAAGCTCCGGCTCTCGTGCGGCCCGTGCGCGGCCGAGCTCGGCGAATTTCTCCGCCGACATCAGCCTGGGATCGTCATATTTCCGCATCCCGCGCGGGTCGGAATAGATGATGTGCTTCAGCCTCGGCACGCGCTCGGCGAGCACAAGCAGCTTGTCGACCTGCTCCTCGTCCTCCGCGAAGACGAGCTGCGCTTCGCCATAGTTGAGAAGGTAGGAGGCTTCTTCGTCGAGCACGTCACGATAGAGCCCGAGGCTCAAGCCCCCGATCGCATGCGTCGCCACTTCCGCCGCGACCCAGTCCGGCCGGTTGTCGCCGATGATGCCGATGACGTCGCCGCGCCCCAGGCCCAGCTCCAGGAGGCCGAGCGCGAAATCGCGCACCCGCGTCTGGTAGTCGTTCCAGGTGAACGGGCGCCAGAGGCCGAGATCCTTCTCGCGCAATGCGATCTCGTTGCCGTGCTCTTTCGCGTTGAGCCGCAGCATCTTCGGATAGGTGTCGGCCTGGGCGACGCGGCCTGCGTAATCCATCATGCCGCGCTCTCCTGCGCCGGCGGAGCATCGTCGGGATCGACCAGCACCTCGTCCTCCTCGCCGAGATAGGCGCGCTTGACGTGGGGATCGGCGAGGACCGTGGCCGGATCGCCCTCGGCGATCTTGCGGCCGAAATCCAGCACCATGACGCGGTGGGAGATGTCCATCACCACGCCCATGTCGTGCTCGATCATCACCACCGTCATCCCGAACTCCTCGTTGAGATCGACGATGTAGCGGGCCATGTCCTCCTTCTCCTCGAAATTCATGCCGGCCATCGGCTCGTCGAGGAGGATGAGGCGCGGCTCCAGTGCCATGGCGCGGGCGAGCTCCACGCGCTTGCGCAGGCCGTAGGAGAGGGTGCCGGCGGTCGCCTTGCGCACCGACTGGAGGTCGAGGAAGTCGATGATCTCTTCCACCTTGCGGCGGTGCTCGAGCTCTTCCTTGCGCGCGCCGGTGAGCCAGTACAGCGATCCCGTGAGGAAATTATTCTTCAGGAGGTGATGGCGGCCGACCATGATGTTGTCGAGCACGCTCACGTGGTGGAACAACGCCAGGTTCTGGAAGGTGCGGCCGATGCCGAGCGAGGCGCGCGCGTTTGGTGTCAGGCCGGTGATGTCGCGGCCCTGATAGAAGAGCTGGCCTTCCGTCGGCTTGTAGCGGCCGGAAATACAATTCACGATCGAGGTCTTGCCGGCCCCGTTGGGGCCGATGATCGAGAAAAGCTCGCCCTCCCTGATGGCGAAGCCGACATCGGCCAACGCACGGACGCCGCCGAATCGCAAGGACACGCCGCGCACTTCGAGACTGGTAGCCACCAAACAAATCCCTCCCCGGTGACGGCGCGTTCAGCGGCGCTCTTCGTCCGTTCCTGTCGGGCGATCCTAGTACGGCCGTGCCGGTGAGGCCATGCAGCTAATGGTCTCGACCGGAGCCGCGCCACTCTCGTCCCGTTTGGGATCAAAAGCCGCATCGCCCGAGGTGGCTCTCAATAGGGGAAAGCGCTATTTTGAAATGTCTCCCGCCTGACAATTCTGCGACAAAGTTTTTCGGGCGGCAGCGGCCTTCGCCTTTCGTCGGATGGCGGTCGAAATGGTGATGCTGCAATGCAGCATAGGAGTGGAGTGACGAAACGGTGCGGCTGGCTTCGGGATCATGATTTCAGAGGATCATCTGAAGCGCGTTGCTGCCTGGTCGCGCGAGCTCACGGAAGCGGAGATCGAGGTCGCTCGCGCCGGAATCACGGAGCGGTCCTACGGCACGGGCGAGACCGTGTTCATGCGCGGTGACACGTTCGACTATTGGGCCGGCATGGTCTTTGGCCTTGCCCGGATGGGTGGGGTCTCGCGCGACGGCAAGGAGACGAGCCTTGCCGGGCTGACGGCGGGCGCCTGGTTCGGCGAGGGCAGCGTGCTCAAGAACGAGCCGCGCCGCTATGACGTGGTCGCGCTCCGCAACAGCCGCGTGGCGCTGATGGAGCGCAGCGCCTTCATGTGGCTGTTCGAGAACAGCGTCGGCTTCAACCGATTCCTGGTGCGCCAGCTCAACGAGCGGCTCGCCCAGTTCATCGGCATGCTCGAGGTCAACCGCACGCTCGATGCCACCTCGCGCCTTGCCCGCAGCATCGCCTCCCTGTTCAACCCGATCCTCTATCCGGAATCGACCGCACATCTGGAGATCACCCAGGAAGAGATCGGCGCGCTCTCCGGCATGTCCCGCCAGAACGCCAACCGCGCGCTGAACCGGCTGGAGAAGGAAGGTCTGCTCCGGCTCGAATATGGCGGCGTCACCATCCTCGATGTCGAGCGGCTGCGCGGGTATGGGGATTAGCGCGCCCGGACGCCTGTCCCGTCATCCTGCATTGGCCGGGGCGTGCGCCGGCCACAGATCGTCGCGCCAGCGCACGGCGATCGCCAGCATCGCGATGATGCCCGAGACCGCATAGACCGAGCCCATCGCGGAATAGCCGATCAGGTCGATCAGGCTGCCGGCCGCGAGCAATCCCAGTGGCAGGCCGTAGATCACCATCATGCGGACGCCCATGACGCGGCCGCGCAGATGCGCGCTTGCCGTGCGCATCAGGATTACAGCCGCTGCGATCATAGACATGCTCTGGGCGATGCCGGCGAGCACGAGGCAGGCCATCGCGACCGGCATGGTCCGGATTTCCACGAACACCAGCAGCATCGCGTACCAGGCCAGTGTCGCGCCGATCAGAAGTCGGGCGATCCGCACGCCGCTGATGAGGCTCAGCGTAATGGAGCCGGTCAGCGAGCCCACGGCAAAGCTCGCCGAGAGATAGCCGAGGCCGGTCTGGTCGGTGTGGAAGATGTCGCGCGCGACAAAGGGCAGCAATCCGTTGGTGATTGGAAAGGCCGTGAGGTTGGCCAGGAAAGCGACGCAGAGCGCCGCGCGCATCCCCGGGCCGTTCCAGGCGTAGACGATGCCTTCCTTCAGGTCGCCCAGCAATCGCGAGACCGCGTGGCTGTTCGCGGGCAGGTCCGTCGTGGTGACCGACTTTTCCGGCCGGGTCAGGCAAAACATCAAGATCGCGGCGACGAGATAGAAGCCGGTGATCGCGGCATAGACGAGGCCGATGCCGAGCAGGGCGAACAAGCCCGCGCCGGTCAACGCGCCAGCAATGCGTGCGCTATCCTGGGTCGTGCGCGCCAGGCTGATGGCGCCCACCAGCTGCCCGGCCGGCATGATGTCGGCAAGCAGCGCGCCGCGCACGCCGAGATCGGACGGGCGGATGAGGCCCATGATCGCGACGATGATCATGACGTTGAGCGGCGCAAGATGGTGGGTCAGCGCCAGCACCATGATGGTCGACGACAGCACCGTATAGGCAAGGCGCATCACGACGAGGAGGTCGCGATGACCCATGCGGTCGCCGACCATCCCAAGGACCGGCGCGATCAGCGTTCCGACATATTGCAGCGACGCCATGACGGTGAGCAGCAGCACCGAGCCGGTCTCGACCATGATGTACCAGCCGAGCACCAGCGTCTCGACCTCGAACGCCCAGGAGGTCAGCAGATCGGACGGCCACTGGAAGCGATAATTGCGGATGCGAAATGGTGCGAGCGCCGAAGGCCGCGTGGCTGCGCTCAAAACGCGATGACGCGTGTCACGGCGATTCCCTTGCCCTTGTTGTTTCTTCTTGCCGTTCGGCAACGTAGCGCTGGCGATGCTCGTGTCAATCGGAGCCGCCGCAGACCGCCCCCGCGCTCGGCTCTTAGCTCGCCGCGGCTCTCGGCTTCCGCTGCGCTAGCGCTGCCGCCATCGCCGAGATCAGCGGACGCATGAAATAGGCGTCATCCGCCGGCGAGACGTCTGTGCGCAGGCCGTGCGCGGCCAGCTCACCCGAGACTGCCGGCCCCACCGAGGCGATCAGCGTTCGTTCGAAGCCGGCGCGCAGCTTCGCCTCGCTGCCATGCGCCTTCGCGACCTCGATCAGGCGGCGGACCTGGCCGAGATTGGTCAGCGCGATGGAATCGATGCGTCCCTCGGCCATGTCGTTGATGGCGGTGACGATGTTCGCATCCGCCGCCTTGGAATCGTAGACATAAGGAAGCACGGTATCGATATCGGCGCCTTGCGCCGAGAGCGCACCGGTCAGCGCGCTGTGGTCCTTGTCCGGATAGAGCTGGAGGCCGAGGCGCCGTCCCTTCAGGTCGAGCTTGCCCAGCATCTCGATCACGCCCTCGGTGGTCGGCTTCTCCGTGGTCTGTTGCGCCTCGAGGCCGACCTCGCGCAGCGCTTTGCCGGGCTTCGGCCCGCGGGTGAATTTTCGCGATTTCGCGAGCGCTGTCACAAGCGCGCCGTCGAGCCCGCGGGCGACGGCGAGCTTCATGATCCGCCGCAGGCCTTCGCCGGTCATCAGCACGAGGTCATCGAAGGGCCTGTCGATGGCGCGGCGGATCCAGGCTTCGACGGGGGCGGGGTCGGGCGCGTCGTGGATGGTGAACATCGGACACTGCACGACATCGGCGCCTTGCTCGGCGAGCAGCTTTGAAAATTGCGCTTCCTCGCGCGTTTCCAGGATCAGGATGCGGTAGCCGTTCAAGCGATCGGCCATGGGCGTGCTCCGGTGAAAAATCGCAATCGTCCGTTCATCCTGACTCTGTGCCCGGGATTGGCGCAAGGGTAGGTCGGTGATAGAGCTGGGCCCAAATCGCGGGCCGTTCCGCATCATTTGCCCAAACCTTCATCAAGAGCCATGCCTGATCATCAACCCGATCATCAATATGTCCTGACCCTGTCCTGTCCGGATCGCCCCGGCATCGTCTCGGCAGTGTCGACCTTCCTGGCCCATAACGGACAGAACATTCTCGACGCCCAGCAGTTCGATGACGTCGAGACCAAGAATTTCTTCATGCGGGTGGTGTTCACCGCGGCCGATCTCGCCGTGGAACTGGCGGCGCTGCAGACCGGCTTTGCCGCGATTGCCGAGCGTTTCGGCATGGAGTGGCAGATGCGCGACCGCGCCGCGCACCGCAAGGTGATGCTGCTGGTGTCGAAGTCCGACCACTGCCTGGTCGACATCCTCTACCGCTGGCGCACCGGCGAATTGCCGATGACGCTTGCCGCGATCGTCTCCAACCATCCGCGCGAGGTCTATGACGGGCTCGACTTCGGCGGCATCCCGTTCCACCATCTGCCTGTTACCAAGGAGACCAAGCGCGAACAGGAAGCGCAGATCCTGGATCTCGTCGCCAAGACCGGGACCGATCTGGTCGTGCTCGCCCGCTACATGCAGATCCTGTCCGACGATCTCTCGGCAAAACTGTCGGGGCGCTGCATCAACATCCACCACTCATTCCTGCCGGGCTTCAAGGGCGCAAAGCCCTATCATCAGGCCCATGAGCGCGGAGTAAAGCTGATCGGCGCCACCGCCCATTACGTCACGCGCGACCTCGACGAGGGCCCGATCATCGATCAGGACGTCGAGCGCATCAGCCATCGCGACACGCCGGAGGATCTCGTCCGCAAGGGCCGCGATATCGAGCGCCGCGTGCTCGCCCGCGCGATCCGCTACCACCTCGACGACCGCGTCATCCTCAACGGCCGCAAGACCGTGGTGTTTGTAGATTAGCGAATGGTAAGTTGCGAATGGGCTCTCCATTCGCCATACGCCTGCTTAACGCGCCGCGCCGCCCGAGGTTGAGCCGGTCGCGCCCTTCTGCGCCTGCTCTTCCTTCTCGCGATCGGCCGCCGGCATCAGCCGCTTGCGTTCGCGTTCCTTCATGTAGGCGTCGTATTGCGGTGTGCCCGGGCGCGGCGGAGCGTCGGCCGGCAGGCCGCCGGCCCATTGCGGGACGTAGTCCCCCATGCCGGCCGAAAGCTTTTCATTGACGGTGCCGCAGCCGGACAGCCCCGCGGCGAGCGCGACGAGGGTGAGGACGGAGCGGAGGGGCTTAGGCATTGTGTAGGCGCGCGCGAGTTCTGTCATTGGACGCCAGATCAGGCTGGCGCCGGGAGACTAGCCTTCAACAAGGTAAAATAGACTTATTCGAGGTAGGTAATTTGTTACCGAGTGGCGGCTGGCTGAGGCGCTCTCGATGTACAAATTCTGCAAAAGAAAGACGAAATCCTCCATCCACGCGGTCGAGCGCGTTTCTAGACTGCTCGCGACAAATTGGCTTGGTCAGCGGAGGGGCTTTTTCGTTGACAGGTCCATTCTATTTGTACAATCGTACAAATGGAAGCGGCCAAGATCGGGGCTCGGGTTACCCGACGTAACCGCGACACGCTCCCCGCCGTCGGCAATCGGAACGCTCGGCTTGCGCCGAATGGTCACCAAACGTCCGATTGACAATGAGGGCGCGAAGGACGCCATGTGGCGCGCGATATCGCTCGTGCGTGAGCTAAACTGAAGCAAGGATCGGGCACTCGGTCCGGTGCACAAAGAGGTCAGGAATGAAGGGGAGGGACATTTGATGTTCGAACGTAAACAGTTTTCTCGGGCGGCCGTCGTCGCCGCCATCGCGGGCCTCGCGGCCATAGCGCCTGCAAAGGCCGAGGATACCGTCAAGGTCGGCCTGATTCTGCCGATGACCGGCGGTCAGGCCTCGACCGGCAAGCAGATCGAGAACGCGATCAAGCTCTACATGCAGCAGAAGGGCGACACCGTCGCCGGCAAGAAGGTCGAGATCATCCTCAAGGATGACGCGGCGATTCCGGACAAGACCAAGACCGCCGCGCAGGAGCTGATCGTCAACGACAAGGTGAATTTCATCGCCGGCTTCGGCGTGACGCCGGCAGCTCTCGCCGCCGCGCCGCTGGCAACGCAGGCCAAGATTCCGGAAGTCGTGATGGCGGCCGGCACCTCCATCATCACCGAGCGTTCGCCCTACATCGTGCGCACCAGCTTCACGCTGGCGCAGTCCTCGACCATCATCGGCGACTGGGCGGTGAAGAACGGCATCAAGAAGGTCGCCACGCTGACCTCCGACTACGCGCCGGGCAATGACGCGCTGAACTTCTTCAAGGAGCACTTCACCGCCGGCGGCGGCGAGGTGGTCGAAGAGGTCAAGGTGCCGCTCGCCAATCCGGACTTCGCGCCCTTCCTGCAGCGCATGAAGGATGCCAAGCCCGATGCGATCTTCGTGTTCGTGCCGGCAGGCCAGGGCGGCAACTTCATGAAGCAGTATGCCGAGCGCGGCCTCGACAAGGCCGGTATCAAGGTGATCGGACCGGGCGACGTCACCGACGACGATCTCCTGAACAACATGGGCGACGCCGTCCTGGGTACCGTGACCGCGCACCTCTATTCCGCGGCGCATCCCTCGCAGATGAACAAGGATTTCATCGCCGCCTACAAGAAGGCCTACAACACCCGTCCCGGCTTCATGGCAGTGGGCGGCTATGACGGCATCCACCTGATCTACGAGGCGCTGAAGAAGACCAACGGCGACACCGACGGCACCAAGCTGATCGAGGCCATGAAGGGCCAGAAGTGGGAGAGCCCGCGCGGCCCGATCTCGATCGATCCGGAGACCCGCGACATCGTGCAGAACATCTACATCCGCAAGGTCGAGAAGGTCGACGGCGAGCTCTACAACGTCGAGTTCGCGACCTTCGACGCCGTCAAGGACCTCGGCAAGACCAAGAAGTGACGCGCGAAAGCGCGTCATCCCCGAGCGCGCTTAGCGCGCATCGGGATCTCGAAGTTGTTGAAACAAGATTCCGGGTTCAGCGCTGCGCGCTGCCCCGGAATGACGAGTGTTCACCAAGGTTCACCTGCTTTCGATGACCGCAATCCTCACCAACCTGTTTGATGGCGTTGCCTACGGCATGCTGCTGTTCGTGCTCGCCTGCGGGCTCGCGGTCACGCTCGGCCTGATGAACTTCGTCAACCTCGCTCACGGCGCCTTCGCCATGGCCGGCGGCTATGTCTGCATGGTGCTGGTCAACCGCATGGGCTGGCCGTTCTTCGCCGCGCTGCCGCTCGCCTTCGTCTCGGCCGCCGCGATCGGCATCGCGCTCGAGCGAACGCTGTACCGGCACCTCTACACGCGTAGCCATCTCGATCAGGTGCTGTTCACCATCGGTCTCACGTTCATGTCGGTCGCCGCGGTCGACTACATCCAGGGCTCGTCGCGGGTCTTCATCAACCTGCCGGCCGCGCTCCAGGGCCAGTTCGACGTGTTCGGCGTTGGCATCGGCCGCTACCGGCTGATGATCATCGTGATCTGCGGCCTGCTCACCATTGGTCTGCAGATGGTGTTGGCCAAGACCCGCTTCGGCAGCCGGTTGCGCGCGGCCGTTGACGATCCGCGCGCTGCGAGTGGCCTTGGCATCAACGTGCCGCAGGTGTTCGCCTTCACATTTGCGTTCGGATGCGGGCTCGCCGGCCTCGGCGGCGCGCTGAGCGCGGAGATCCTCGGCCTCGATCCCTATTTCCCGCTGAAGTTCATGATCTACTTCCTGATCGTGGTCACCGTCGGCGGTTCCTCCTCGATCACTGGCCCGTTCCTGGCCTCGCTCCTGCTCGGCATCGGCGACGTCGCCGGCAAATATTACGTGCCGAAGATGGGCCCCTTCGTGATCTACACCATGATGATCGTGATCCTGATCTGGCGTCCGAACGGCCTGTTCGGCCGCACGGCCGCGCGTTGAGTTCGCCGATGAACGCTTCTTCCGACGTCGGTTATCACGCCCAGCGCCAGTCGCGCTGGCACTATGGCGAAGTCGCCTTCTGGCTCATCGTGCTGGCTTGCGGCTTCGCATTTCCCACGCGCTATCTGATCATGACGGACATCCTGCGCCTGGCGCTGTTTGCGATGTCGCTCGATCTCATCCTCGGCTATGCCGGCATAGTCTCGCTCGGCCACGCCGCCTTCTTCGGCGTCGGCGCCTATGCCGCTGGGCTTCTTGCGCTACATGGCATCATCAATGAGCCCGTGCTGGCGCTTGTCGTTGCAGGCCTCGCCGCGATGGTGCTGGGCTTTGCCACCAGCTTCCTGGTGATCCGTGGCGTCGACCTGACACGGCTGATGGTCACGCTCGGCATCGCGCTGCTGCTGGAAGCGCTCGCCGAGCGATTCTCCAATATCACCGGCGGCACCGACGGCCTGCAGGGCATCGAGATGCAGCCGATCTTCGGCCAGATTCCGTTCGACATGTTCGGCAAGGCTGGTTTCTTCTACTCACTCGCCGTGCTGTTCTTGCTGTTCCTGCTCGCCCGCCGTGTCGTGCACTCACCGTTCGGCCTGTCGCTGCGGGCGATCAAGAACAATCCGCTGCGTGCGGCGGCCATCGGCATCCCCGTCAACCGCCGCCTGATCGCGATCTATACGCTTGCGGCGTTCTATGCCGGCATCGCAGGCGCGCTGTTCACGCAGACCACCGCGATTGCCTCGCTGGACGTGTTCGCCTTCGAGCGCTCGGCCGACCTGATGCTGGTGCTCGTCATCGGCGGCACCGGCTATCTCTATGGCGGGCTGATTGGTGCCGTGATCTTCCGCATGCTCCAGGAGCTGTTCTCCACCATCACCCCGCAATATTGGCAGTTCTGGATCGGCCTCGTGCTGGTCGTGATCGTGCTGGTCGGCCGTCAGCGCCTGCACCGATGGGTGCTGTATGTGCCCAACCTGGTCATCAAGCAGGTGGCCGGGCGGAGGGCCATCGTCGCCGTGCCGGAGAGCGACGCATGACCATCGCGCTCGAAACCCAGAATCTCGAAAAAACCTTCGGCGGGCTGCGCGTCACCCGCGATCTGTCCCTGAAGATCGAGCAGGGGGCCCGCCATGCCTTGATCGGCCCGAACGGTGCCGGCAAGACCACGGTGATCAACCAGCTCACCGGCGTGCTCAAGCCGAACTCGGGCCGCATCCTGCTCGAAGGCCAGGACATCACCGACCTGCCCGTGCACAAGCGCGTGTTGCGCGGCCTGTCGCGCACGTTCCAGATCAACCAACTCTATCCCGACCTGACCCCGCTCGAGACCATCGGCCTTGCCGTCTCCGAACGTCTCGGCCATGGCGGCGACTGGTGGCGGCGGATGGGCACGCGCAACGACGTCAATGACGAGATCGCCGATCTCCTCAACCGCTTCCATCTGCTCGACGTCATGAACGAGCAGACCGTGACGCTGCCTTATGGCAAGCAGCGGCTGCTCGAGATCGCGGTCGCGATCGCCGGCAAGCCGCGCGTGCTGCTGCTCGACGAGCCGGCCGCCGGCGTGCCCGAGAGCGAGCGCCACGACATTCTGGCGGTCGTCGGCGCGCTGCCGCGCGAGGTCACTGTGCTGCTGATCGAGCACGACATGGACCTTGTCTTCTCCTTCGCTGACCGCATCTCGGTGCTGGTGTCGGGCGCGCTGCTTACCGAAGGCCCGCCCGGCCAGGTGGCGCGCGACCCGCAGGTCAAGGCGGTCTATCTTGGTGAGGAGGCGGTCAATGTCTGACCTGCTCGCGATCGATTCCCTTCGCGCCGGTTATGGCGAGGCGGTGGTGTTGCCCAACATGTCCCTGCGCCTCGCCGAGGGGCAGGTGCTGGCGCTGCTCGGGCGCAACGGCACCGGCAAGACGACGCTGATCAACTCCATCGTCGGCGTCACCCGCCGCTTCTCCGGCACCGTCGCGCTCGCCGGCACGGACGTCACGAGTTTGCGGCCCGACCAGCGGGCCCGCGCCGGCATCGGCTGGGTGCCGCAGGAGCGCAACATCTTCCGCTCGCTGACGGTGGAAGAGAACATGACCGCGGTGGCACAGCCCGGCCCCTGGACCGTCGAGAAGGTCTACGAGATGTTCCCGCGCCTGAAGGAGCGGCGGAGCAATTTCGGCAACCAGCTCTCCGGCGGCGAGCAGCAGATGCTGGCGATCGGCCGTGCGCTGACCCTCAACCCGAAGGTCTTGCTGCTGGACGAGCCGACCGAGGGCCTTGCCCCCATCATCGTCGAGGAGCTTCTGAAGGCGATCGGCGCCATTACCCGGGCCGGCGGCATCTGCTCGATCATCGTCGAACAGAATGCCCAAAAGATTTTGGGGCTTGCCGACCGCGTTGTGATATTGGAGCGCGGAACGATCGTCCACGACGCCCCGAGCGCCGCGCTGAAGGCCGACCCCTCGGTCCTGGAGCGCCACCTCGGCGTCGCCGGAGCGGCCGCCCACTAGAAAATCCCGGGAGTAAAAAAATGCAGCGAACCAAAGCCCCCTTCCGCGCCGACGAGGTCGGCAGCCTCCTGCGCCCCGCCAAGATCAAGGAGGCCCGCGCAAGGCTCGAGAAGGGCGAGATCTCGGCCGACGATCTGCGCAAGATCGAGGACATGGAGATCGAGAAGGTCGTGCACAAGCAGGCCTCGGTCGGCCTGAAGCTCGCAACGGACGGCGAGTTCCGCCGCTCCTGGTGGCATTTCGACTTCCTGGCCAAGCTCACCGGCTGCGAGCTGTTCCACCCCGACACCGGCATCCAGTTCACGGGCGTGCAGACCCGTCACGACGCGGTGCGCGTGATCGGCAAGCTCGACTTCCCCGACGATCATCCGATGCTGGATCACTTCCGTTTCCTGAAGAAGTGCGCGGACCAGGCCCACGTCACCGCCAAGATGACGATCCCGTCACCCGCGGTGCTGCACTTCCGCGGCGGCCGCAAGTCGATCTCCAAGGAGGTCTATCCCGATCTCGAGGCCTTCTACGAAGACCTCGGCAAGACCTACCGCAAGGCCGTCAAGGCGTTCTACGACGCCGGCTGCCGCTATCTCCAGTTCGACGACACCGTGTGGGCCTATCTCTGCTCGCAGGACGAATTGCAGAAGGCGCGCGAGCGCGGCGACAACCCGGACGGCCTCCAGCAGATCTACGCGCGCATCATCAACTACGCGCTGGCTGAGAAGCCCGCCGACATGGTGGTGACAACCCATGTCTGCCGCGGCAATTTCCGTTCGACCTGGATCTCCTCGGGCGGCTACGAGCCGGTCGCTGAGACCATGCTCGCCGGCACCAACTACGACGGCTACTTCCTCGAATACGACAGCGACCGTGCCGGTGGCTTCGAGCCGTTACGCTTCCTGCCCAAGGGCAACAAGGTCGTCGTGGTCGGCGTCATCACCTCGAAGTTCGGCGAGCTCGAGAAGAAGGACGACATCAAGCGCCGTCTGGAAGAGGCCTCGAAATTCGCGCCTCTGGAGCAGCTCGCGCTGTCTCCGCAGTGCGGTTTTGCCTCGACCGAGGAAGGCAACATCCTCTCCGAGGAGGAGCAGTGGGCCAAGCTGAGCCTTGCGGTGGACATCGCGAAGGAAGTGTGGGGCAACTAAGCCCCACGCAATCGGTGATGTGAGTGACGGCGCGGCCTCACCACACTCTCGCTGTCATTCCCCGCGAAAGCGGGGAATCCAGTACGCCGCGGCTTTTCCGTACTTCTCGCTGTCTCTGGAATACTGGATCGCCCGGTCAAGGCCGGGCGATGACGCCGTGTGCGAGGATCAATCGTAGCACGCATGAGCGAAGCGACATGCGGGACTTCTTCCCGGATATCGCTTCGCTCATCCGGGCTACGTCGTCCGGCAAGCGCGGCCGTCACTTCTCCGCCAGATAGACCTCGCCCAGCAGCGACGAGTTCGACCACGGCACCTGCTTGTTCTTCGTGCTCGAGACGACCTCGGCCCGCACGCGCGTGAGCATCTGCTGCACTTCAAGGCGCGGTGTGCCGAGATGACGGGAGAGGGCCGCCGAGAACGGTGAATTGGCGCCTTCGCCGTCGAGCGCAACCTGTCCCGGTGCGGTTGCGAAAGCGATCAGCGTGCCCGCGCCCAGTGTCGCGCCGGCACCCAGGCTCGTTGGCGCGGCGAGGCCCGAGGCGCCCTCGATCCCGCGATTGCTGCCGGCGGACGCGACCTGCTGCGCCATCGGATTGTTGCGGCAGGCATCGAAGATCAGGATGTTGGTGCGGACCTGATCGTCGAGGCCGGCCATGATCGTATCCATGTCGATCATCGCCTCGGTCATGCTGCTGCCGGCCTTCAGCTCCACGTCGACGGGAATGAGATAGTTGCGGCCGTCGACCTGGACGCCGTGGCCGGCATAGTAGACCACGGCAACTTGCGCCCGCGCCGCCTCGCGCAGGAATTCGCGCGTCACCTTCTGCATCGCGGTGCGGTCGAGATCGACGCCTTCCGACACGGTGAAGCCGATGTCGCGAAGGCTCTTCGCGACGGCGCGCGCGTCGTTGGGTGGGTTGGGCAGCGCCTTGACGTGCGCATAGGCGCCGTTGCCGATCACCAGCGCCATGCGCTTGCCTGGAGTAACCGGGGCAGGCGAGGGCGCAGGCGCTGTGCCCGTCTGCTGCGGGGCCGGTGCCGGCTGCGTCGTCGGCGACGGTGCATCGCGTGGGATCGGCGCGCTCGCGTCCGTCACCAGTGACAGCCGTACCTTTGCGGTCGCCTGGTTGGCCTTGCTGCCGGCATCGGAGGCCGTGACCGCTAGCGTCGCATTGTAGTCGTCCTTCGCATGCGCGTAGTCACCCTTCGCCTCGTAGGCCAGCGCACGATGGATGTAGGCCGAGATCAGCACACTGTTCGGCGGCGTCATGATGTTGACCGGCGGCTTCTCCCTGGCGAGCCGGATCGCTTCGCTGCCGTCGGCAATCGCGCGATCGAGATCGCCTCTTGCGCGCCAGATCGTGGTGCGGCTGATCAGCGGCTGCGGCAGCGTCGGGTCGAGCCTGATGGCCTGGTTGATGTCGGCGAGCGCGCCGTCGAGATCGCCGAGCGCCTTCTTCGCGCTGCCGCGGTTCTGATACGAGAACACCGAGTTCGGCTGCATCTTGATCGTGGCATCGTAGTCGGCGATCGCTTTGGCGTAGTCGCCCTTGCCGCGCCAGGCATTGCCGCGGTTGTGGAAGATGATGCCGCTCGGCGGGCCGAGCTTGAGCGCATCGTCGAAATCGGTGATCGCGATCTCGAACTCGCCCTTGTCGTAATAGGCCGATCCCCTGAGGCTGTAGGCCGCCTGGCTCGGCTGGAGCTGGATCGCTTCCGTGGTATCGGCGATGACCTTCGAATAGTCGCCCTTCTTGTTCCAGCCTACCGCGCGCCAGAAGTAGATTGTCGCGAGCTGCTCGCCCCTGAACACCTTCAGCGCGACGATCTTGTTGCAGGCCTCGATCATCTTGTCCGCCGGCGTAGTGTCGGTTGTGCAAAGCGGCCCGAGCTGGCTGCGTGCCTGCGCGAGAGCGGGCGCCGGCCACAGGGTTGCGGCGAGCAGGCAGGTCGCAACGAGCACACGGCGCATGGCGGTGGTTCCGTAAGAGGAGAAGCGCTTGTTTGTTGCCCGGCGGAGCGTCGGGGTTCACGCTCTCGTCATTGGAAGTGGCGCAAAGCAGAAGGGGTATTCCCCCAGTGGGCAGGATTTGCTAATGGGTGGCTCCCAACAAGGCTGCCCACCGCTTCCCACTGATGAAGAACGATGAAATCCTGAGCCAAATCACCGAGTTCTGCCGCAAGGCAGACATGGCGGAATCGACGTTTGGCCGGCGCGCGGTGAACGATGGGAAGCTGGTGAACCGCCTCCGCGAGGGAAAGCGCATCACCATCGACACGCTGGAGCGGATCCAGGCCTATATGGCCGCGTCGATGACCGGCGGCATGCCGCCGCCGCGAGGACTTCAGGTGCCCCCGGAGAAGCGCGATCCGCGCGGCAATTTCCGTTTCTTCGAGAACCGGCAAAAATACCTGCTGTTCGTCCACACCTGCAGCGAGAAGCGGGTCATCGCCGATCGCGTCGCGCTGGAGCTTGCCACCATCCATCCGCGCCCGCCGGCACTGCGGATATTCGACGCAGGCGTCGGCGACGGCACGGTGCTGGCGCGGGTGCTGCGTGCCACGCACCAGCGCTATCCAAACATGCCGTTCTATGTCGCCGGCAAGGAGCTCAGTCTCGAGGACCTGCGCCTGACGCTGGAGAGGGTGCCGGACCGCATTTTCGAGCATCCGGCATCGGTATTCGTCTTCACCAATATGTTCTACTCGGAAGCGCCCTGGCTGACGCCGGCATCGCCTTCTGCGGCGGCGGCTACCGTCTGGCACGAGGTCCCGCTGCGGGGCGCCTCGTCGGGAGAGTTCGAGCAGCAGATCGCCGAGCTCCGGCCATTCCTGGAGCAGAACTGGCGGGCCGCGATCAGCCCGCGCACGGCCATGCCGCTGTATGAGCGGCCCGTCGTCCTGGTGCTTTATCGCGAGGACCACAAGTTCCTGCTGGATTCGACCATTCCACGGCCGGGCCAGACCGAGGCCAATTTCGACCTCGTTATTGCATCCCAGCCATACCGCGCCCTGTCCTCGGTCAATTTTCGGGCAAAACGGATCATTGCGCCCTTGGCTCGGGCGCTTCGGCCCGGAGGTCGCCTGATCGGTATTCACTCCCACGGTCATGATCCGGGCATGGAAATGATTCAGGCGATCTGGCCTGGAGAAAATCCTTTCTCGGTCAGCCGTCATGAGCTATTGCGCGCGGTGAAGTACGAGCTCGGATCGTTGGGCCGCGACCTAAATTTTAATGCTTACGCGGATAACCGTTCGATCTTCAGGTATGATATGGAAGCGCTGCCCAACGAGGTGACGGGCACCATCGGAACCTCGACGGCCTTTGCAGCGTGGAATGCGGCGGTGTATGTCGCTCAGATCGAGGACGACCGGTTGACAGATATGACTCAAAACGGCCGCACTCTGGATGCCGCCAGGGACGTGCTGCGAAAGTACAACGGGCTCTGGTTTTACGACGAGTCCTACGTCATCTCGCGACGGCGTGATTGACATAATCCGAAGCTAAACATCGCAAACCAGCCGCCGGCTAGCGGCGGAAGTAAGGGGTTACTTGATGCGCGCGTCTTATCTTTTCACCAGCGAGTCCGTGTCCGAGGGGCATCCCGACAAGGTCTGCGACCGGATCTCCGATGAAATCGTCGATCTGTTCTACCGCGAAGGGCCGAAAGCCGGCATCGATCCCTGGCAAATCCGCGCCGCCTGCGAGACGCTGGCGACCACCAACAAGGTGGTGATTGCCGGTGAGACCCGCGGTCCGAAGTCGGTGACCAACGAGCAGATCGAAGGCGTCGTCCGCAACGCGATCAAGGACATCGGCTACGAGCAGGAGGGCTTCCACTGGAAGACCTGCGACATCGAGATCCTCCTGCATCCGCAGTCGGCCGATATCGCGCAGGGCGTCGATGCGCTGCAGCCGGGAGAGGTCAAGGAAGAAGGCGCCGGCGACCAGGGCATCATGTTCGGCTACGCCACCAACGAGACGCCCGATCTGATGCCGGCACCGATCTTCTACGCCCACAAGATCCTGCGCCTCATCTCCGAAGCGCGCCACTCCGGCCGCGAGAAGGTGCTGGGCCCGGACTCCAAGAGCCAGGTCACCGTGCAGTACGAGAACGGCAAGCCGGTCGGCGTGCGCGAGATCGTCGTCTCGCATCAGCATCTGGTCGAGGATCTCACCTCCAAGCAGGTTCGCGACATCGTCGAGCCCTATGTGCGTGAGGCGCTGCCGAAGGACTGGATCACGCCGAAGACCATCTGGCACATCAACCCGACCGGCAAGTTCTACATCGGCGGTCCGGACGGTGACTCCGGCCTGACCGGCCGCAAGATCATCGTCGACACCTATGGCGGCGCGGCTCCGCATGGCGGCGGCGCGTTCTCGGGCAAGGATCCGACCAAGGTCGACCGCTCGGCCGCCTATGCGGCGCGCTACGTCGCCAAGAACATCGTCGCGGCCGGTCTTGCCGACCGCTGCACGCTGCAGCTCGCTTACGCCATCGGCGTCGCGCGCCCGCTGTCGATCTACATCGACACCCATGGCACCGGTAAGGTGCCGGAGGACCAGCTCGAGAAGGCCGCCGCGCAGGCGATGGATCTCACCCCGCGCGGCATCCGCAGTCATCTCGACCTCAACCGCCCAATCTACGCGCGCACGTCGGCCTACGGCCATTTCGGCCGCACGCCGGACAACGAGGGTGGCTTCTCCTGGGAGAAGACCGACCTCGTCGAGCAGCTCAAGCGCGCGCTCTGATTACCAACGTCATTCCGGGGGGCGCCGCGACAGCGGCGAACCCGGAATCTCAAACCGCCAGATTCCGGGTTCGCTCGTTTCACGAGCGTCCCGGAATGACGAGTTAAACAAACAGGAACCTCCGCAATGAACGCGAAGCCCGGCTTCACCGATTACATCGTCAAGGACATTTCGCTCGCCGATTTCGGCCGCAAGGAGATCTCGCTCGCCGAGACCGAGATGCCCGGCCTGATGGCAACCCGCGAAGAGTTCGGCCCGAAGCAGCCGCTGAAGGGCGCGCGCATCGCCGGCTCCCTGCACATGACGATCCAGACTGCGGTGCTGATCGAGACGCTGGCCGCTCTCGGCGCCGACATCCGCTGGGTCTCCTGCAACATCTATTCGACGCAGGATCACGCCGCCGCCGCGATCGCTGCCGCCGGCATTCCCGTCTTCGCCGTCAAGGGCGAGACGCTGACCGAATACTGGGACTACACCGCAAAGCTGTTCGACTGGCACGGCGGCGGTACGCCGAACATGATCCTCGATGACGGCGGCGACGCCACCATGCTGGTGCATGCCGGTGTCCGCGCCGAGAACGGCGACACCGCCTTCCTCGACAAGCCGGGCTCCGAGGAAGAAGAAATCTTCTACGCGCTGGTCAAGCGCCTGCTCAAGGAGAAGCCGAAGGGCTACTTCGGCGAGATCGCCAAGAACATCAAGGGCGTCTCGGAAGAGACCACCACGGGCGTGCATCGCCTGTACGAGATGGCGAACAAGGGCACGCTGCTGTTCCCCGCCATCAACGTCAACGACAGCGTCACCAAGTCGAAGTTCGACAACCTCTATGGCTGCCGTGAATCGCTGGTCGACGGCATCCGCCGCGGCACCGACGTGATGCTGTCGGGCAAGGTCGCGATGGTCGCCGGCTTCGGCGACGTCGGCAAGGGGTCGGCCGCTTCGCTGCGCCAGGCCGGCTGCCGCGTGATGGTGTCGGAAGTCGATCCGATCTGCGCGCTCCAGGCGGCGATGGAAGGCTACGAGGTCGTGACCATGGAAGACGCCGCGCCTCGCGCCGACATCTTCGTCACCGCGACCGGCAACAAGGACATCATCACCATCGAGCACATGCGCGCGATGAAGGATCGTGCCATCGTCTGCAACATCGGCCACTTCGACAACGAGATCCAGATTGCCTCTCTGCGCAATCTGAAGTGGACCAACATCAAGCCGCAGGTCGACGAGATCGAGTTCCCCGACAAGCACCGCATCATCATGCTGTCGGAAGGCCGCCTCGTGAACCTCGGCAACGCGATGGGCCATCCGAGCTTCGTGATGTCGGCGTCCTTCACCAACCAGACGCTGGCGCAGATCGAGCTCTTCGCCAACAACAAGGACGGCAAGTACGAGAAGAAGGTCTACGTGCTGCCGAAGACGCTCGACGAGAAGGTCGCGCGCCTGCACCTCGCCAAGATCGGCGTCAAGCTCACCGAGCTGCGCAAGGATCAGGCCGACTACATCGGCGTGAAGCAGGAAGGTCCGTACAAGTCGGACCACTACCGCTACTGAGACCTGAATTCGATCGACGATCGACGCGAAGCCCCGGAGCGATCCGGGGCTTCGTTGTTTGGCTGCCGCCTTGCCAATCTCGTTACGGTTGTGTCGAGTGTTGATTGCCAGTTGACGAACGGCGTGGTCAGTCGGACAATCCTTGCTGGCGGAGGAACGCATGCAACAAGAACATTTCGACGTGCTTATTGTCGGGGCCGGCCTGTCCGGCATCGGCGCGGGCTATCATCTTCAGACCAAGTGTCCGGGCAAGAGCTACGTCATCCTCGAGGGCCGCGACTGCATCGGTGGCACCTGGGACCTGTTCCGCTATCCCGGCATCCGCTCCGACAGCGACATGTTCACGCTCGGCTATTCGTTCAAGCCGTGGACCGATCCGAAGGCGATCGCCGACGGGCCGCAGATCCTGAACTATGTGCGCGAGACCGCCGCCGAGAATGGCATCGAGAAGCACATCCGCTTTCGCCATCGCGTCAAGCGCGCGGCGTGGTCGACGCCGGACGCACGCTGGACGGTCGAGGCTGAGCGCATCACGGGCGAGGGCGCGACCGGGATCGTGCGCTTCACCTGCAATTTCCTGTTCATGTGCGCCGGCTACTACAAATACGACGAAGGCTATACGCCCGAGTTCAAGGGCGCAGCCGACTTCAAGGGCCGCATCGTGCACCCGCAGAAGTGGACCGACGACATCGACTATGCGGGCAAGCGCGTGGTGGTGATCGGCTCGGGGGCGACGGCGGTGACGCTGGTGCCGGAACTCGCCAAGAAGGCGGCAGACGTCATCATGCTGCAGCGCTCGCCGACCTATGTGGTGTCGCGGCCGGCGCAGGACCCCGTCGCCAATAAGCTGCGCCGCAATCTGCCGGCGACGCTGGCCTACCACCTGATCCGCTGGCGCAACGTGCTGTGGGGGATGTATTTCTTCCAGCTCAGCCGCCGCAAACCGGCGCGCGTTAAGCAGTTGATCCTCGGCGGCGTCAGGATGGCGCTCGGGCCGGACTATGACGTCGCCACCCATTTCACGCCGCGCTACAACCCCTGGGACCAGCGGCTCTGTCTTGTGCCTGACGGCGATCTGTTCAAGGCCATCCGCGACAAGCGCGCCACCGTCGTCACCAGCGAGATCGACACCTTCACCAGGGATGGAATCCGCCTCAAGGGCGGCAACGAGCTCGTGGCCGACATCATCGTCACAGCGACGGGCCTCGTGCTCCAGGTCGTCGGTGGCCTCGAGGTCAGCGTCGACGGCCGCGCCGTCGATTTCGCCAACACGCTGACCTACAAGGGCATGATGTATGCCGACGTGCCGAACATGGCGTCGGCCTTCGGCTACACCAACGCGTCGTGGACGCTGAAATGCGATCTCACCTGCGAATATGTCTGCCGGCTCATCAACTACATGGACCGGCACAATTTCCGGCAATGCATGCCGCACAATGGCGATCCGACGATCACCGCGCAGCCTTCGCTTGATTTCAGCTCCGGTTACGTTCAGCGTGCGGTCGCGAAAATGCCGAAGCAGGGATCGAAGCAGCCGTGGCGGCTGTACCAGAACTACGCCCTCGACATCGTCTCCTTGCGCTTGGGTCGGATCGACGACGGCGTGATGCAGTATTCCTGATCGCGCCGTCACCCGCGGTTATGCCTTGCGCGTTGTGAGCGCGAGCGCGAGGTCGATCGCGAGCGCAAGCACCACGGCGCCGCCACCAAGTGCGAACAGGACCAGATAGTCGCCGCCGGTCTGCGCATAGATCCAGGAGAAGCCGTAAGCGGCGGCCGCCTGGAACAGCGCAAAGCTGGTGGTGGCGTGGCTCCATGTCGCGCGCTGCTGCTCGGCAGAGTGCGGGACGAGCTCATGGATGCGTCCGAGCACCAGCGGCACGATGCCCGGCGTGAAGCCGCCGACCACGACGCTCGACACGATCAGCGAAAGGGGCGCGGTGCTGACGGTCGGGAGCAGCACGGCGGCCGCCTCGATCAGGAAAGCTGCTCTCAGCGCCGGCCCGAAGCCGGATCTATCACCGAGATGACCGGTGACGAGCGGACCCACGATCGCACCGAGACCGTACAGCACCCAGTAGCGCGATCCCGCGGCAATGCCCTGGCCGAGGCCGCGCGCCACGAAGTCGACGATGAAGACCATATGCGGCACCAGCGCCACCGCGTTGAGGCCGTATTGGATCAGCAGCGCACGGGCCGCGAGCGAGGCTTGATGGTGCTTCGCTGCATTCGGAGGTGCAGCATCCCCCTTCGCTTCGGCAGGCCAGTTCCACCAGCTCGCGAGCGTGAGCACGGCGGAGAGCATCCCAAGGCCATACCAGCTTTGCTGCAAGCCCTGTTGAAGCAACAGCGGGACCAGCGTGCCCGATGCCGCGACGCCGAGGCCAACGCCGGCAAAGATCACGCCCCCGACGATGCCGCGTCTGGCGGGCGAGGTGTGCGGCAGAATGACGGAGGCCGCCAGCACCATGATGATTCCGCCGGTCAGGCCGGAGAGGAAACGCCAGGCGAAGAACCAGGTGAACGACACCGGCGATGAGCTGGCGAAGAAGGAGAGGGTGGCGAGCAGCATCATCGCACGCAGCGCGCGGGCCGCGCCGAAGCGGGTCGCTGTGGCCCGCGCCGCGAGCGCGCCGGCGAGATAGCCTGCAAGGTTCGCCGCGCCGAGATAAACGACGTCCGACGCGCTGAACCACTTCGCTGCGATCAAGGCTGGGATCAGCGGCGTGTAGGAAAAGCGGGCGAGGCCAAGCCCGACCAGCGATGCGGACAAGCCCGCGACGGCATAGCGCCAGATCTGCTGCGAAGAAGTCTGCTGCGAAGAAGCTTGCTGTGAAGATGTCTGCCCCGATTGTGAGGCCGATCCCGGCCGCTGATGCGGCCGGGTCCCGATGTGTCGCTTCGTATCTGCGTTGGTCATGTCATCCTCCTGCGCGCGATGGCGCGCGGATCATCCGGCCTGGGCTGCGCGGCGGCGCCGGAATTCCAGCGCGGGCAGGCCGCCCCAGCCCCAATTGTCAGTGTCGACTTCCTCGATCACGACGAAGGTGGAATCGAGCGGCTTGCCGAGCACGTCGAGAAGGAGCTGGCTCGATCCGTTGATCAGCGCGGCCTTCTCCTCCGCGGTGAGCGACGTCGCTCCCGGTGTCGTTCCCTCGCGGGTCACTTGAATGGTGACGATGGGCATCTCGTCTCTCCCTGGCGGTCAGTGGCCGGCGCTCTGGCCGCCGTCGACATGCAGGATTTCTCCGGTGACGAAGCTCGCATGCTCGAGATAGAGCACGGCATCGACGATATCGGACATCTCGCCCATGCGGCCGACCGGGTGCAGCGCGCCGAGCTGGGCGTGTGTCGCCACCGGGTGCATCGGCGACTTGATGATGCCGGGCGCAACCGCGTTCACCCGGATGCCGCGCTTGGCGTATTCGATCGCGAGCGACTTCGTTGCCGCGTTGAGGCCGCCCTTGCTCAGCGAGGCCAGCACCGAGGGCACGTTCGAATTGGCCTGGTCGACCAAGGTGGTCGTGATCTGAACGACGTGGCCTGAGCTCTGCTTCTCCATCTCGGCGATGGCGAGCTGTGTCAGGCGGAAGAAGCCCGCAACGTTGATGCCCATCACTGCGGCGTAGTCCTCGGCGGTGTACTGCGTGAACGGCTTTGCGACAAAGATGCCGGCATTGTTGACCAGCGTGTCGACACGGCCGAAGCGGGCGACCGCTTGCGAGACCACGCGCTCGGCGGTCTTCCAGTCGGCAATGTCGCCGGGCACTGCGAGGACGTCATCATCGCCAGACGGCTTGATGGAGCGCGCCGTTGCGACGACGCGATAGTTGCGATCGCGAAAACCCTGGACCAGGGCGGCGCCGATACCCTGCGATGCACCGGTGATGATGGCGACCTTCTGCTCGATACCCATGATGGGCTCCTGTTGTTGACCTGTGCCAGCGGCGGCTGGCCTGCGTGATGACGTACGCCGTGGCGGCCCGGCTGCGAATACGCGCTGTCCGGCAGACACTCTTTCGCGGCGCGAGCGAATGCGGGATCGCCGCCCGGCGGCGGTTGTCGCGGCCGGCGCGAACGCCTAGCTTGCGACTGGAATTCCACGGGGTGGCGGGAAGGATGGATCGTCTGGATGCGATGAAGGTTTTCGTCCTTGCGGTGGACGAGGGCAGCCTTGCCGCCGCGGGCCGCAAGCTCGGCCGCTCGCCGGCCGCGGTGAGCCGCGCCATTGCCTTCCTGGAGGAACGGGTCGGCGCCGAGCTGCTGCACCGGACGACGCGGTCGATCAAGCTGAGCGAGGAGGGCGAGCGCTACGCGGCGATCTGCCGCCGCGTGCTCACCGAGTTGGAGGAGGCCGACGACATCGCGGCCGGACCACGCACGGCGCCCCGCGGCCTGCTTACGATCACCGCTCCGGTGGTCTCGGGCGAGATGGTGCTGCGGCCGATCCTCGATGCATTTCTCGACGCCTACCCGACGGTCTCGGCAAAGCTGTTGCTGTTCGACCGCGCGGTCAATCTGGTCGAGGAGGGCGTGGACGTGGCGCTTCGCATCGGCCCCCTCGCGGATTCGGCGATGGTGGCGATGCGGGTCGGCGGGATCAGCCGCGTCGTGGTCGCGGCTCCGCGCTATCTGAAGCAGCATCCGCGCATCTCTGAGCCCAGCGATCTCGCCAAGCATCAGATCGTGGCGATGGCGCATCTCCCCAATTCCTGGACCTTTGCGCCACCGGCGGGTTCTTCAGTGCCGCGCACCGTCCAGTTTACCCCGCGCCTCGTCGTCAACAGCACCTATGCGGCCGTGGCGTCCGCCGTCGCCGGGCGCGGCGTGGCGCGGATGTACTCGTACCAGGTGGCCGAGCAGGTCGCGCGCGGCGAGCTCGAGATCGTCCTGGCCGGCGACGAGGACCCGGAGATGCCCGCGCATCTGATCTGCCCGCAGGGCCGACTCTCCGTGCCCAAGGTGCGGGCCTTCAGCGACTTTGCCGTGCCCCGACTGAAGAAGCACTATGCGTTGCTGAAGAAGAGCGTCAGTGCGCGCTGAGCGGCTGTGCGCCCGGCAATGCGTTGTTTGACCTATTCGGCTGCCGGGCTGAGTCAGCCATCCTGCCCAAACGGTTAACGACGGATTAACCGGCAAGTCCTAGCCTGTCTCGGCCGGGGTTACTCGCAAGGCCGAGGTGAGCCCAATGGAAGCCCAGAAGATCGCGGTCGACGCCGTCGTCGCGCTGACCGGTTGCGACCGCGACACCGTCATCGCCTTCATCCGTCGGCTCTATCTCGCCGGCGTCACCGACCCCAAGCGCCTGACCTTCAAAGGTCTCCAGGCCCTGTCGCGGGCGTGATCCGGTTCGTTTCGGCCGGTCTGAGCCCCAGGTTCCATTCCTGGCTCTCCCCAGAGTGATTGCAACCCACCGGTGAATATCTTGCCGCTCGGGCCGGGTCGGGCTACACGAATCCCCGGCTGGGTCGCTTGGGATTTGGGGATATGCTGAAACAGCTTTTTGCGCCGCAACTCGTCATTCTCTATGTGCTCGCGGCATCGACGATCTACGTTCACCTCCGCGGAAAGCAGCGGCTGCGCTTCGCGCGCCAGCTCGGCGATCACTCGACCTATCTCGCACCCTACAACGTGCTGATGTATGCGGGCTCGGCGGTGCCGAACAAGCCGGTGATCTCGGTCGAGCAGTTTCCCGAACTCAAACCGCTCAGCGAGAACTGGGAGACCATCCGTGACGAGGCGGTGCGCCTATTCGACGAAGGTTTCATTCGCGCAGCCGCCAAGAACAATGACTGGGGCTTCTATTCGTTCTTCAAGAGCGGCTGGAAGCGCTTTTACCTGAAATGGTACGATGACTTCCTGCCCTCGGCGCGCACGCTGTGCCCGAAGACGGTGGAGCTGCTCAACTCGATTCCGAGCGTGCATGGTGCGATGTTCGCGATGCTGCCGCCGGGCGGCAAGCTGGGAGCGCACCGCGATCCCTTCGCCGGCTCGTTGCGCTATCACCTCGGCCTTGTCACGCCGAACTCGAACAAGTGCCGCATCCTGGTCGACGGCGTCGAATGCGTGTGGCGCGACGGCGAAGCTTTCATGTTCGACGAGACCTTCATCCACAGCGCGGAGAATGCGACCGACGTCAACCGTATCATCCTGTTCTGCGACGTCGAGCGTCCGATGAAGTATGGCTTCATGACCGCGATCAACCGCTGGGTCAGCCATCACATCGTCAAGGCGTCGGCGACCCAGAACGTCGACGGCGAGAATGTCGGCGCGCTCAACAAGGTGTTCGGCAAGCTTTACGAGATCCACCTCGGCAGCCGCAAGGTCAAGGAGTGGAACCGCAACGTCTACTACACGCTGAAATATTCGCTGACGGCGCTGATCCTTGGCCTGATCGTGATGTCGGCGCTGCGGTAGAGCATGTGCGTGGGGCGGATTGGCGAAGCGCATCCGACCTTCTGCGCAGCAACAATCGACGTTGCGTGTTGTGGCACGTTGGGTTTGGCGGATTTTTTTTGGCGCGAGGTTGACGTCCTAACTCGGATTCATCTGAAGACCACCAGTTGAAGCCCGGCAAAGCCGAGGACGGCAGCGAGAATGTAGCGCGTTGTTGCTTGCGAGAGCCATCGCAGGCCAATCATAGTTCCGATCATGGCGCCGGCGAGTGCACCCAAGGCATACAGCCAAGTTTGGCTTGATGGTGCCTGCCCCGCGTGAAGCGCACCAACCAATCCAACAGCAGAGTTTCCCACGATGAATGGCGCGGAAAGCGCAGCGGTCTGTTTGGGTGATGCCCAGCGCGTCCTAACCAGAACGGGAGCCAGGAAAACGCCGCCGCCGACACCCGTTAGCCCGGAGATGAAACCGACGCCTGCGCCCGTGGATATCGCAGCCCAGAGCGGAGTAGTGCGGTCTGATGCGTCCCGGTTGCTCCGTCCGATGATCAGGAAGACAGCGGCGACCAGGAGCACGATCCCCGTCACCGCGTTGTAGATGTTTTCGGCTAGAACAATGGATGCGCCGACCAGGGTGGTTGGCAGAGAGGCGATCAGAAGCGGGTTCAGCTTTGCCCAATCGATATGGCTGCCGCGATTGAACAGCCACGTGGAATAGGTGGCCGCGACGATGTTCAGCAACAAAGCGGTCGGCCGCATCTCATTTGGAGGAAACGAGGCAAAAGCCATCAAGGCAAGAAACGCCGTTCCTCCAGCCTGACCTACTGTTGAGTAGAGAAGCGAAACAATAGCGAAGCACGCCGTCAGCATTGTCTAGTGATGGTGCTTGTGTCCTTCGGAGCTATCAGTGCGCTGGTAACCTCGCAGCTCCGCGTAGCGCTGCATTTGGCTCTGGTTGAGCAAAGACGCAGTCGACAGATGATACTTGAGGTGGCTCTCGCGGAGCTGTCCCTGAGTTTCGGCAATCGCAGCGGTGGCCGCCTTGAGCGACTCCGATGTTACAGCGCGGGCGGAGAAAAGACGGTCCAACTCCGCTTCTTGCTCGACGAGCTTGTTACCCAGCGGGACCGTCTCTTGCTTCATCGCATCGAAGAGCCGCTGAACCTGGACGCGTTGATCCGGGGTCAAGTCGAGGCGATCGCCAAGCTCGAGAACGTGACTGGGACCGGGATATCCATTGAGTTCGGCGGCAAGAGCCAGGCCCATACCGCGTCCGGCGCGAAGATCGTCGATCTGCTGGTGAGACAGCGCCTTGATCGAGCGCTGCTCAAGGCCAGCATAGGGCTGCCCGGACTGCGCACTGGCAGCATTGCACGTGACGACGAGTGTTGCCGCAAGCAGAAGGAGGCGTCTCATGAGTCTGGTCCGTGAAATCAGCCCGGCTCGTCGATCGATCTCCACCGGTGCTCTCAAAGTACATATCTTGCTGGATGGTTCACCCCATGGCAACAAGATTGCCGCGATCCAGCAACCGAACATGGAGCAGGCAATGGCCCCGTTGCCACTTGCGAACACCGAGATAGTGCAATTCTTCCACGAGTGGATGGAAACTTTCGCGGGCTATGTCCGCGAGGTCGACTACGCCTCGGCGCGGCCGCTCTTCCACCCGGATGTGCTGGCCTTCGGCACGCATAACGATGTCATCCCGGGCCTCGATCAATGGGTCTCGACGCAATGGGACAACGTCTGGCCAAAGACGAGCGACTTCCGCTTCGTCCTCGATCAGACCTCTGTCCTGGCGTCTCCCGATGGCACGATGGCGACGGTTATCGCGCCGTGGACGAGCACGGGCTACCATCCCGATGGCAGCGCGTTTCCGCGCCCGGGCCGGGCCACCATGGTGTTTCTGGGGAATGCCGATGGCTGGCTGTGTGTGCATTCGCATATGTCACTCAACCGTGGTGTGCCGCAGGCTAGTCACGCCAATCGCCAGGTGAAGGCGTGGTAGAGCGGGCTCGCACGTCAACTTAGCCTCCGGCACCTGCTGACCGACGAAAGTTCTATGCGCCATTTGCGGTTTGCAGGAACCCTCTGGCGCGCAAGTTGGTTTGTAACCAAACGACTCGGTCAGGGTTCAAACCGAGGGGGGGGCGCGTCAGAAGGAGACGCTCCCATGACAACGCTCGGCCTCGACGCCGCCCAACTGCCCCCATCCGAGCATCAGATCCAGCTTCGCCGCGCCGTCATCGCCTCTACGGTGGGGACTGCGATCGAATGGTATGATTTCTTCCTCTACAGCACGGTTACGGGCCTGGTCTTCGCCAAGCTGTTCTTCCCGAATTCCGACCCTTGGGTCGGCACGCTCGAGGCATTTGCCATCTATGCGGTGGGCTTCGTTGCGCGTCCGATCGGTGCGGCGATTTTCGGACACTACGGCGATCGCATCGGCCGAAAATCGACGCTGATTGCGACGTTGCTGCTGATGGGACTGGCGACGGCGGCGGTGGCCGTGGTGCCGACCTATTCGCGCATCGGCATATGGGGCGCGGTGATCCTGACCGTGCTGCGCTTCATCCAGGGTGTTGGCGTCGGCGGCGAATGGGGCGGCTCGGTGCTGATGTCGATGGAATGGGCGCGCAACGACCGGTCCCGCGGGTTGATCGCGTCCTGGCCGCAATTCGGCGTGCCCTGCGGCCTGTTCCTTGCCAACCTCGCCGTGCTGGCATTCAGCCAGATGGCGGGCGACCGGTTCCTGGCCTGGGGCTGGCGCATACCGTTCGCGCTTAGCCTGATCCTGGTCGTCGTCGGTCTCTACATCCGGCTCGGCATCCTGGAAACACCGGTGTTCTCCAAATTGCTGGCCGAGCGCCGGCTCGACCGCACGCCGATGCTGACGGTGATCAAGCAGCATCCGAAGGAAATCCTGCTCTCGGCCTTCGCGCGCATGGCCGAGCAGGCACCGTTCTACATTTTCACCGCGTTCGTCTTTTCCTACGGCATCGGCACGCTGCACCTCTCGCGCGACTTCCTGCTGACAGCGGTGTTGTCGGCCGCGGTGCTGTCATTCGTGACGATTCCGGTTTGCGGTCATCTGTCCGATCAGATCGGCCGCAAGAACATGTACATGGCCGGCGCGGTCGTCACCGGCATCTTCGGCTTCATCTACTACGCGATGCTCGATACTGGATCAGAGGTGGTCGTCTTCCTCGCGATCTTCCTGTCGCTGATCCCGCACGACATGATGTACGGTCCGCAAGCAGCCCTGATCGCCGAGAGCTTCACCGGACGTCTTCGCTACAGTGGCGCGTCGCTCGGCTATCAGTTTGCATCCGTGATCGCGGGTGGCCCCGCGCCGTTGATCGCAGCATGGCTATTTGGCAGGTACGGGTCAGCGACTGCCATTGCTGTCTATATCGCAGCGTGCTCCGTCATCTCGCTGGTCGCGACCGCGCTGATGACCGACTACACCGGCAAGGATATTAATGCCGTGGGCGCGCATGGTTCGCACGCCTGAGGCTGACTTCGGGAAAGCCGTTCACACGAAAAAGCCCCGGACGCTGCGTCCGGGGCTTTTGCAGTTCCAGTTCTGATCGCGAGCCTATTCCGGCTGGCCGATCGAGACCTTCAGCGTGCCGACACCGTCGACGCCGCATTCGAGCTTGTCGCCCGGTTGGAGCTGCGACACGCCGGCAGGTGTGCCCGTCATGATGATATCGCCGGCGGCGAGTTTCACCTGCTGGGAGAGTTGCCAGATGATTTCAGGCACGTTCCAGATCAGCTCGGTGAGGTCGCCCTTCTGCGCTTCCTTGCCGTTGACGGTAAGCCAGATCTTGCCCTTGGAGGGATGGCCGATCTTCGATGCCGGCTGCAACGCGGAGCAGGGGGCGGAGCCGTCGAACGACTTGCCGATCTCCCAGGGGCGCTCCTTCTTGCGCGAGGCGATCTGGAGGTCGCGGCGGGTGAGGTCGATGCCGACGGCGTAGCCGTAGACATGGTCGAGCGCCTTGTCGGCGGGGATGTTGAGGCCGCCGCTCTTCATCGCGACGACCAGCTCGACCTCGTGATGCAGGTCCTTGGTCAGCGGCGGGTAGGGAATGGTGGCGCCATCGGGCACCAGCATGTCGGCATGCTTGGCGAAGAAGAACGGCGGAGCGCGCTCGTCATTGCCCATCTCGCGGATGTGCTCGAGGTAGTTGCGGCCGACGCACCAGATGCGGCGCACCGGATAGCGGCCGCTCTCGCCGACGACGGGAAGCGAAGCCTGGGGCGGAAGCGGGATGACGTAGGAGGCGGCGTTCATGAAGCGGTCTCGCTGCTCTTGAGGTGACCTTGGGGTGAGATGAATGCTATGCGGTTGCACTGATCGGCGCCAGCCCCAAGGGGCCAGTGTCGTGATGTTGCAGCCGGAAGAAGGAGGCGTAGCGGCCGCCGCGGCGAAGCAGCTCGTCGTGCCGGCCTTGCTCGACGATCTCGCCGCCCTCGACCACCAGGATCGCGTCGGCGTGCATGATGGTGTGCAGGCGATGCGCGATCACAATGGTGGTGCGGTTCTGGCAGAGATGCTCGATCGCCTCCTGCACCTGCCTCTCGGACTCCGAGTCGAGTGCGGCGGTGGCTTCGTCGAGCAGGATGATCGGCGCGTTCTTGATCAGCGCGCGTGCCACCGCGATGCGCTGGCGCTGGCCGCCCGAGAGCTGCGTGCCGTGCTCGCCGACCGGCGTGTCGTAGCCGAGCGGAAAGCCCATGATGAAATCATGCGCGCAGGCCGCCTTCGCCGCCTCGATGATCTCGTCCTCGCTCGCGCCCGGTCGGCCGAAGGCGATGTTGTTGCGGATGGTGTCGCGGAACAAATAGACGTCCTGGCCGACATAGGCGGTCTGCGCCCGCAGCGACTTGCGCGAGATCGCGTTGATCGACTGGCCGTCGATCACGATGTCGCCCTGCGTCACCTCGTAGAAGCGCAAGAGCAGCGCCAGCACCGTTGATTTGCCGCCGCCGGACGGGCCGACCAGCGCGGTGACCTTGCCGGGTTCGGCGACGAAGCTCATGCGGTTGAGCACGGTCTCGCCAGTGCGATAGGAGAAGCTGACGTCGCGCAGCTCGATGCGGGCGTCGGACAGTTTCAGCGCCGGCTTGTCGTCGTCGGTGTGCTCGCTTGCCGGGCTGTCGACGACCTCGAGGAGCATGCGCGCGCCGACGAGCTGGCTGTTCAGGTCGATGTTGAGCCGCGCCAGCCGCTTGGCCGGCTCGGTCGCCATCAGGAACGCGGTCATGAAGGAGAAGAACGCGCCGGGCGTGGCGTTGAGCGCGACCACGCTGTAGCCGCCATAGAGCAAACAGCCGGCGACGGCGAAGCCGCCGAGCATTTCCATCAACGGGTTGGAGCGGTTGGCGACACGGGCCATCTTGTTGGCATTGCGTTCGACGATCGCGATATTCTCGTCGATGCGGCTCTGCATCGTGTCTTCGAGCGTGAACGCCTTGACCGTGCGGATGCCCTGCAGCGACTCCTGCATCGTCTCCAGGATGTCGGCGGTGCCGGTGAACTGGTTGTAGGCGAGGCCCTTGATGCGCTTGACCAGCTTGCGCAGCACAAGCATCGCCGGCGGCACCACGACGAGGCCGATGAATGACATCAGCGGGTCCTGCCAGACCATCACGCCGATCATGGCGAGCAGCATCAACAGGTCGCGCCCGATGGCGTTGACCAGCATGTTGAGGACGTCGGTGATGGATTTGGCGCCGGCCGTCAGGCGCGCCAGGAATTCAGACGAATGCCGCTCGGAGAAGAAGCCGACGCTCTCGCTCATCAGCTTGGCGAAGAGCTGGCGCTGGTTGGTGGCGAGAATGGCGTTGCTGATCTTGGTCAGGATCACCATGTGGCCGTAAGTCGCCACGCCCTTGATGAACAGCAGCACGACCGTGACGCCCGACAGCATCGCGATGCCCGGGATGTTCTTGTCGACATAGGCCTGGTTGATGACCTGGCCGAGCACGTAGGTCGCGCATGCGGTTGCGCCGGCAGCGACCGCCATCAGCGCGAAGGCAACGAGGTAGCGCCGCCAGTAGACGACCCCCTGTTCCATGACCAGGCGGCGAATCAGGATCGCTGCTGCATAGGGATCGTCGGTAATTTTCTTTGGAAACTGGGCCATCCGTAGTCCATTGACGGCACAGGAAAAAGCCTGCCCGCGCGTCAGGGATCGAAAGGCCTCTGTGCCCGCTAAAGCGGGGCTTTTCAAGCCCAATTAAGGGCTTGCGCCGGGACGGAATCTAGGCCGAGACGGCGTGGCGGAGTTCGCCATGGCGCTCGCGGAACAGCTTCTCCTCCCACGCCAGGGCGTGGGAGGCGATGGTCTCGAGGTCGTCGTATTGCGGTTTCCAATCGAGCAGGCGGCGGATTCGGCTGGTGTCGGCGACCATGGTCATGATGTCACCGGGCCGGCGCGGCGCGTATTGCACCGCGAAACTGCGCCCCGAAACCCGGCGCACCGCGTCGATGGTTTCAAGCACCGAATAGCCGCGGCCGTAGCCGCAATTCAGCGTCGTCGAGGCGCCGCCATTGCGCAAATAAGCCAGCGCCGAGCGATGGGCCTGCGACAGGTCCGTGACGTGGATGAAGTCGCGAATGCAGCTGCCGTCCTGCGTCGGGTAGTCGGTGCCGAACACGTCGATCTTGGCGCGCTGGCCTGTTGCAGCCTCGACCGCGATCTTGAGCAGATGCGTGGCGCCGACGGTGGCAAGGCCGATGCGCGCCTGCGGGTCCGCGCCGGCGACGTTGAAGTAGCGCAGCACGACATATCGCATGCCGTAGGCGGAGGCGACGTCGTGCAGCATGATCTCGGTCATCAGCTTCGACGAGCCATAGGGCGACAGCGGCCGCGTCGGCGCATGCTCGGGCACCGGCACCTGGTCCGGATTGCCGTAGACGGCGGCGGTCGAGGAGAAGATGAAGCGGTTGATGCCGCGCTTCACTGCGACGTTGAGCAGGTTGCGCGCGGTCATGAAGTTGTTGCGGTAGTAGCCGAGCGGATCGCGCATCGAATCCGGGACGACGACCGAGCCGGCGAAATGGATGATGCTCTCGATATTGTGCTGGGCGATCACGCCCTCGACCAGGTTCTCGTCGCCGGCATCGCCAATGAACAGTGGCACGCCTTCCGGCAAATAGGCTGAAGAACCGGTGGAGAGATCGTCGATCACCACGACGTCCTCGCCGGCTTCCGCCAGCGCCAGGACCGTGTGACTTCCGATATAACCGGCGCCGCCGGTGACTAGCACAGTCATTGATCTCACCCGTCTTCGATCAACACGATGCTAACGGTTGCGCGGTGAAGAGGGGGTTTCGGCAGCCCTGAACTGGCCACTATGCTTAATGTTGCGTATAGGAGGCCTGCTAAACGGAGCATGACGTGGCGAATTCCCCGGACGATCTGCAGGTGATCGTGCCAAATCTGCACAGGCGCTATTCCGGGGTCACCGCGACCAACCGGATGGTGGCGCCGCGGCTGGCAAGGCTGTTTCGGGCTGCGTGGTTCGGCTCGGATGCGCCGGAGGGGATCGCGCGCCTGAGCGCCGCTGATGTCCTGAAACTATGGCGTCGCAAGGCGCCGCTGATCTGGCACGCGCGCCGCAACAACGAGATGATCGCAGGCGTGTTGTTGCGCGCGCTTGGCTGGCCGCTCAGGCTCGTGTTCACCTCGGCGGGGCAGCGGCATCACAGCTGGATCACGCGCTGGCTGATCCGGCGCATGGACGCGATTATCGCGACCTCTGACATCTCGGCCTCGTTTCTCAAAGTGAAGGCGACGGTGATCCCGCATGGTGTCGACACCGACGTCTATGCGCCGCCGATCGATCGCGCCGCGGCTTTTGCCGAGAGTGGTTTGCCAGGCCGCTACGCGATCGGCTGCTTCGGCCGCGTGCGGGCGCAGAAGGGCACCGATGTCTTCGTCGATGCGATGTGCCGATTGCTGCCGCGCTATCCGGATTTCACCGCCGTCATCGTCGGTCAGGTTACGCCGGAGCAGACTCCCTTTGCCAACGACCTGAAGAAGCGCATCGAGGCGGCGGGCCTGCAATCGCGCATCGTCATCACCGGCGAGCTGCCGATCGAAGCGGTGCAGCGCTGGTATCAGCGGCTGACCATCTACGCCTTCACCTCACGCAATGAGGGTTTTGGCCTGACGCTGATCGAGGCAATGGCGGCCGGCAGCGCGCTCGTCGCCGCGCGCGCCGGCGCGGCCGAGCTCGTGGTCGAGGATGGCGTGACCGGCGTGCTGATTCCGACAGGGGATGCCGATGCGCTGGCTGCGGCGCTGGAGCCGCTGATGCGTGATGTGGCTGCCGCAACCGCGATGGGCGAGCGGGGGCGGGAGCGGGTGCTCGAACGTTTCAGCCTGGATGCGGAGGCGGCACGGATCGGGGACGTCTACCGTCCGCTGCTCTGATCGGCCGCTTTCGCGACCGCAAACAAAAATCTCGAAAAACAACCCCATGCAAAGTAGCCGGGGGCAGTTGGATCAATGACTTACCTGTCAGCGCGATCCTTCTGGTTTTGCGAACGTTGACACGTCGGGCAAAACACCGGCACGATGTCATCATCGGCTGTCCCATAGACGTCGATTTTCCGCGGCAAAGCGGAAGTCACCGGGCTTGACCTTGATCGGCGGCTTGTGGACCCCAAAGCCGCCGTTAACGAAAGAGCGGAGCTTGCCCGCTCCGTCGGGCGATCAGACCTCGACTCGTTCCGCGATGAGAAGCGCGTCGTCCACGTCGCTAGCCAAATATCAAGCGGTACTCCCAAGTGTCATGTTGCCGAACACGAGTTCGGCGTTAACCACCGCTAACGGTTCTCGTCGAAGCGAAATCGCTTCGAAGTTTCTTAAATTTTGCTGGGTACCTCTTCCAGGCATGGTGACCTGGGGAAAGAGATGCGTAAGCGGGCCAAACGTGGAAAGGCAGAGACGCTCGCAATACCGATGGCCGGGAGAGTTGCAATTGGCGCCGTGGCCGTCGCCGTCGTGGGGTACAGTTTGCTGTCTCGCCCGG
>NZ_LGHL01000242.1 GCF_001908205.1 Bradyrhizobium sp. NAS80.1
GTCGTCTAAGTTGAAGCCACGTGCTAGCTTAAGCGCTAGAACCGCCTTGGACGAATAACTTCTTCTATCGCGCTCAAGCGCCTTGGCGTTTTCACACAGCCAAGACCCAAAGCAGTCATTCCAGAGTTACCAGCTTCGACCATCAATCGGCCGATTTGATCTAAATCAAAGGGAACCCGCTCTCGGCTGACATGGGCAGTTTGTTGCCGAGCAATCGCGCATCGGCGCGAGCTTTCGTTGTTTCGCGGGGTTCTCAAACCATCACGAGATGGTCGCGGATCCACTGCATGTCATTAAACAGATCGTTCTGTTGGGCCTGAGTGGCAGAGCTGTCAATCGCCGCAAGACTGGTTGTGTGACCCGCTGCATCGACGACATAGCCACCATAATCCTGAAAGGCTTTGGCAAGCGCATATCCTTCTGGCGTGAGATCCGCTTGTGAGAGGTCGAGACCGGCCGGCAGTGCGAAGTGGGCGCCCATCGGTATCGTGCCCGTATAGCTGCTCGTGCTGTCGCTATCCGCAGACACGGCCGGAAAGACGAACTGGTCGCTCCCGTCCGTGCCCGCCTTGAGCTGCGAGGGGTCGAGCTCGATGGCGAGTGCGTGATTGATTTGGCTGGAGTCCAACTCGTCCTTGGTCACGACCCCACCGTGCAGAGACGCTCCAGCGGCTCTGACCCCTGCGCCGCCCCCGGTGTTAGGATCGCCCCAACCGGTTCCAGTGTCGTAGTCGCCCACCACAAGGTAAGCCGCATGGTAGGTATTGGTTGATGCGTCGTAAGAGCCGTCCCACGCCTCGTAGTAACGACCATCTGAGTCGGACAGCATCCCCCATCCGTCGCTTCCGCCGAAAAAGGTCATATTGCTCGGGGTCTGGATCTGAAGGCTTCCATTGGACAGGAAAGCCCCATGATCGTTGAGCCTATCGTACGTCCAGATTGCCACTGGGTCGCTTGACGATGACTGAAAGCTCAGCATGTCGGCATGCACCCACGTGTTCGCCAGTGACGTATCACGAAACTGCTGGTTCTCTATTGAACCTGGATCGGAGTACGACGTGTGATCTTTGTCGATGGGCGTATTCCAGCGACTCGTGTCGATAAATGGATGGGATACCGTACCGCTCATGCCTTGCGCCTCTAATCGCGAGGCAGAAATATTGCGATTGTAATTCGGGCGCGCTAAGGGCGAAAAGAAGAAGTCACCTAAGCACGAAAGTGGCGGCCAGCGGACCAAGCCGCGTCGCTGAACGGATCTCGGCCTACCAATTTCAATCGTTCCTAACTATTCCCGCGATGCTTCTCGCCCCCCCGACGAGGTGACGAAGTGACCGTGCTGCTTGCTGCCGAGTCCGGAATTGGCCCTTCGCGTTGCCGCGCAGTAAGCTGGTCGGTTTCGGGGAAGAGCAGACATCGAACGGCGGCCGAAACCCGCAGAGTCGGTCGAGAATGACCCGTAGCGGGCATCAGGACGGGCTGATTGTCCTCCAGGAATCGGAGTTTGTCATGGAGGTGCGGCGGTGGGCGCAACAGCGTCCGCTTCACCACCGACCTTCCTGAATTTGATCAGGCCGAACGGGCTGATGCCTGTCGTCCCCGCGAAAGCGAAGCCGGCCGAGACGGCCAGCCTGCGATACTCAGCTTCCGTGCGCTCGCAGCCGCCGGGTCCGCGCAGCATGTTGAGGTCGCTCATGACGCAGGAGCGGTCCTCGGGGGCCGTCGTGGCAAGCTCCGGCATGATCCGCTCGATGACGATCAGCGTCCCGCTAGACGGCAGCGCGTCCCGACAGTTGCGCAAAATGACCTCGCAACGGTCGTCCTTCCAATTGTGAATGATGCTCTTCATCAGGATGGTGTCGGCGCCGCTTGGGACCACTTCGAAGAAACTGCCCGCGACGAACCTGCAGCGGCCGGCGATGCCGAGGCGATCGAAATGCGCGCGCGCGTCTGCCTCGCAGCGCGCAAGGTCAAAGGCGATGCCCTCAAGATGCGGGTTGCGCTGGAGTACGCCGCCAATCAATTCGCCGGTGCCGCCGCCGACATCCATGACGACGCGTGCGGCCGCGAAGTCGTGGGCCGCAACGATCTTTGGAACGATGGTCCGCGTGAGGCTGACCATCGCAGCGTTGAACCGGCGGGTCCATTCCGTCGCATGGCCTGTCACAGCATAGCGATCATCACCGTCACCGCGCAGCTGCGTCGCAGACTTCCCGGTGCGAACCGAATCGACTAGTCCGCTCCAGGATTGCGCGAGCATCTCGCCCTCAAAGAGAACCCAGTCCTTGAAGGATGGGGCGGCGCTCTCGTCGAGCTGCCGGCCAAGATCGGTCATGGCGAACCGGTCCTCGTCGGCCGGCCTGCAGAGGCCAAGTGTCGTCAGGCCAACCAGCAGCCTGCGCAGCGCACTTTCGTCGGCGGATACCAGGCTCGCGAGTTCGGCCACTGATTTCGCCTCATCGCCGATGGCCTCGGCGAGATTGAGCTTCGCCGCCGCATAGATCACCGCGGTGATGCGATGCGACTGCACGAGATCATGCAAGGTTGCTAGCCGGCTCATATGCTGTCTCCGTCAATGGCGGGTTCAATCGGTCGGGACGAACCCTGTTGCCTGCACGATCTCCTTCCATCGGTCGGATTCGGATGCGATCAGTCGGGCGAAGTCTCCCATGGCGACCGCATCGGGCTCGACGGCCAGCTTTTCCATACCGGCCCTGACCTCGTCAGTGCGCATGGCCGCCTGGATTGCGGCATTGAGCTTTTCGACGATCGACGCCGGCGTCTTCGCCGGAACGAAGAACGCATACCATGTGAGGTCCTCGAGCGACGGATATCCGGCTTCCCGCACCGTCGGCACAGCGGGAACAAACGGGCAGCGGCGCGGGCCGGTGGTTGCGAGCGCTCGAAGCTGTCCAGACCGGACGAGGCCAAGCGAGCTGCCGACCGGCATGATTGCCGATGCGATCTCACCCTTGACCAAATCCTGAATCGCACCGTTGCCCTGATAGGGCACGTGAAGAAAATCGAATCCCGCGGTGCGCCCGAACGTCGCGCCGAGGAAATGCAGCGTCGTTCCGGCGCCGGCCGTCCCGTAGGTGGCGAACTTCGGGTTAGCGCGGCACCAGGCGACAAAATCAACGACCGTCGTCACGTCCGCGGGCACCTTCGAACCGACCGTCAGCAACGTCGGGGTTGAGGCCACGGTCGATACGGGCGTGAAATCCCGCGGCTGATATCTCAGCGTCTTGTAGACGTGCGGAAACAGCATCATGAAACCAAGCGGAGCGAACAGCATCATCGATCCATCGGCGTCGGCGGTTTTCACCGCCTCCACTGCGATGCGACCGGCAGCGCCCGGCCGGTTCTCCACCACGATCGTTTCGGCATAGTCCTTCATCTGGCCGGCAACGAGCCGCGCCAGCCCGTCTTGCAGACCGGGCGTGAAGCCCGTCAGAATGTGCGCGGTTTTTGCGAGCGTTTGTGCGAGCGCCCGCGGCACGAGGCATGCGGCGGAGAGCGCGACACCGGCCGCCGACGCGGTCAACACATCGCGACGCGTGATCATCATCTGGCTCCCTGGCTCTGCCCAACGTCTCCGCGCGGGTTCTACCTTCGGATGTATCACGTCGGGGGCAGACAGGCTTGGTCGCCGGCTTACTTTTTCCTTACTGGCGGCTTATTCTTAAACAGACGGATTTCAACGATCGACCGCGATTGCGGGGAAATGGTTTGCGCTATTTCTTTGACGATTTTTCACTCGATACCGATCGACGCGAGCTTTGTCGCGGGCCGGAGGTCATCGCCATCGCACCGCAGGTGTTCGACTTGCTCGGCTATCTGATCGGCAACCACGAGCGCGTCGTCAGCAAGGACGATCTGATCAGCGCGATCTGGCAGGGCCGCGCCGTCTCGGACGTCGCTCTGACAACGCGCCTCAATGCGGCGCGCAAGGCGATCGGCGATTCCGGGGACGAGCAGCGGCTCATCAAGACGTTTCCGCGCAAAGGCGTCCGCTTCGTCGGAGCGGTGCGCGAAGCGCCGACGACAGTAACCGTCACCGGCTCGCCGAGCCCCGCCGCAGGCAAGCCGTCGCTTGTGGTTCTGCCCTTTACCAATCTGAGCCCCGATCCCGCGCAGGATTATTTCGTCGACGGCGTGACCGAGAGCCTGACCACGGATCTGTCGCGGATGGCCGGCATCTTCGTGATCGGCCGCAACACCGCCTTCACCTACAAGGGAAAGCATGTCGATCTGAAGCAGGTCGGCCGCGAGCTCGGCGTTCGCTACATGCTCGAGGGTTCGGTGCAGCGGGCGGGAAGCCGGATGCGCATCAACGTCCAGCTCATCGATGCCGAGACCGGCAACCATTTGTGGGGCGAACGTTTCGACAAACAGGTCGCCGATCTCTTCGACATGCAGGACGAGATCGGTGCCCGTCTCGCCAATCAACTGGGAACCGAGCTAGTCACGGTGGAGGCATGGCGCGCCGCCCGGGCGCCGCATGCGGATTCGATGGACCTGTATTTTCAGGGCATGGCGTATCGGAATCGCGGAACGGATCCCGCGAGCCTGTCACAGGCGCGAACGTTCTTCGAACAAGCCCTCCGCCTGGATGCCGCGAACGTCGAAGCCATGGTGGGTATGGCCGACGTCGATACTATGCGGGCAGCCTCCATGCTGATTGACCGGAGGGCGCCGATGCGGGTGGTGGAAGCGTCCTTGGCCGGGATACTTGCTCACACGCCCAATCACGCGAGAGCGCATTGCCTGATGGGCGTCGTCCAGATTTTCACAAAACGCGCCGCCCAGGGCATTGCCGAATGTGAGCGGGCGTTGGAGCTGGATCGGAATCTGGCCACCGCCCATGCATGGATCGGACTTGGCAAGTGCTATCTGGGTCGGGCCGAGGAGACTGAAGCCCATATCATGGAAGCATTCCGGCTCTCTCCCCGCGACAACAAGGCCTCTTCCTGGCTGAATACGGCAGGCGTCGCGCAATCATATCTCGGAGCCGATGAGGCTGCGGCGCGATGGTTCAAGCGATCGATCGAGGTCAACCGGAACATCGCTCCGTTCGTTCATTTCTTTCTCGCCGCCGCATTGGCTCATCTCAGGCGGGGCGAGGAAGCCCGGGCTTTCGTGCAGGCAGGGCTCATCCTCACCCCCCGGTTTCAGCATCGCCCAATTCCACGCAAGTTCCCCAACTGACAATCCGACCTGTCTCAGGCAGCGGGTTCGCATCGCCGAGGGTCTACGCAAGGCAGGGCTTCCCGAGGAGTGAATGGAGAACAGGTTCGTCGAGCCTGAGGATTGATCTTCCGAACTTCTGCTGTTGGCCGATTGTGTTGAAAAACTCGGTTTTCTGTGAGGTGTAATTTTTCTAAGCCGTGCTGACGCGTTCTCGCGGCAGAGACGTGGGGGACCG
>NZ_LGHL01000243.1 GCF_001908205.1 Bradyrhizobium sp. NAS80.1
CGAGCCGGACCGTTCGTCACTCCCACGCATCGCGCCCCCTAGTTAAATCCTGATCCTAGAGAATCACGACACGAAACGCTTCGCTACCGACTTCTTCAACAGCCTGCTAGCGGTTCGGGCCGCCGGTGGAATCCGGGCTTTAAAGACCAGTGGAACGCCCGCCCGCCGAGTGACGGTTGTTGCTGCGTATTGCAGCTGAAAGTGAGTCTTTTGCAGGAGAAAACGAGTCGGACGCTACTCTTCCGTCAGACACACCCACCCCGCCGGCGTCACTAGTGCGGCTCCGGGGTCGGCGGCGCGGCGTAATAGGCCGTCAGCTTAAGGTGCCCGCTGAGGTTCCTGGGCCGGTATGGCGCGATCTCGTAGTAGTGCTGCACGCCAGCTTCCGCTGCGAACCGTTTGAGGACGCTGGAATGCAAAATCGCCTCGGGCTGGATCTCCCGTAGGCCCTCAGCCCATTTGAAACGTCCGCCGAACCATCCTGGCTCGCGCTCGTCGTGCTGGGGTCCGAGAGGATCCGGATTGAGCTTGAGATAGCGCTCGTCGACCTTGATGCCGTAACCGTCCGAGGTTGTCCCGTCCGGCAAGTTCGTCGCTACGTGGACCATCCATCTGAGCGCGATATCCGAGAGGCGGGCCTCATTTTCCGGGTAGCTACCGCCCACGTCGCTGTGATTGCCGGCAAACCAGACTTGCTGCAGCCAGTCAGGATATTCGTCGGGGCGCTCAGGGCCCTTGTTGTGCACCCCTCCCCACGGCACCCTCGCGAAGTCCGCTCGGTTCTCGTCGATTGACATCGCGTGGCGCGCGTACCAGACGCCGTGTCGCGTATGATCCGAACGATCCGGCTAGCGCTTATCTGGAGCCGGGTCCGAGTTCGTCGGCCGCATTGATGATTGCGGGCATCCGGGCGTTCATGACCCTGAGCGGCTTCTGGGTGCGTCGCAAGGCGGCGGCTGGGATTGGCACCATGAACGAGCCCGGCGCCACCGAGGCGATCGCCAGGAATCACAACGAGGGTCAGTCCCTGTGACATGATGCCAAGAAGCGCCGGCTACGACTGACACCCTCCTGCCCATCGAACTGCTCCGATAGAAATCGGCGCATGCACGGGCAGGAACGGTCTTCCATCGCGATTGTTGCCCCTACGCGTCGCCCGCGAATGAGCGGCGTGGCCTCGCTGCCTACCCCCATCATTAAGCCCATGGCGGCGAGGCCCCGGCCAAGCAGCGGGGCGTCAAACGCCGCCGCAGACAAGCCGCCGCCCCAGTTGGAACCGTTTTGACAATTGCCGATTGATTTAGCGTGCTTAATGCGCGGGAGGCCGTCATGCGCATTCACCTTCCCCACCACCCCTCAATCGATTGGATCACTCTAGCGGCTGCCAGCCTGCTATTGATTGGATACGCCAGCGCTATCGCGGTCCTTTTGGTTCGCTGACCGGCGGCGTCGGAAATATTTCTGAAGAGAGGCGTGCTTGAGCTATTGTTCCTCAACGCTCATTTTACGCGCTCCTTTTCGCGCAAATAGGCTGCCGCGATCTACGGTTAGTCACTAGGGCTGGTGCAGCGTTGTCCCCGCATTTCGGCATGGCGCGAAACCATCCACCACCGCCGTCATTATCAAGCCGATGACCGCTCGCCTCCCTCCATCACCCCGGGGCGGCGAGACGGGCTGGGCGGCCGGTCGCTGATCGGCGGATCGAACGGCGGCCGGTCGCAAGACCGAGAGGATAGGAACAAACACTTAGGTCGGTGGATGCGTTGGGGATCGCAGGCGCTACGCCGCTAAAATCATGACCAACGGCAACCAGCGAGCAATGAGTATCCTCCGCGAATTGCGTGCTGCGGAGCGCGAGCTTGTCGGAAAGGCCGTCGTCTTGACCGACGGCAAGGCCGGTACGATTGATCGCGTTTTTGTCGACAACGACCATGGACTGCGCGTCTCGATCAGGGGGCATGATGGCCGCTGGCCGATCTCGACCGTAAAGCACATCGAGAACTGATCGCCGCACGCTGTGCGTAGGGGAGGAACGTTCTGCCAGTTGCCTAGTTTTCCCGGTGCCTATCCCCATAGGCATAATGCCCATTAGCCCCAGCTCCTTGCCCCCTGCGAGCTGGGGCCTTTTTTTGTTCTCGTGCGAAAACTGAGGCGGCCTTACTCTCAGGTCGGGGGCTTAAGGCCCGCTGAATTCAGCCATTCGTGGATGCGGGCGGTGATATCTGCCTCGTGAGCTTTCCTAAAAAGGTCTTCACGCAGCTTGCCCGGTGGAACGTGCTCGGCCCTCTCTCGGGCTAGTCGGGCCTTCCTGACGAGCCATTCTCCGAGCGGCTTGCCTGGTTTTAATCGAAAGCGTTTCATGATCTTTCTCCAACCATGAAATTCGCAGAACTAGAAAACGCGTCGGAGGTGCAAACGTTCGATGGAAAAGAATTTCGCGCAGGAACCTAGTCCTACCCGGGATGTTGGAAAGCCATGCAATAACTCAGGAGGAAACTCTTATGAGAAATCTGTTTTTGGCTGGTGCGCTGGCGGTTGCTGGTTTCGCTATCGCCGCGCCGATCTCTGTTGCACCCGCGTCAGCTCAAGTGGCAGTTGAGACGCCGCTTGGCGGCGTAAGGGTGGGCCCGGAGCACCGTTATTACCGAGACTATGATCGACCCGCTTATCGCGCCTACGGATATGATCGCGGATATCGCGGATGCCGCACCGTCACGATCGAGCGCGACGACGGTTCGGTCCGCAGGGTCCGCCGTTGCGACTAGCTCCCTGGTGTCGTGACTATCCGGGCCGGGACCTTCAGCGTTCCGCGCGGCCCTGAGGCCGTGCTCACGCGACGGCGCCGCCGGTGGTCTGAATCCATCGGGTCATGGCCGACTCCACGTCGAGAGAATGTCAGGACCGCGCCGGATCTGGATGGCGGTGATGCCGAAAGCCGCGAGATTGAAGCTCGGCGGCTTGATCGCGTCGGTGCTGATCGGTGTCGGTGCGTTCACATGTGAGACAGAAATTCCGTCACGCTTCTTATTCTTACTTAAGTGGCGTGATGCATTTTTGGTGTCATTTTGAGCCTCACGCCTCTTGTGCCTTTGGTAAGTGCTCCTGCTGTTGAAACCGGCCGCCTGCCATGCCGGGATGCCTTCCGACTTCGGCCGGCCACGCTTGCGCCCGGTGCTCTTCTTGGCGCGGTGTTTGCGCGCGCGGGCCGCGGCCTTCTTGGTGTGAGCCGGCGTAGTGATGATCTTGATCGCGAGCATTTCGATCCTCGCGCAATGGGCGGCCCCGGCATCATGTTCAGGGCTGGACTGGGGGCGATGCCGGGGCCGTGGGCGTTTGACGCTTACATCCGACGCCAAACAGCTTCAGTTTAATCCATTATTAAACCATGATCTATATTTAATTTGATTTATTTGTATATTTTATCGTATTTAATTTTAATAGGCCGCGCGCCCACGGTGTCGTCAGGCCGACGTTGGGTGCGCCGCGCGGACGCTTGTGGCGCCGCGCTCCTTGATCTCAGAACGGATACTCGCCATCAGGCTCGGCCACCTCGCCGAGGTTGATCAGGATGTTCTCGGCGGCGTCCCTGATGTTGTGCAGCGTGGTCAGGTCCAGTTGCCAGCGGTTAAACTGCTGGCGGTGTTTCTGGCAGAGGCTAATAAACTCGGCGTGCGCTGGGACGAATGCGCTGGCCCTCCTGACCTCGCGGAGGGTGCGGACGATCACCGGGGCCGAGAAGCCCGGCTTGTGGCCCTGCCAGATCTCTGGATCATCCATCATCGAATCGACGAGAGCGGCGGCGTAGTGCTCTGTCACACCCTTGGCATTCGGGGTGCTCGCGAGCATCAGATCTAGCGCGAGCTGCAGCCAATCCTGTGGTGCGGATTCGTGCTCGGCGGCTTCGTAGAGCGTCATCGCCTTATCCAGCACCTCGTCCTGATCCGGAATTAGATCGTAGTAGAACCGTGCCTTGTCGCGGTTCTCGGCCCACTTCGCCTTGCAGGTTTTGAGAGGTTCGACGGTGAGATGGCCGAGGCGTGCGTGGCGGTGCTTGTCGCACGACGCGATGGTCGGACGGCGCGCGGCGGTTGCCCTCACCAAGGGGATCCTCAAGGACCAAGAGGTCATGGGCGCTCCGCCCAGACCGCCCTTGAAGACCTGTACCGAGACGAATGCGCGCTTGTTCGCCTCCGAGACGTAGGCAAGCACGATATTGGCCCCGCGCGGGCAGCAATAGGCAACGCGCCCCTCCTCGAGGTGGAAGCGCGCGGCATCCTGAGAGCCGATCAGGCCGTCGCGGTCGATTCAGACCGAGGCGACGCCGGCCGCCTTGAGATAGTACTCCGCGAGGATCTCGTCTCGAGTTGTGCCCATGTGTTCCAAGGCATGATTTGGGGTGGGCCGCAGTCAAGCCTAGGGCCCACCACTGGCCGCTGGTGAGCTAACGCGATGCTCGTCGGACGAGCTGCTCCAAGTGTGCGCCGCCCCGAGTTGTTATCCGAGCCCTCAGACCGCGCGGCATTAAGCGGACATTCGACCTTTAGACTTCCAGACTTCAATCTTCGAAGCTGTACGAGATCTCCGCCCACTTGCGCTCCCATTCATCCTCGCCAAGGAAGCCTTGGGTGGCCTCCATCAGAGCTTCTCGCGCCGTCTCGTAGTTGCAGCGAAATATCTCTTTCACCCCGCGGCGGTAGCCGAAGAGCCGCCCGTGTGCGGCGAACTAAATCTTGCCCGCTTCCTCGTACTTAGCGTGATAGAGCATCACCCAGTCAGTAATGCCGCCGTAGTAGCGACTGTTGAGCGCGGCGACCCCGCGTTCTGGCCAAATGGCATTGCCGATCTTCACCACCTTCAATTCGAGCGAGCCGGCTATGTAGATGTATGCCCTATCGTAATGGCGTTTGACGAAGGCGATGCGCGCCGTATCGCACTGAATGCAATGACCCGCGCGGCTGCGGAGCCTGTGACCGGCGTAGCAGGACTTCGGCGCTATGCACCAAAGGTATCCCTCCTGCTCCATCTCCCGTTTGTAGCCGTGCGACCGCATCCACGAGCAGTCCATGACCGCGCTCTCGTCGATGCGCTGGGTGTACAGAAAGTGCAGCTCGTGTTCGGTCAGCTCAGCCATTCCCCTCCCCCAAGCGATCATATTGCCATCGGGATTATGGTACAATGGGAATGGCCAGCTCTACGCCGTCGCCTGCTCGGAGGCGAGCCGCGCGATAGTTTTCCGCAAGCCGCCCGGCACAGTCGATCAATGAGACGCGTAGTCGCTATCTCGCTCGAATGATTTCCGGCAAGGCGGTATCCATGCCAGTCGGGTCGATTGAGAGCCGGACTTCTTCCACACGAGCCAGGCGTATCCCGTCGCGGTAGACGCCTTGCGATCGAGGCGCCCCCTTACCATCGGCACGCGCTCCGTATATTGGGCGCAAATCGCCGGAGGGGTCTTTTCGAAGAGATTGCGATATCGGCCAACGCTTTCAATGAAGACCGTTCTAACCAGGACGGCGACGCCTTGTCTGGCAACAACGAGTGACCGATGGACGAAGTCCTCCGCCAATCGGAACGGCGGATTGGTGATCACCCAATCGACAGCGTTCGCCTCGCAGGGGACATCGAGATAGTTTCTCACGGCCCCGTACCCGTACTTGTGCGCGTCGGAAGAGCGCACCTCGCCGAAGTACTCCTTCAGGACTTTCGACATATGGCCGGCACCGCACGCGGGTTCGAGACAGCTCAGCTTTTTGAACGGACCAAATTCGTCCAGTACGTGCTCCATGAAGCCGCGCGTGGCCCATGGTTGAAACAGACTCACCCTATCTCGCGCCTGGCAAGTTCCGGGGCAAACGCAACGAGCCGGCCTATGTGGTCGAGGTCGCAAAGGTGCTCGCCGAAACGCGCGGCGTGTCGCTCGAGGAGATCTCGCGCCAGACCACCGAAAATTTCTTCCGCCTGTTCTCCAAGGTGAAAGCTTGAGACTGGAAGTGACGTGCGCGCGCAGCTTGCCACGTTCGATGGCGTGCTCGTCTGGGGCAACCCGATTCACGAGGGACGCAACCGCGCCAACCTCGACGCGCTGCTGCGCGAGGTCGCGGCCCGCGGCGTGTGGGTGAGCGCCCATCCCGATGTGATCTTAAAGATGGGCACCAAGGAGGTGCTCCATCGTACCCGGACGATGAGCTGGGGCTGCGACACGGCCCTCTACCAAACGGCCGAAGCGATGCGTGCGGAATTGCCGTCTCGGCTCGCCGCCGGGTCGCGCGTCATCAAGCGCAACCGCGGCAATGGCGGTCAGGGCGTCTGGAAAGTCGAGCTGCTGCCCAATCCAGGTACCCGGCCGATCGTACGCGTGCTGGACGCCACAAAGGAAGCATCGGAGGACGTGGCACTGGGCGATTTTCTCGATCGGTGCATCGCGTATTTCGAGGACGGCTGCGTGATCGATCAGCCATTCCAGGCGCGCCTGAGCGAAGGAGTGGTGCGATGTTACATGGCAGGCGATCACTGCGCCGGGTTCGGCCACCACAAGGTCAAGGCCCTGGTCGAGGCACCAGCTGCGCGGGCCGAAGCCGGACCGCGCCTCTACAGCTCGAAATCCGACCCGCGCTTCCAACGCCTGCGCCGATTGATGGAAGACCAGTGGACACCGGAGCTTATGTCACTAATGGACATCCCGAGGAGCGATCTCCCGATGATTTGGGACACCGATTTCATGCTTGGCCCAGCCGGCGCTGATGGCACAGACAGTTACGTGCTCGGCGAGATCAACGTCAGTTCGGTCTTCCCGATCCCCGACGAGGCGCCGGGGGGAGATCGCTCGCCGAGTTGCCGATCGGTTGCAGTCGAAACTCTGACCGCTCAACGGTTCGCGCGCTGTAACTTCGGCGAGCGCATTGGCGCGCCTCGTGGAATGCCCGCGCGCCCTTCGAGTTCGCTATCGACCGTTCTGTTTCTCGCAGGAGGTTCATCAAGACCGCAACTTCCAATTTAGACGATCTTGGCGGCGCGGCCGAGACTGACCGCACGTGCGCCACAGGAGCGCCCTATTGTCTTCCCTTCGCCTCCTTAATCTGCGTGCCAAGTCGAGGATCTGTAGTCGGAATTGAATGGGGGAACCGCGCCGGCGCGGCTGGGGACATTGAAGATTTGGCAAGCAAGCTGCATCGCCGGCGCGCTGACCGCGACGTCGCTTGCCGCGATTCATCAGATCGCGGAGTCGCGCCCGAGCGTCGCAATGCCGAATGCGAGAGTTGCTGATGCATTCAGCGCCATCCCGCTGAACATGACGACCGTCCTGACAAATGCCGGTGCGGCGTTTCCGACCCCGGCCATCGAGGCGAAATCCGATACAAGACCATCGGCTAATGCGATCGTCGCGGCGGGATTCAGCGCCGCCGCGCCGGACGCGGTGATGCCGTCCGACGCAACCAATTCGCCGCGGCAAGGGCGGATGTCGCAGGTCGCCAGCCTTGAGGCAGCGCCGCTCGAGAACGAGGCAACGCCACAGCAGGACCGTCCGCCCGCTGCTTCGCCCAATCCGGGCGAAGGCGAACCGGCGTATCTCAAGTACTACGTCTACTCGGAAATTCCGCCGCCGGAGAAACCCGCGAAGATCGCCTTGTCGGCGCTGAGCGGCGTTCCGCTCGGAACGCCGGTCCAGGAGATCGAACGCGCGGCCAAAGCGTTCGGCATCGATGCCAGTTTCATGAAGGCGGTCGCCAAAATCGAATCCGATTTCGATCCCAGGCAACGCACCGGCTCCTATATCGGTCTGTTCCAGCTGAGCAAGTCTGAGTTCAGCAAATTCGGATCGGGCGACATCCTCAATCCTCGCGACAACGCGATGGGTGCCGCCTACAAGTTCGTCACCGAGGCTGCAATATTCGAAGTAGTAGCGCACAAGAAGCCGACGCTTCCAGATCTCTACCTGATCCACCAGCAGGGCTGGGAAGGAGCCGCCGAACACATCAGCCATCCGCAGCGGATTGCCTGGAAGTCGATGTGCGCAACCCAGGAGGGCTTGGCGAAGGGCGAGCGATGGTGCAAGCGCGCCATCTGGGGCAACACGCTGCCGGCGGTCAAACGCGAATGGAAGTCGGTCGATAATCTCACCTCTGGCGCGTTCGTCGCGATGTGGCGGGACCGCGTCGACACGCTCTATGCCCGCTATCCAGTGCTAACTGCGGCGGCCGAACGCTTGAGATAGAACAGTTTGCGACTGCTCATTCGCACACGTCTTGGCCCATATTCGTTTCGTCTAGAAGGTGTATCGGCAATCCAGTTTCCGGCGCCGGGCAGATTTGCGTTCCGCTTAGAGGCTGGGTGGTGCTCGGCCCCGGCGGCCGGTTTGATCCCAAAACCTCGACCAGTGCCGCTCCGAGGCCCCGCGCTCCCAGATTACTCACGAGTAATCACGTCGGCTGATGGGCCAGCAGGCAACATCGCAGGCCTTGGCCCTGATAGGAAAGAGGCCGCCCACTGAGGCGGCCTCTTGTTACCTTATCGCCTTACATGACCGGGCGCGTAGCCCGAGGCTCCAGGCGAGCCGGTCACGGGTCCATTGGACTGCATCTGATGGCGGGGGGCATAACCGGATGCGCCAGGTCCAGCGGTCGGACCGCTGGTAACCGGACCGTTGCTCTGGAATGAATGCCCTGGCGAGGAGTTGAATGCTGCGCCTCCGCCAAACCTCCTCCCGGGCCGCGCGCATGAGCCGCCGACGTCACAGCGACCAACGCAGCCGCGATCACGAACACCTTCTTCATTTCATCCACCCTTTGTCTTTTTGATCGGCCAACCCCAACGATTCGGCGGTTATCCCTGATCGGGAAAAACTAGAAATCGGATGGCATGCTCAAAATGAGACGCGGGCGGGTCTTCGGTGTGAATGCGTCAAGCTCGAACGATCTATTCGAGATCGCGATCTCACGTCCTGACAGCAAGCTTACATGGGAACCTTCGAAGCAAGCATGCGCTGGATCACGATGCTCTCGACGCCGCGCGCTGATCGCGAGTCATTGCTCGTTGTCATCCTCCCGACCGCGGCGCCAGCCGTAATCGCCCCAACGTGGACCGTAATAGCCATAGCTATGTCGGTATCGGTAACGCTCTCGCCACTCGTCGTCGTCAAAGCGTCTATAGTACCCGTACGGACGGTAATAGTCCCGCTGATACCAGCAGCGCCCCCATTCGTTGCAGACCCAGCGAACCTGCTCGACCTTCAACGTTGGTGCGGTCGAGCGCGAGATCGGCATGGCGTCGGCACTACTCGCGGCAAGGGCGGCGAACGCCGCGGAAGAGAGTAGAATGGCAATCGGCTTTCCCATCGAAGCCTCCATGAGTGGATTCGTGATGGAGAGTTTGGCCGTCCCGGGCTGAACCGCAGTTGAATGAGCGTTGCAAAAAAAAGCCGCGGTTCTGAGCACGAGCTATACGCTTCCATCGCTTCGCCGCCGCGCTCTGATTGCCTCGATCGCGATCCGGCCGGCCGGCCAGTCTTCCCCGATGTAGTTCGCGTTCGGGCGCCGATCGCACAGGAAGCGTAACCGGCAGAGGCTGGCGACAGATGCCAGCCGGCTGAGGCGGTAGTTTTCCGCAATCCCGGCGGTGCTGGCGTTTGCTTCGGCGACGCCGGGGTCCAGGATCAAAATCGCGACTCATCAGAGGAGCGAGGCACATGTGCAACAGGAAAGCGGCGGAAGTAAATGCCGATGTTGAGGCGCGGATTTCTCGAATCGAGCAGATGTCGCTGGAGCAGATTGCAACGCTTCAGGGCAGGATGCTGGCCGATATTGCGACGGGAAGAATCGCGCCAAGAGAAGCCAGCATCATAGATCGCGCTCTTAGAAAGCGGCTGAAAGCGATCGAACAGGAACTACACCAGGACGGCTGAGGCGGTGAACACGAGGCCCGCCTGTTCACGCTGGCGGGCCTTCCCGTAGTAAGCCGGGATTGCCAAATTTCCCGCGGCCTCGTTCATTTCCTGCGATTCAGATAGGCGAGTGCGCCCCCCAGGCTGCCGTGCCTACCAAGGGGTATTCAATGATTGACGACAATGTTGCTGCGTCCATCGATCATGCGTTGCACGAGGTGCAGGCCGCGCGGCGTGACCTCACCATAACCGCATTCTGCATACGGCAGGCAGAAATGCTTCGCAGAATAGATCGAGCGAAAGCCAGCCTCGCTGATCTGGTGCAGTCCCGGGATGGCGGGGCAAACCGGCCGAGAGTTTCTGTGGTTGTGACGATTTCCGAATCGTGCCCCGCTCCATCGCTGGGGCTGGGGGCCGATTTAGCGATGGAGCGGAGGTCTCGGACTTCGATCGAACCAGCGCGGAAACCGACCGCATCCTAGACGCGCTTAATTGCAGTTGCGATTCTGGCCTGTTGGCGGCCAATGCATGGCACCATTCCGTAGCAGGCTGCTTTTCGCAGAAAGCTTTCGAGTGTTGCAGCCGAGCAATTTTCAAAGTCACAATTTTGCCCCAAGATCGACCCCAGCCGGTCAGATTCGACCAGCGGGCGGACTGGCTAGGCCCGGCACACGTTTCGGCGGGGGCAGTGTGCCGGGTCGCCGCATTGCGGTGGAGACTTCGATGAAATCCATCGGTCGCCTTCGATGGGTGGTAGACAACGATCGTCAGGACCTCACCGACTATGAGGCGGGCCGCCTCTCCTGTCGGGACGGCGAGGACGATGCCGAACAGGAGTCGGCGACCGAGCGCGTCCTGAGGAATCTTGCCCTGATCCGTGCCTATGAGGCCAAATCGTCACCGCCAAGGTGACGACCGCCGAGGAGCTGGCCGGAAAGCGCCGCGTTATCGAGCGCTAGCAATTCGATCAAGACGAGATCGTGCGGCTGATCCTCAACGCTGATGCTGAGCGCATCGCCGCGCTTCGGCTCATAGCTCATCGCGGGCGAGCGCTGCGCTGCCCTCGTGGCCTTCAAGACCGTAAGTCTTGCGCCGTCTCGGCCTACGGGATGTCTCCTCTGGGTCTTGGCTGTGTGAAAACGCCAAGGCGCTTGAGCGCGATAGAAGAAGTTATTCGTCCAAGGCGGTTCTAGCGCTTAGGCTAGCACGTGGCTTCAACTTAGACG
>NZ_LGHL01000244.1 GCF_001908205.1 Bradyrhizobium sp. NAS80.1
GAGAGTTTCCGGGGCGGTTGCTCCTTCGGCGTCGGTCGCAAATGGCGATCCGAGCTCTTCCGTGACAATTGAGTTTGCAATGCTCCTGGTAAATGTTGTCCGAACCTTGATGCGGACGTCGATAACAAAAGAATGAAGATGGGCATGAGGATGTCATCATGTCCGATCGAGCGCAAGTAGTCTGTGTCTACCGATGAGGCGCATGGCGGTAATCCGGCGACGATCTCGGACCGACCTGCACAAACAGAAGCCAGTGCGGAAGGCCCCTGATCGTCCCGAATTGCACGATGTGAGTGCAATCATTCGGCGCATCGTCAACGTGTTGACGAGCGGAGAGCAATATGCCGTGCGCGCACATCGCGGCGGCGCTGGTGATGGTGCCCCGTGTTTTGCCGAAAATTCAACGGAGTGATGGTTGTCCAAGCGCTCTTCAGCGCGTGGTGCCGACCGTCGCTAGACGATGCGCACCGGCAGATGCGCCTTGCCCCAGCGTCGACATCGATCTCGTCAAATACACGCGCTGCGCAAGAAATGGACGGCGAGTGAATATAAAACCGGCTTCACATCCTAAATTCCTTATATCATCCTATTGATGGAATGATCCTCAGATGGAATGATCTGGCATGGTTCTCGCATCAATCTGGGTGCAGAAAAATTGGAGAACATCGTGCAAGCCCTCGCAACAAAACCTCAGGTAAGGCCGGTGGCGGATATATCGAGCAAAGAGGCTCCGCTGAGTGCTGCCGCTGCCTCGGACACCGTATTGCAGGTCGAGGACGTGACGCTGCAATACAAGACCCGGGATCACATCGTCACGGCGACCTACGATGTCAGCTTCGAGGTCCATCGCGGCGACCGCTTCGTGCTGCTCGGGCCGTCCGGTTGCGGCAAGTCATCGCTTTTGAAGGCGGTCGGTGGCTTTCACGCGCCGAGAGACGGGACCATCAAGCTGGACGGGCAGCCGGTGCGTAAGCCGGGCCCCGATCGCATGATGGTGTTTCAGGAGTTCGATCAGCTTCTGAGCTGGAAGACCATCGGCGACAACGTCGCCTATCCCATGCAGGTCACTCGGCGATTTCCAGCGTCGGAGATCAAGCCGCGATGCGAGCAGTGGCTCAAGCGGGCGCATCTGTCGAAATTCGGAAGCGTCTATCCGCACATGCTGTCGGGCGGCATGAAGCAGCGCGCCGCCATTGCGCGTGCGATGGCGATGGAGCCGAAGATGCTCCTGATGGATGAGCCGTTTGCCGCCCTGGACGCGCTGACCCGCCGGTCCATGCAGGAAGAACTGCTGCGCCTGTGGGAGGAAACGCGGCTGACGATGCTGTTCGTCACGCATTCGATCGAGGAAGCGATCGTGATCGGCTCGCGCGTCCTCGTCCTGTCTCCGCATCCGGGCCGTGTGCGGGCCGAGATCGGTGTCGGTCATATCGGTTTCAAGGATGTCGGTTCGCCGGAATTCCGCGACATGCATGACCGCATCCACGATCTCCTTTTCAAAACGGAAGAAGCCCATGACTGAAGCTGTATTGCTGGCCGGCAAGGCCGTGCCGTCGTCGGATGGCCGCAAGGACCAGGTCTTTCCGCTCCGGGAGCCGCCACCTGATCTCGATGCGTCGCGCGCGCTGCCGATCGGCGATGTGCTTCTGGGTAGCACGCTGCTGCGCCGCGCGAGCGTGCTGATTGTGCTCGTTCTGCTGTGGCAGGCCTATGGCGTCTACGCCAACAACAACCTGATCTTCCCGACGGCGCTGGAAGCGTGCAGCGCATTCTGGGGCGGGCTGACATCGGGCGTCCTGTTCACGCGGACGCTGTCGTCGCTGACGCTGCTCATCCAGGCCTATGTCATTGGCCTCGCGCTGGCTCTGCTGCTCGTCGCCTTCGCGGTGTCGAGCTCGATCGGTTCCGACATCCTGTCGACCCTCACTGCGATGTTCAATCCGCTGCCGGCCATTGCCCTGTTGCCGTTGGGATTGCTGTGGTTCGGCCTCGGCGCCGGCAGTATTCTTTTCGTGGTGGTTCATTCGGTGCTGTGGGCCGTGGCGCTGAACACGCATGTGGGCTTCCAGTCGGTCGGCGAAACCGTACGCATGGCCGGACGCAATATGGGACTGTCGGGTCCGGCCTATATCTTCCGCCTGCTGATCCCTGCGGCGTTTCCGGCGATCCTGTCTGGTTTGCGCATCGGCTGGGCCTTTGCCTGGCGAACGCTGATCGCAGCCGAGCTGGTGTTCGGCGCCACCTCGCGGTCCGGCGGACTCGGTTGGTACATCTTCGAGAACCGCAACAATCTCAACACGCCGGCCGTGTTCGCGGGGTTGCTGACCGTCATCCTGATCGGTCTGTTCGTCGAAGTGCTCGTCTTCGGAGCGATCGAGGCCCGCACCATCAAGAAGTGGGGAATGCAACGATAACGCACCGATGAGCCTACGACCAAGTGAAGCAGACGTTCCGCGAAAACAGGAATTAGATATGATCAAGAACTTCCGACGTTCAGGACTGCCGAGCAAGGTGCTGCTCGCGGCTCTTATCGCCAGCAGCGCTGTCGTTCCATCGGTACCCGCCCATGCCGAAATGGCGCGCGTGAAGGTGGCGACGCAGTTCGGCCTGGGCTACCTGCCTCTGATCATCATGGGTCACGACAAGCTCTGGGAGAAGGCGGCGAAGAAAGCGAGCGTCGAGGTGACGACCGAATTCTCGCAGCTCGGCGGCGGCGCGACGCTCAATGACGCGCTGCTCTCCGGATCGGTGCAGCTGGTGGCCGGCGGTGCGTCCGGCATGCTGCTGCTTTGGGACAGGACGCGGAAGAATTTTGGCGTGAAGGCGCTTGTCGCCGGCAACATCTCGTCGATCTACCTTGTGTCGAACAAGGACAGCATCAAGTCCGTGAAGGACATCACCGAGAATGATCGAATTGCCGTTCCGGGTGTCGGCAGCGGCTCGATCCAGGCGATCTATCTCGCCATGGCGGCTGAGAAAGAATTCGGAAAAGGCAATTCGGGGCGTTTCGATTCGCAGCAAGTCGCCATGCAGCTTCCCGATGCTTACGCCGCTCTCGTGAATGGCGGCACGCCGGTGACGGTTGCGTATCTGAGTTCGCCATTCCAGGAGCGGGCGCTGACGAATCCGAAGATTCACAAGATCGCCGATTCGTTCGAGATCCAGGGCGCCCCTGCGACCGTCAACGTCACCTACGCCAAGGCCGATTTCGTTCGCGACAATCCGAAGCTGGTGGCTGCCTTCTACGAAGCCTTCCGGGAAGCGATGGCACTGATCAAGGCGAATCCGAGGCTGTCGATCGACAAATATGTCGAGGCGACCGGCGACAAGACGGACAAGGCGCTGCTGCTCAGTATTCTCACCGGCCCGCAGTTCAGCTTCGATATCGCTCCGAAGAATACGAAACAGCTGGCAGACTTCCTCGCGCGCACCAAGGTGCTCAGCGTGGCGCCGACGAGCTGGAAGGATTACTTCTTCGACGCGGCTCACAATCTGGACGGCGGCTAGTCGCTGCCCATCCGATCGCTCAGGCGATTGAAGCTGGTCCGAGTTGCCGCATAGGCTATGGAGCTCTCTCCCAGTGCTCCATAGCCGGCAAGAAACAAGCTGCTGAAAGAGGATTCGTCCGCGTGTCGCAGGCCAATAGACGACAACTATCCGAAACGCAGTTGCCGCTGTATCACGCGATTGCCGGATTGTTGCGCAATGACATCATGACCGGCAAGCGGCTGGACGGTGAGCGTATTCCGACCATCGATCAGCTTGCGCTGGAATATGGCGTGGCGCGCGTCACGATCCGACAGGCCGTGGCGGTTCTCGCCGACGAAGGTCTATTGTCGGTTCAGCAAGGCAGGGGCACTTTCGTCACCGCGCCGAAGATCGTTCCGCAGAAAGTCCGTCTGGAATCGACGTGGCAGCAACTGCTCGGCATGCTCGAGGGCAATCGGCCCGAACCGCTCGAAGTCATAGAAAAGACGTTTGATCTTCCGGCCTCCACCGAGGACGGGCTGTCCACCGGCGACTACCGCTACATGCGGCGCATCCATATCCAGCATGACCAGCCATATTGCATTCTGGACATCTATCTCGATCGGCGAACCTATCTGAA
>NZ_LGHL01000245.1 GCF_001908205.1 Bradyrhizobium sp. NAS80.1
GTTTTCTTCACGCGAACCGGGATCCACTTCGCTCGAAAACACTATCGGTTGCCCCGCATGGTCCGCTCACTCATCGTTTCTCTCAAAACGGTTTTGCGATCATCAGCCAGAGGATCAGCATCGTCACGCCGAAGCCGGGGAAGCCGAATGCGAACCAGCGACGGAACAGGACGAAGTAGCGCTCCGGCAGCGCGATGTGCTGCTCGGCCGCCCTGCGCGCGAGATCGCGCATCTCGATCTGCATGTAGACGACGGGGACCCAGAACAGGCCTGCCACCGCATACAGTGCGAGCGAAACCAGCAGCCAGCGCTCTGTGATCGGCGTCGCCGAGAGCATCATGAGCAGGCCGCCCGTCAGCGGCTGAAGGATCACGGCCGACAGCGTGAAGGCCGCATCAGCGATCACCACCACCGAGGCGGTGCGCGCGATGAACCCTGCGTCGCTGGTGCGATGCGCCATCAGCATGAAGAAGGCGATGCCGCTTCCGGTGCCGAGGATGACGATGGCGCCAAGCACATGCAGGTACTTGACGAGGAAATACAGCGTCATGGCTTCTTGGTCGCCACAGGCTTGGCCAGGTTCAGCGCGCGCGCGAGCTCGCTGCTCGCGGCTTTGACGCCGGCCTCGAGCTCGATCATCCAGTGCCCCTCGCTGCCGACGGCGGGCAGCGTGCGGAAGTCGACCTTGCCGCCGTTGCCGCGAAACGCATCGACCATCGCTTTCGAAAAGATTGGCGCAAAATAGCTGTCATTGGCGGCGACGAGCCATGTGACGGGAACGCGCGCCGCCTTGCCGAACTCGGCTGCGGCCGCGGCAAGCATATGCGGCGCGCAGATCCTGTCAGGTTCATCATTGGCGTGGCCGCCGCGCCCCGGCGCAAAGGCGATGATCGCGGAGATCGCCTTCGGATCGGCACTCGCAAGCGCCAGGGCGCCCCAGCCGCCGGCGGAATGGCCGATCACGATGGCGGCGTCCTGGCGGATAAAATCCTGCTTTCGCAGATAGTCCAGCGCGAGCGAAATTTCACCCGCGGTCGCACGGCCCGAGCGCGCATAGTCCGCCTCGTCACATCCACCCTGGTCCTCGACATAGCGGCCGCCGGTCGCACCATGGCCGAGGCGCTCCGGCACCAGCACGGCAAAACCGCGCGCGACGAGAAACGCTGTGAGCGCACGGTATTCCGGCTGCGGCATTTGCGCGCGACGCAGCACGTTCTGCGTCGAGGCGTGTGCGATGACCGCAAGCCGAAACGGGCCGGTGCCGGCGGGGCGAAACAGCAGGGCATGCGCGGCAATGTCGGTATCGGGCGACGGCACGCGCCACTCTTGCCGGCGAAATGGTTCGCCCTCCTGTCCTGATGGTCCAAACGTGACCTGAGCGCACACAGGCGGCGCAGTCAGCAGGGCCAGCAGAGACAGAAGCGCGAGGATGTTGAAGAGCCGCATGAATTGCCGAAGACGAACACGGACAGCGACAGACAGACTAGTAGGAACGAATCATCATTGGCGGACTTTCTGCGTTGCCAGCGCAGGTCATTCCATGCCGCACAGCAGTTTTGCACCGACGCATGGCACGGCGGCGCCGTTCGGATCGGCGCCTTGTCTTTTTTCGGTACAACATGGCTAGAAAACTGATGCAGAAAGTCCACATGTTAACCGATAATTAACGATAGGTCTTGCCGCCGGCGCGGCGACTTGGTTTGATCACGCCCATGAGCACAACCCTGATCGAGGTCCGGCCGGCCAAAGCTGCAGATGCAACTGCGGTGGCGTCCACCCATGACGAAGCTTGGCGCTCCGCCTATCAGGGCATCATTCCCGGCGCTGAGCTGGAAAAGCTGATCAACCGCCGCGGTCCGCAATGGTGGGACAGCGCGATTCGCAAGGGCAGCCGCGTCAGCGTGCTGGTGTTCGGCGACAAGATCGCAGGCTACGCCAATTACGGCCGCAACCGCGCCCGCAGCCTGCACTTCGACGGCGAGATCTACGAGCTCTATCTGCGTCCGGAATTCCAGGGCCTCGGCTTCGGCCGCCGCCTGTTCACCGCCGCCCGCCGCGACCTGATGCAGAGCGGGCTGAAGAGCATGGTGGTGTGGGCGCTCTCGGACAACGACCCCGCCACCGAGTTCTACCGGGCGCTGGGCGGCCGCATGGTGGCGCGCTCCTCCGAGCGTTTCGGGCCGAAATCGCTCGACAAGGTTGCCTTCGCTTGGACCAATTGAGCTGCTGAGAGTCTAGCCGGCAGCCCCTCCCTTCCGCCGATACCGTTGCCTTTTGCGCCGGTGATCGCTGGATTCATTATTTCACAAAAACACCATGGATCGGCGGGCCAAGCCCGCGTATGACAGCGCCAAAATCGCTGCCGGGCGCGATCTAACCTCGGCAACAACGGAGCCTTGAATGCGTATCGATGCGGTCTCGATCGGAAAAAACGTACCACAGGAAGTCAACGTCATCATCGAAGTCCCTGTGGGCGGTGAACCGATCAAATACGAGATGGACAAGGAGGCCGGCACGCTGGTGGTCGACCGGTTCCTTTACACGCCGATGCGCTATCCCGGTAACTACGGCTTCATCCCGCACACGCTGTCCGACGACGGCGACCCCTGCGACGTGCTGATCATCAACACCCGCGCCATCATCCCCGGCGCTGTCATGAGCGTGCGCCCGGTCGGCGTGCTGTTCATGGAAGACGAAGCCGGCGGCGACGAGAAGATTTTGGCTGTGCCGTCGTCCAAGCTGACGCAGCGCTACGACAAGGTGAAGTCGTACTCCGACCTGCCCGACATCACGCTGCAGCAGATCCAGCACTTTTTCGAGCACTACAAGGATCTCGAGAAGGGTAAATGGGTGAAGATCCTGCGCTGGGGCGGTCCGGACGAGGCGCACAAGCTGATCCTCGAAGGCATGGATCGCGAGAAGAAAAAAAAAGGCGAAGTAGGTCTCGTGTCTCGGATGCGGTGCAGTATAAAATGACGCACCGCTGAGCCGGGACACACGCCTCCGCCTGTGCCGGCCTTCGGCTCAGCAGCGCACCACTTGCGTGTTGCGCTGCGTCCGGGGCATGAAGACCAACATGCGCCGGCTTCTCAAGATCATTCGAAACCTGGTCCTGCTGATCGTCGCGGGCATCGTAGTGCTCGCGGGCGTGCTGGCGTTCAATGTCGTCGCGCGCGGCTCGCGGCAGGTGCAGGTCGCGGCGATCCCTCGCGCTGATGTTGACAAGCAAGGCGCGGCGCAGCGCCTGTCGGAGGCGATCCGCTTCCAGACCATCTCGAACTTCCTCAATCCGGAGCAGGATGCCGACGCGCTGCGCGGCCTCCAGGCGCATATTGCCGCGAGCTTTCCGGCCTTCCACGCCGCTGCCAGGCGTGAGGTGATCGGCACCTACAGCCTGCTCTACACGTGGGAAGGCTCCGATCCCAAAGCGCAGCCGATCGCGCTGCTCGCACATCAGGACGTGGTGCCGATCGCGCCGGGCACCGAGAAGGATTGGCAGCAGAAGCCGTTCGACGGTGCGGTCGCCGACGGATTCATTTGGGGCCGGGGCTCCTGGGACGACAAGGGCAACCTCTATGCGATGCTCGAGGCGGCCGAGCAGATGGCGAAAAACGATTTTCGCCCGAAGCGGACGATCTATTTCGCCTTCGGCCATGACGAGGAGGTCGCGGGCACCCGCGGCGCAAAGGCGATTGCCGCCGCACTGGCTGCACGCGGCGTGAAGCTCGACTTTGTGCTCGACGAGGGCCTGCTGATCACCGAGGGCATCATGAAGGGCCTCGACAAGCCGGCCGCGCTGATCGGCGTTGCGGAGAAGGGCTATTCGACCCTTGTGCTGACGGCGCGCACGGCGCCGGGCCATTCCTCGATGCCGCCGCGCGAAACCGCGATCGGCATGATGAGCGCCGCGCTGGTGCGGCTGGAGGACCACCGACTGCCCGCGCATGTCCGCGGCGCGGTCGCCGAGATGTTCGACACGCTGGCGCCGGAGATGAGCGGCTTCAACCGCGTGGTGCTGTCGAACCTGTGGCTGTTCAAGCCGCTGTTGCTGCGCGAGTTCGAGAAGAGCGGCCCGACGGAGGCCATGGTGCGCACCACGACGGCGCTGACCATCTTCAATGCCGGCGACAAGGACAATGTGCTGCCGGGCAATGCGGAGGCCACGGTCAATTTCCGCCTGCTGCCAGGCGACACCGAAGCCAGCGTCACCGACCATGTCCGCTCGACGATTGCGAATCATAAGATCTCGATCGCGGCGTTCCCCGGCAACACCGATCCGCCGCCGGTCACGGGCACCGCGAGCAAGTCCTATTCCGCGCTGACGCGTTCGATCCGCGAAGTCTATCCCGATGCGATCGTGGCCCCCGGCCTGATGATCGCGGCGACGGATTCACGCCATTACGCCGGCTTGACCGACAACATCTTCCGCTTCTCGCCGGTGCGCGCCAATTCCGACGACCTCAAGCGCTTTCACGGCACCAACGAGCGTCTCAGCATCGAGGGTTATGCCGACATGATCCGGTTTTACCGGCGGCTGATCGAGAATACGGCGGGCTAGGCTTTTCTTTCCTGCGCTCCCCGGATGCTGCGCAGCGCGCCGCTTCTTGCGGCGTGATGCGCTGCTGATCCGGGGTCCATCCGGCGACATGGGTCCCGGCTCTGCGTCGCACCGCTTCGCGCTGCGCCGCGTCCGGGACACGAGAGGCTAAACCGCTGGCTTCGGCAGCCCCGCAATCGCGCAAGCCGCACGCAGCGTATTCACCAGCAGACAGGCGACCGTCATCTGGCCGACGCCGCCCGGCACCGGCGTGATTGCGCCGGCCACTGCGAGCGCTTCCTGATAGGCGACGTCACCGACGAGGCGGGTCTTGCCATCTTCCTTGGGGATGCGGTTGATGCCGACGTCGATCACGGTCGCGCCCTGCTTCAGCCAGTCGCCACGCACCATCTCCGGCTTTCCGACCGCGGCGTAGACGAGATCGGCGCGCTTCACGAGCCCCGGCAGGTCGCGCGAGCGCGAATGCGCGATCGTCACCGTCGCGTTCTGGTTCAGCAGCAACTGCACCAGCGGGCGGCCGACCAGGTTGGAGCGGCCGATGACGATGGCGTTCATGCCTTCGAGCGAGGCATGCACGCTCTTGGTCAGGATGATGCAGCCGAGCGGCGTGCAGGGCGACAGCGCCTCGAAGCCGCCGGCGAGCCGGCCGGCATTGTTCGGATGCAGCCCGTCGACATCCTTGGCGGGATCGATGGCGTTGATGACGGCCTCGGTATTCAGCCCCTTCGGCAACGGCAGCTGCACCAGGATGCCGTGCACGGCAGGATCGCGGTTGAGCTTTGCGACCAGCGCCAGGAGATCTGCCTGCGAGACGTCGGCCGGCAGCTTGTGCTCGAACGAGGCCATGCCGGCGGCCTGGGTCTGGGTGTGCTTGGAGCGGACATAGACCTCGCTGGCGGGGTCGCTGCCGACCAGGACCACCGCGAGGCCCGGCACCAGATTGTGCTCGCGCTTGACGCGGGCGACCTCATCGGCGACCCGCGCGCGGAGCTCCGCAGCAATGACTTTTCCATCGATGATCTTGGCCGTCATGTCAGTTTCCTTGGTCTTTCGATTTGGCCGAGGCGAGCTGGCGCAGGGCTTCGCCCAGCCGCGCCGGATCGCCGTCGACCGCGATCTGCTTCAGCCGCGAGGTCGCCCCGGACAGGAGCTTTACGCTGGCCTTGGGCACGCCAAGCGATTTCGCCAGCAGCACCAAAACAGCCTTGTTGGCCTCGCCGCCATCGGCAATCGCGCGCACCCGCACCTTGAGCACGCTGCGGCCATCGGCCAGCTGTTCGATCCCGTCGATGCCGTCGCGGCCGCCGCGCGGCGTCACCCGCAGTGCGATGCTGACGCCCGCGGCCGAGTAACGCCAAGGCTCCTTGCAAGCGTCTTTGGCAACCAAGGCGCTCCAGCCTGCTTAGATCACGTTCGGGTAGACGTAGTACAGGATGACCCGCTCGATGAACATGATGATCAGGATCAGGATAATCGGCGAGATGTCGAGGCCGCCGAGGCTGGGCAGGAAATTGCGAATCGGCGCCAGGACCGGCTCTGTGATCCGGTACAGGAACTCCGCCACCGCCGAAACGAACTGGTTGCGGGTATTCACGACGTTGAAGGCGATCAGCCAGGACAGGATCGCGGAGGCGATCAGCAGCCAGACGTAGAGGTCGAGCACGATGATGACGATGTCGAGAACGGCACGCATGGCTTTTGAAAACTCTGGCTTCCGGTCGGGATTGACCCCCGTTTGCTAGATATCGGTTCCCCCGCGCCCAAACAAGGGAAGTCGGTGCCCGGATGGCTAAAACCGGGTTACACCCGTCCTTGACTTGACCTTGGCGGGGACTTAAATGGCGCCCAGTTGTCGGTCGCATTCACCAGAGCGGCCCGCGACGGGGCCATAGCTCAGCTGGGAGAGCGCGTCGTTCGCAATGACGAGGTCGGCGGTTCGATCCCGCCTGGCTCCACCAGCCTTCGCAGGCTGCGCCTGCTTCGGCTAGGCAGGCCCTCGCGTAGCGAAGGCTGTCCCGCCATAGCCCGAAGGGCGACGGCGGACTCTCTCCGGCAAATTCCTACTTCCCCGTAAAGCGCGGCGGCCGCTTCTCCATGAAGCTCGCGACCCCCTCCCTGAAATCGCTGCCGTTGAGCGCCACCATCATTTCGCGGTTGGCCTCGATCGTCGCTTCCGCCAGGGTCTGGAACGGCACCTCGTAGAGCTGCCGCTTGATCACGGCCATCGCGCTCGGCGAGACGAAGTCGGCGAGGTCGCGGGCATAGGCGTAGGTTTCCTCGCGGAGTTTTTCAGGCGAGCTGAGCCGGTTCACGAGCCCGATCCGTAGCGCCTCTTCGCTCGAAACGCGGCGGGCCGAGAGCAGCAGGTCCATCGCGTTGGCATGGCCGACGATGCGCGGCAGCATCCAGGACATTCCATGTTCGGCGATAAGTCCGCGCCGCGCGAAAGCTGTTGTGAACACGGTATTGTCCGCGGCAAAGCGCAGGTCGCAATAGAGCGCGTGGACAAGGCCGATGCCGGCGGTCGCGCCATTGAGCATGGCGATCACAGGCTTGCCGATCGACGGATAGAAGCCGTAGCGCGTCTGCCAGTCCGGCCGGCGGTTCATGTCGAAGGGCGGCAGGTTCGACGCGCGCCTGATGTCGTTGGGATCGAGCCCCTTCAGCGCATCCATGTCGGCACCGGCGCAGAAGGCCCGGCCCGCGCCGGTGATCACGATGACGCGGACATTGTCATCGGCGCTCGACGCGTCCATCGCGTGACGCACATCGCGCTCCATGACCGGCGTCCACGCATTCATGCGGTCCGGGCGATTGAGCGTGATGGTCGCGATCTTGTCGCTCACCTCATAGAGAATGTGCTCATAGGCCATGACGCTCTCCCTTTGTCTGCCGGCGCACGTTCGCGCGGGCTCGTTTGCAGCGAGCCTAGCATACCCAGCGATGGGGCAGGGACTTGCGCGAAGGCGCGATCACTCGGCGGCTTGCGCCAGCACCGGCCGCCGTGCCAGCCAGCCGTCGATGAAATGGTCGAGCCAGGCGCGTTCTGCGGCATTGTACACGGCGCGATCAGCGAAATGATGATGCCGCTCGCGCGCGCCGGGCGCACCGAGGCCGTCATAGCCGCGCGTGGTCCAGCAATGCATCATCGCGTAGGTCACATCAGGGTGAAACTGCACGCCGAAGGCATTGCCGGCGCGGAACGCCTGCACCGGAAAATCATCGCCTTCCGCAAGCAGTTCGGCGCCGACAGGCAGCTCAAATCCCTCGCGATGCCAGTGATAGACCTGCGCCGGCCAGTCCGGACAGAGCGCACGCCCCGCCGCCGTTGGGCGGATCGGGTAATAACCGATCTGGGTCAGCGCTTCCGCATGCGGCGCAACGCGCGCGCCGAGCTGCATCGCGAGCATCTGCGCGCCGAGGCAGATGCCGAGGAACGGCCGCTGTTCGCGCAGCGGAATTTCGATCCAGTCGATCTCGCGGCGGATGTAGTCGTCGGTATCGTTGGCGCTCATTGGACCGCCAAAGACCACGGCGCCGGCGTGCTGATCGAGTGTCTCGGGCAGGGGATCGCCGAACCGCGGCCGGCGGATGTCGAGGCGATGGCCGAGCGCACGCAGCGCATTACCGACGCGGCCAGGCGTCGAGGATTCCTGATGCAGGACGATCAGGACCGGCAGGGGTTCAGAGACGGCACTCCGTGGCGCCCTTCCTGGGAAAGGAATCACGTCTGCACCACCAAACCTGTCCGTCCGGAACGACATGGCCCTTGCGACTGCTATCGGTTCAGACCGGCAGCATAGCTAAGCAATGGTTAATTTCGTGTGAGTTCGCGCACGCACCCGATAGCGAAGCAAGCTCCGGGCCGCTACGGGCGCCTCAAGCTTTCTTTAGTGCCTGTGCCTCTGGAACCGACTGGTGGCGGCCAGGATGAAGCCGCGTGGGAAGAAACGCAGCGCGAACGGCACGATCTTGATGCCCAGACCAGGCAGCACTGCCCGCTTGTTGGCCATCAGGCCGCGATAGGCACCCCGTGCAACTTCGGCGGCGGAGACGTTGAGAATGGCCGTGTCGTGTCTGGACCCAACGCCGGCGCGCGCCTGGAATTCGGTGGGCACCGGACCCGGGCAAAGTACGGTGACGCGAACGCCACGCGGGCCGAGCTCCGCACGCAGGGCTTCGGTGAAGGAAATGACATAAGCCTTCGATGCGTAATAGACGGCCATGCCGGGGCCGGGCAGGAAGCCCGCGACCGATCCGACATTGAGAAGGCCGCCCTTGTTCTTGATGAGCTGATCCGCAAAGCGCAGCGACAGATCCGTCAGAGCCCGGACGTTGACGTCGACGATGCCGACCTGCTCGGCGCGGTCGCGCTCGATTGCATCACCGAATACGCCGAAGCCGGCATTGTTGACGAGATGATCGAGCTCGACGTCTTCGGCGGCGAGCGCCGCCGCGATCTTCTCGCCGGCATCCGCTTCCTCGAGATCGCAGGCGATCACGATCGGCCTCTTGCCGCCCTTGGCGGCGAGCTCGTTCGCGAGCGCCTCGAGCCGGTCCGCGCGCCGCGCCGTCAGCGCGAGGCGGTGTCCCTTGGCGGCGAATACACGCGCCAGCTCCGTGCCGATGCCCGCCGAAGCACCGGTGATCAACGTTACCCGCTCAGTCACGATCGATGTCTCTTGAATTGAAGTTTCTTGGCCCCGCAATGGCGGAACGAGAGCATAGGCCGTGCGCGGCAGACAAGCTGTACTGGCAGCATGGCCGCTTGAGCGGACATCGGGCAGAGCCCGAAAAGTCCCGGATTTACAATGGGCTCCGAGATCGGGCCGGCGGCCGATACATTAAAGTTTCGTCATGTGACCCGCACAACCAACAATAATGCGGCGTTGGCGCAGCTCAGCTGCCGACGGCGTCGTCCTTCACCTGACCACCGGCGCGCTCGGCGACGGCGTGCTTCAGGTCGATCCGGTCACGCTGGGAAATGCCGAGCAGGTCGGAGGCGCGCCAGACAACGTTGTCCTCGAACTCGCTGACCTGGCCGTCGGCATAGACCAGCTCCCACATCATCTGGACGATGCGCTTGCGGCCCTCTTCATCGAGCGAGCGCATGATGATGCTGGTGAAACGATAGAGATCGACGGCCTCGCCCTCGACCTGGGTGGCATCAGCGATCAGCCGGTCCGCGGTGCCTCGATCGAGCCCGAAATGGCTTTCGATCAGGTTGTGCAGCTTGCGCTGCTCAGCCGCCGTCGGCTGGCCGTCCAGCGAGACCACATGGACCAGCAGCGCGGTCGCCGCCAGTCGATAGTCGTTGTCGCCGAATGCACGGTCCTGAGCATGAGGGGCGACAATGTCGGCGATGAATTGGCGCAGGCCGTCGAGCATATGGTCCTACCGAAATGAATGAGGCCGCGGGGCGCGGCCACTACCTGCATTATATGAGTGAGGAACTCAACCGGCGCAACGTGCGTGGGTTCCGCGCACTGATTACGTTTCGGCAATCTCTTTCGCATCCTTACAGGGCGCCCGAAGCGCGGACCTGGAATGAGCGATTAGGACCTATGGTATCTCATACACCACCATCTTGTCGGCGATGCCGCGCAGCGCGGCCTGCTTCTGAATCGGCCTGATCGCGCGCCGCTGAAGCACCTCGGCGACCGCGGGTGCATCCAGCACCGGTCCGGTGATGTGGATCTCCCGCGCGGTCGACAGGCTCTGCACGCGGGCAGCGATGTTGACGGTCTGACCGAAATAATCCTGACGCTCGTTGAGCATCACCGCAAGACACGGCCCCTCATGAATGCCGATCTTGACGATGAGATCGGCGGTGCCGCGCTGCTTGTTGAGCTCGTCCATCGCCGCACGCATGCGCAGGCCGGCGGCGATCGCGTGTTCGGGGCGGATGAAGGTGGCCATCACCGCGTCGCCGATGGTCTTCACCACCGCGCCCTTCTCGGAGGAGATGATCTCGAGCAGCGCATGGAAATGCGCGCGCACGAGATCGAAGGCGGCAAGATCGCCGACGCGCTCATAGAGCGCGGTCGAACCCTTGAGGTCGGTGAACAGGAAAGTCAGCGAGGTGATCTGGAGCCGCTGGTCGATGTCGAGATTGTCCGCCTTGAACACGTCGCGAAAGGTCTGGTTCGACAGCATCCGCTTGGCGGTGAGGAACGGCTTGCGCTTGCCGATCAGATGATGAAGTGCCTCGGCCGCGATGAATACCGATGGCAGCGCGCGCACGCTCGCCTGGTTTTTGAGCGTCAGGTTCAGCGGGCCCGGACGCAGGCTGACCGTCTTCGTCGGCGACGGCTCATTGCTGTAGGCGATCGAGAGCTCTTGCGGCTCGGTGACTGGCTCGCCCTGCACGTCGATGAACAGCGCGGCATGGGTGATCGGATCGAAGACGATGATGAATTGCGCAGGAAGCTGTAGCGAGATCGTGGTGGTCTCGCCACGCGGCAGGTCGCGCGTCGCAAGCGTCACCTCGTTTGCGAGCGTCGCGACTGATTCCTCCGTGAAATCGACGCCAGAGCTCCAATACATCTGCTTGTAGTATTCCCACACCGGAAGCGTGTCGGGATCGTGTGCCGCGATCCGCCGCACCCGCGGATTGACGGTGAAGGAGACCTCGACCTGATCGTCGACATTCGGCTTATACCCGCAAGCGCAGAGCGCGCAGTGATAATCGTCCGTCTTCAGCGCCTTCAGTGTCGAGTGCGCCCCGAGCACACCGCCGCAACCCGGGCATAGTACGTTCCAGCCCAGGTCGAACAAGCCGAGCCGTGCCGAATGCAGGAATGCCGAGATCGTCCGCTCTTCATCCAGACCGTGCAGCCGGGAGAAATCGATGGCGTTGACGCGGTTGAGCTCGTGATCCTTGCCGTGCTCCACGAGACGCGCGATCGCGTCGACTGCCTTGGGATCGGCGGCCTGCTTCAACGCAGTGAATTGAGACCGGGTATCATTCATGGCGCAACTCTATCTAGGGTGAACCACGCCATCGGCCAGACGCTTGCCTGTCACCGACGCGTGATGCGGAACATGGGTGAGTGGTCCGGCTGGGTCGTGACGACGCCGAGCGGGATCACGGGAGCCGTATCGGCCAACTCGACGCGGAACGCGCCGATGAGCCGGGCCAGCGCCAGCACGGATTCGGCTTGCGCAAACGGCGCGCCGATACAGACACGCGGACCCGCGCCGAACGGCAGATAAGCGAAACGATCGGGCGCCTCGGTCGACATGAAGCGCTTTGGAATGAACGCGTTCGGCTCATCCCACAGCTTCTCGTGCCGGTGCAGCAGCCACGGCGCGATCATGATGATGTCGCCCTTGCCGATCTCGACGCCGGCAGCATTGTCCTTCTCGCGCGCCGCCCGTGCGATCAGGAACGCCGACGGATAGAGCCGCATGGTCTCCTCGATCACGGCGCGGGCGAATTTCTGACTATCGATGTCGGCCTTGCTCTCGAGATGCGCACCGCGGGTCTCGGAGGCGACCTCCTCCTGCGTCTCCGGATCGAGCGCGAGCAGATAGAGCGCCCAGAACAGCGCGATTGCCGTGGTCTCATGGCCGGCGAGAATCATGGTCGCGACTTCGTCGACGAGTTCCGCGTCGGAAAAGCCTTTGCCCGTTTCGGGATCGCGCGCCTCGTCCATGAGATCGAACAGGTCGCGTGGCGGCGCGCCGTCCTTTTTCCCGGCCGCCCGCCGCTCCGCGATCAGCATCGCGACGAATTCGGTCCAGCGCTTGCGGAAACGGGCGCGGGCAAAATCCATCGGGCTCGGCCACGACCCCGGCAGAAGCATGTCGAGGAAATACGGCCGTGCCAGCCGCTCACCATATTCCATGACGAAATTGCGTAAGGTCGGGCCGTGCCGGTCCATGCCGAACGAGAACATCGTGCGCCCGGCGATCTCGAGCGTCATGCGCTGCATGATCTCGCGCAAATCGACCGGCTCACCCGCGCGCGCATCGAGCTTCGCGATGGTCTCGTCGAGCACCGCCGTCATGTGCGGCACGAGGTCCGCAGTCGCTTTCGGCGTGAACGCCGGCGCAAGCGTGCGGCGCTGAAACGTCCAGGAATGGCCTTCCGCGGTCAGAACGCCGTTGCCGACCACCGGACGCAGCATGCGGAAACCGGCCGGCGTGCGCGTATAATTCTCGTAATTGCTGAGCAGGACGTGCCTGATCGCATCCGGCTGGTTCAGGATGAAGCTGTTGCGGAGGAAGAAGCGGCCCTTGATGACGTCTTCCTCATAGGCGCTCTGCCCCCAGGTTGCGATCATGTTCTGCCGGATCACCGCGAGCCGGCCGAAGAACGACATGTCGTCCGGAGCGCGCGGCGGGGTCGGAGGGACGATGGGCCGACGCACGCTGGCGACATTCATGGCTCTCTCCCGCAGATGTGACGCAGCCCAATAGCTAGTAAGTCAGCTCGGCAACCGCAATCCTGTTCTCGGCGGCAGGCCAGGCGCGTGCCACAATCCTCTCTTCGTTGAATTGGGCCACGACGTTACGCCCGACGTCTACGGCCGGAAAGCGCAGTGTTGCTGCCGAATCCGTGGGCACACCTGGCTTGACGTCGGCCGGCGCCTTGCCGTCGAACAACACCACGTCCCGCGGCAAGCCGAAATAGCCACGCGGACGCGACATGATCACGACAGCACCGGCGTCCTTGTCCGCCGGCCCGAGCGGGCGCGCGGCGCGCAGGTGCACCACGTCGGACGAGCGCGGGAAGGGCGAGCGATAGAAATGCGTGGTCGGTGCATCCGGCGACGTTAGGACGAATTCGAGCGGCCAGGCGGGTTCGACCTGCGCAGGCCCCCAGCGGCCGTCGGCGCCGGTCTTCGACCTATGCACCGCACCGCCCTTGCGCTCCCCGGTTTCGGGATCGACGCGGAAGATCTCGACGGTGGCGCCCGCAACCGGGCGATTGGTTGGCGCGCCGCCCGGCGTGCCCGTCACGAGGCCGCTCAGCCTGATGCTCTGCTCCGGCACGATCGCGATGCGCGCGGGTTCGCGGCCTGCGATGAATTTGTAGATCTCGCGGAAGGCTCTGGGATGGAACGCCACCTCGCGATGGTCGAGCGCGCAGAGCACGAGGTTGGTGGCGCCCTTCAGCTCCGGACCTTCAACTGTGACGCCGGTCGGCACACCGGGTTTGCCGATGAAGCGGCCGTCGGCCTGCGCGTACTTGTCCATGCCGTCGCTGCGCAATGTCAGAAAGGCAACGCCCGGCGTCACCTCGCTCTCACCCTCGTTCAAGCTGCGCAAGAAGGTGCCACGGCCGTTGAACTCGTTGTTTGGCTGATCGTCAGTCGCGAACACGCCGTGATTGGGCGTGCCGCACAGGATGGCGTGGCTGACATCGCCGGCACCGCCATTCCTGATGACGTTGCGAATTGCATTACCGCCCCGCGAGCTGCCGACCAGTGCCACGCGAGGTGCGCCGGTGCGGCGCTTCAATTCAGCGATGGCGGCAGCGAGCTCGCGGCGCTGGTCCTCGGTCGAGGAGCGGCCCGCCTGCTCGACCTTGTCGTCGCTCCGCGCCAGCGGATCGGTGAAATTGATCGCCAGCATGCGATCGCGTGCGACGCCGTTGGATTCCATCCGCCAAAGCGTCGTCATCCAGAGCGCGTCGTAATCGCCATTGCCGTGGACAAACAGTATCGGGGGCACTTCGGTGCTCGGCGCGGCGGCGGGTGCGGTTTGACCCAGCGCGCCCGTCCGCAAGCTCGCAACCGCGAAAGAGAGCGCGCCCGCTCCCTGCAAGATCGTCCGTCGCGACAGCCTCATATGTTCCTCCCTGCCAAAACCATGTCTTTGCACCGCTTATAGCGGCCTAACCACTGGACAGCGAACGTCTTTCGCGGGCATCACTAAATTCGCCGGAATCGCCAAGACCACTTCTGCCAGCCCATATGGAAGGGGATATGACCGAGCAGCCGAACCGTCAGAAACTCGCCGGCGACGGCATCGCCGCGCCGCTGCGGTACACCGTGTTCCGGCGCATCTGGCTCGCCAGCCTGCTCTCCAATCTCGGCCTCCTGATTCAGGGCGTCGGCGCAGCCTGGGCAATGACGCAGATGTCGGCCTCGGCCGACCAGGTGGCGCTGGTGCAGACCGCGCTGATGCTGCCGATCATGCTGATCTCGATGCCGGCCGGCGCCATCGCCGATATGTACGACCGCCGTATCGTGACGCTGATCTCGCTCTCGATCGCGCTGATCGGCGCGACTGCGCTCACGGTGCTGGCCGGGCTCAAGCTGATCACCCCGGAAACGCTGCTCGCCTTTTGCTTCGTCGTCGGCAGCGGCAACGCTCTGTTCGGGCCGGCCTGGCAGTCCTCTGTCAGCGAGCAGGTTCCGCCGGATGCGTTGCCATCGGCCGTCGCGCTGAACGGCATCAGCTACAACATCGCGCGCAGCTTCGGTCCCGCAGTTGGCGGCGTCATCGTCGCCGCAGCCGGCGCGGTCGCAGCGTTTGCCTGCAACGCGATCCTCTACCTTCCGCTGCTGGCGGTGCTGCTGCTCTGGCGGCGCGTGGTCGAACCCTCGCGCTTGCCGCGGGAGAAGCTCAATCGCGCCATGGTTTCCGGCTTTCGCTACATCACCAATTCGCCGCCAATCAAGATCGTGCTGTTGCGCACACTGGTGATGGGCCTGATCGGCGGCGCCATCATGGCGCTGATGCCGCTGGTTGCGCGCGACCTGCTGAATGGCGGCGCGCAGACCTACGGCATCATGCTGGGCGCCTTCGGCATGGGTGCGGTGGTAGGTGCGCTCAATATCCACGAATTGCGCAAGCGCATGAGCGGCGAGGCCGCGATCCGCGCCTGCACCATCTCGATGGCGTTCGCGATGGCCGCGCTTGCCGTGAGCAGCGAGCCGGTTCTGACGGCGGCTGCGCTGGTGCTCGCCGGCGCGGTCTGGATGGCCGCAGTCGCGCTGTTCAACATCGGCGTGCAGCTGTCGGCGCCGCGCTGGGTCGCGGGCCGCTCGCTCGCCGCGTTCCAGGCCTCGATTTCGGGCGGCATCGCAATCGGTGCGTGGGGCTGGGGCCATCTCACCGACTATGCCGGCGTCGAGGTCGCACTGCTGGTTGCCGCCGGCCTGATGCTGATCTCGCCACTGCTCGGCATCTGGCTCACGATGCCGCGCGTCGGCGCCCGCAACGAGGACGCCGACGTGCTGGCGGACCCGGAAGTGAAGCTGTCGCTGACGGCGCGCAGCGGACCGCTGGTGGTCGAGATCGAATACCGGGTGACGCAGGAGAATGCGCGTGCCTTCCACAATGTGATGCAGGACGTGCAGCTTTCCCGGCAGCGCAACGGCGCCTATGGCTGGTCGATCGCACGCGACATCGCGGACCCCGAATTGTGGACCGAGCGCTTCCACTGCCCGACCTGGCTCGACTATCTACGCCAGCGCAACCGCGCGACCCAGTCTGAACGCACGCTGTACAAGCGCGCGAGCGACTTCCACATCGGCCCCGAGCCGGTGCGCATTCGCCGCATGCTGGAACGCCCGTTCGGTTCGGTGCGCTGGAAGGAAGAGACGCCGGATCGCGCGAGCGCCGATGTGTTGCCGGTGGTCGCGACCGCGGCGGGAAGCAGCACGTAGATCTCACGTTGTCATTCCGGGGCGCGCCGTCGGGCACGAGCTATGATGCGCAATTGCGCATCAGAGAATCCATTCCTCTCAGGCGTCTGCGGCTCGATGGATTCCGGGTTCGCGCTTCGCGCGCCCCGGAATGACGAGAGATCGTCTTACTGCCCGTGCTCCGTCAGCACCTTGTCGCAGGCCTTGCCCAGACGGGTGCGGTTCTGCTTCAGGCAGGCGAGCACGGCTCCATCGCCATTGTTCATGACGGCGCGGCAGAAGCGCGTGACATCGCGCGCACAGGCGTCATGACCGGGCTGTTGTTGTGCGGACGCGGCCGATGCGCACAGGAGCAAAGGGACAATGAAAAGAAATCTGGTCATCGCGTAATGCCTCTTAACCCGGAACAAAGTGCGGGCGAAGCTAGTGCGACGACCACGGGGCCGCAACGGCTTTGTTGACGGACTGCATGGCACCGCCGCGTGGCCCCGGCTTGACGCAGGGGCACATCGCGAAGGGAGCTAACCGACGCAACGATCGCTGCTGTTGCGCGCGCTCTTACTGGCTGTCCTACTGGCTGTCCTGGGCGTCAGCGACCTTGCGTGACGCGCCCTTGGCGAGATCCTTGTCCATCACCGCGCGGCAGCCGGCGCTCAGATCCGAACGATGCTTCATCATACAGGCTGTGATCTTCGGGATGTTGGGGATTTCCGACGAGCACAGGCGGAAGGCATCGCCCGTGCACATCTGCTGCGCTTCGGCCGAGAAGGCGAAGCTCGCGCCGGTCGAGAGGATCGAGACGATGGCGGCAAAGCCCAGAGCCAGGCCGGTGTCGCGGATCTTGCTGGTCAAGGACTTGGAAGATGACTTGGTCATTTGCAGCTCCCATTGGCACCGCAAAGCGGGGCCCGTTGTTGATGGGAGCTACGATGCTCCGGCAAAGACCTTTCTACTGTGATGACGGTCACGGGTTGCACCCTAACTGTGACATCGGTCACTTTGGCGCACCTCCCTGAAAATTCGACGCAAACGCTGCCGTGTTGGTGTCGCGTTAACTGTTCCTTCGCATTAATGGCTCGGCGCGCGGGAAATTCCGCCGGTTTGGTTGCGTAATTGGAAAGAGTAGCGATGCGTAATGCGTTAGGCCTGATGCTGGCCAGTGTAGTTGCGGCGGTCGTGATCGCCGCCGGAGGTTGGTTTTATTATTCCGCGCGCGCCGATCAGGCCGCGCCCAGGACAACGGCCGCTCGTGCCGCCGATCCGTTACCGGCACAGGCGAAGCTCGCCGCCAAGGATGACGTCGAGACCACCGCGGCGCTCGCGGCCAAGCCGGCGGCGCCTGCCCCGGCGCCCGCTCCGGCCCTGCCGGTTCAGCAGAAGTCGACCTGCGCCAATCCGAATGCGCTGGGCGTTGCCCGCGTAGTAGAGATCGACACCACCGGCGGTCCCGGCTTCGGCTTCGATCATTTCAAGCAGTTCGACTTCCTCACCGACAAGGAGGTCGTGCTGACCTTCGACGACGGTCCCTGGCCGGTCAACACACCCGCGGTGCTGAAGGCGCTCGCGGATGAGTGCACCAAGGGCCTGTTCTTCTCGGTCGGCAAGCACGCGACCTATCATCCGGAAATCCTGCGCCAGGTGCTGGCCCAGGGCCACACGGTCGGCGCGCACACCTGGTCGCACGTCAATCTGAACAGCAAGAAGATGACGGAGCAGCAGGCCAAGGACGAAGTCGAGAAGGGCTTCAGCGCAGTGAAGTTCGCGCTCGGCACCAACCCGGCACCGTTCTTCCGCTTCCCGCAGCTTCAGCACAATCCGGCCATCGTGAGCTATTTCGCCACCCGCAACGTCGCGATGTTCTCGACCGACGTCGACTCCTTCGACTTCAGGAAGGGCTCCACGCCGGAGAAGATCATCGACACGGTAATGACCAAGCTCGACAAGCTCGGCAAGGGCATCATCCTGATGCACGACTTCCAAAAGCACACTGGCGAAGCACTGCCGGCGTTGCTCGCGCGGCTCAAGGCCGGCGGCTACAAGGTCGTGCAGATGAAGGCCAAGACGTCGTTCCAGACGCTTCCGGAATATGACGAGGCACTGCTGAAGGACCTGAAAGTGCCGACCTCGAGCGCGCGTCCCATCTCGAGCGTGGTGCAGACGGTTTCACAGCGGTAAGCTCAGACCGGTCGGTCCCTAGACACGCGAATGGCCGGGCTCCTGCCCGGCCATTTGCTTTTAGGCCGAGCGGCGGCTTACCAGTAGATGCCGTGGCGGTGCAGCTCGCTGATGATGCGGCGTTCGGTCGAGGTGTGCTTGCGCTTCGGCTTGCCCGCCTTCGCGGTGGGTTTGCTTGTCGTCGCCGGCGCTGCTGCCGTGGTCACGGCAGGAGGAGTCGAGACCGCCGGCGGACGATCGACATATTTCGGTGCCGCCGTGGCTGGCGCGACTTCGCTCATTTGTGTGGTGGCGGTGGTCTCCATCGTGGCTGGCGGAGCGGAGGCCTGTTCGGGCGGGGCGGACAGCGACAGGCTGCGCGGGGCGGCATGGGCAGACGCAGAAGCCAGAACCATGGCGGTAACCAGAATGATCTTGCGCATGTGAAATCTCCCCGTGCTTGCGTGATCGGACACTACGGAAGCCATTTCGGGGATGATGTGACTGATGTCGCCGCGCGATCTCGAACCCGCGCGCTCATGTCGGCCGGATGCCTCGGTCAAAACGCTGGCTTGTGACGATGGGATGATCTGTGAGCGGCCCGAGACATAGGTGACAGAACGTACCGGACACATGGGTTACACTTTCCGCTTTTGTTCTGCGGGAGGTGTGGATGCCGTGGAAAGCGAGTTCGGTAATGGAAGA
>NZ_LGHL01000246.1 GCF_001908205.1 Bradyrhizobium sp. NAS80.1
CCAGCAGGCCGCCCAGCAGTCCGCTCCCCCCAGCCCCGGCCGGCGAGGTGGACGGGGATCCCTACGCAAATCCGGCTGCGCCCTACATGGCCACTCGTGTGCAGGCGTCGAGCAAGTTCCCTGAGCCGATCCTCAACACACCAAAATCGATTACGGTGCTCACAAAGGACGTGCTCGAGGACAAGAACGCCACGACGCTGAAGGAGATCGGGCGCTCGACCGCCGGCGTGACGCTGGGCTCGGGCGAGGGCGGCAACGCGTTCGGCGACCGCTTCTTCATCCGCGGCTTCGACGCGCGCAACGACGTCTTCATCGACGGCATCCGCGATCCCGCGGTCTCCATCCGCGAGAACTTCTTCACCGAGCAGATCGAGATCTTGCGCGGCCCGGCCTCGTCCTACGCCGGCCGTGGCACTGCCGGCGGAGCCATCAACATCGTCACCAAGCAGGCGCGCGACGCCAACTTCCAGCGAATGGATACCGAGTTCGGCACCGACATGACCAAGCGTGTCACGCTTGACGTCAACCAGGTCATCGATCCGACGTTCTCGGTGCGCGCGGGCGGCCTGTTCCAGGACGCCAATGTCGCCGGCCGCAACTACGTGACCGACGATCGCTGGGGCAGCTTCATCTCGACCAAGTATACCCCGACCAGCGACATCAAGATCACGACGAACTACGTCCATACCGACCTCAGCGGTTACCCGGATTTCGGCGTGCCCTACTACAAGCAGGGCAATGTCCCGGTGACATCGGCCGGCATCCCGCGCGGAAACTGGTACGGCTTCCTCAACCGCGACTTCCAGACCGCGCGGCAGGATTTCGGCACCGGCACGATCGAATACAAGGTCAACGAGGCCATCACGCTGAGCAGCAAGGTGCGCGGCGAGCACTCGCTGCTGAACTACATCGGAACGCTGCCGCAGGGGCCGAACACGACGAGCCCCAACCCGCTGCTCTGGACGACGACGGCGAGCGCGCAGAGCCGCTACCAGAACGTCGACGTGTGGGACAACCAGAACGAGGCCACGTTCAAGCTCGACACCGGCGGGGTCAAGCATACCGCGGTGTTCGGCGTCGAATATGCGAACGAGAACGTCTCGATCGACCGTTACGCCGGCCTCGCGTCGGAACTGGCCGGCAGCCCCTTCACGAGCACCGGCGCCGTGACCGGGGTCAATCTCTACGCCCCGCAGTACACGTATATTCCGTTCGGCATTCCGTCGCTTGCAGGAAACCCGACACGCTACGGCGTCAACACCAGCAGCGTGTATCTGATGGACACTGCCAACTGGCAGGACACTATCATTGTCAATGGCGGCATCCGCTACGACGGCTACAACATGAGTTCGTCGACCAATTCGCCGAAATACCTGAAAATGAACTCCGACCTCGTCAATTACAACGTCGGCGTGCTCTACAAGCCGATGTCGATCGGCAGCGTCTACGCGGCCTATGCGACCTCGGCCAATCCGTTCGGATCGGAGCTTGATGCGACCGGCACCGATTACGGTGGCGTGCCGGCGAACACGCCCATTCTGCTTGGGCCCGAGCTCAACAAGGCGGCCGAAGTCGGCACCAAGTGGGAATTGGCGGATCGTCACCTGCTGGTCACCGCGGCGCTGTTCCAGACGACGAAGGACAATGCACGCGAGACGAATGCCGCGGGCCTGCTCACCTCGAATGCGGCCTATCGTATCCAGGGCATCGACATCGAGGCCGAAGGCAAGATCACTGACCGCTGGAGCATCTTCGGCGGCCTGGTGCTGATGCAGTCGAAGGTCACGCAGAGCAACATCCCCTCCAACATCGGCCTGCAGCTTGCCAACGTTGCCCACCAGTCGTTCAGCATGCTGACCAAGTACAAGTTAGACGACGGCTGGGAGCTGGGCGGGCAGGCGGTGTACCGCTCGAAGGTGTATGGCGGCACGTTTGCGGCGAATACCGGCAACGAATTGCCAAGCTACTGGCGCTTCGACGCGTTCGTGGAAAAGAAGATCGACAAGAACTGGACCATGAAGCTCTACGCGCAGAACCTGACCAACAAGCTGTACTACGATACGCTCTATCGCAGTGCGGTGCCGTTCGTGGCGGTCGCGCCGGGACGGGCGTTCTACCTCGTGACAACGGCGAAGTTCTGATCATGTTGACGTGCCTGCCTGGCGTTCTCAGCAAGGATGATGTGGCGGAGTTCCGCCGCATCATGGATGTCAGCGGCTGGGAAGACGGCCGCTCCACCGCCGGCGCGCAGTCGGCGATGGTCAAGCGCAACGAGCAATTGCCGCCGGATGGCGAGGTCGCGCGCAAGCTCGGCAACCGCATCATCTCGGCGCTGACCTCGAACCCGCGCTTCATCGCGGCGGCGATCCCGCTGCAGATCTTCCCGCCGCTGTTCAACCGCTATGCGGCGAGCAGCGGTCACCATTTCGGACTGCATGTCGACAACGCGATCCGCGGCGACCGCCTGACCGGCCTTCGCATCCGCACAGACCTGTCGGTCACACTATTCCTGGCCGAGCCGGAAGAGTACGACGGTGGCGAACTTGTGATCGAGGACACCTACGGTTCGCACGAAGTCAAGTTGCCAGCAGGCGACTGCGTGCTCTATCCCTCGACCAGCCTGCATCTCGTCACGCCGGTGACCCGGGGAACGCGGGTTGCGTCTTTCTTCTGGCTTCAGAGCATGATACGGGACGACCAAGCCCGGAGCATGATCTTTGACCTCGACACCGCGATTCAGGCGCTGGTGGAACGGCTCGGGCGTGACGATCCCGAAACGGTCAAATTGACGGGTATCTATCACAACCTCATTCGACACTGGGCCGAAGTATGAAGATCATGTCCTTCCAAGCAAGCCTTGTCGCAGCCGCGATGCTGGCGGCCGCCTGGCTCGCATCCCCTGTTTCTGCCCAGACGCAAACCTCGCCAGTGGCACCGGTACAATCGGCGGCTCAGCCGGCTCTGGTCAGCCCGCCTCCGGTGGCAGCGCCTTCTGCCACCGCTCCGGCGCCCGCGGCTTCGACGGCGACCGCCCCCG
>NZ_LGHL01000247.1 GCF_001908205.1 Bradyrhizobium sp. NAS80.1
CGCTGCTCGGGCGCCGGCGGCCGCACCGGTTCCGCTCGCGCCGCCGGCGTCGACACCGGCTCCCGCTCCCGCGGCTGCGGATAACCAATAGAATCGGCATTCCAAATGCGTGGCTGCCCGGCTAATGGTTGGGCATGCCACTACACCTGATCAAGCTCGCCGTCGGCTGCGACTCCGTCAAGGAGTTGAAGGGGTGGGTTGCCGAACGGATGCGGGCCGCCAAGAAGAAGGGGCTGCCGCAACATCACATCCACATCACCCGCATGGTCCCCAAGCGCGACGCCGAGATCCTGGCGGGCGGGTCGCTCTACTGGGTGATCAAGGGCGAGATCGCTGCGCGCGAAAAGATCATTGGCATCGAGCCGTTCCGCGACAAGGATGGTATCGGCCGTTGCCGGATCGTGATGCAGCCGAAGGTGATCTCGGTGTCGCCGCGGCCTATGCGCCCGTTCCAGGGTTGGCGCTATCTCACCGACGATTCAGTCCCGCCTGACCTCGGCAAGTCCGCTGCAGGCTCGATCGCGGCCATGCCGGAGCCGATGCGGCGCGAGCTGCGCGATCTCGGACTGCTCTGAGCAAGGCCGGCTAGGGCGGCGTGACATAGCGCCAACACGCCGCTTACGCAACGTGCAAGATCGAACTGGGCCGTCACACCGCGATATTGTCGATCAGCCGAGTGGAGCCGAGCTTGGCCGCGACCAGGATCCGCAACGGGCCGTCCTTGCGCGAGGTGACCGGCGCAAGCGTTTCGGCGTGGCGGGCCTCGAAATAGTCGAGCGCAAAGCCGGCCGCCTTGATCATCTCGGCGCCGCGCGCGATCGCGGACGCGATCGCTTCGCCGGCGCGGATGCGCCCGGCGCTCTCCTTCATGGCGCGGTAGAGGACGGTGGCGGTCTGCCGCTCATCCGGCGAGAGGTAGACGTTGCGCGAGGACATCGCGAGCCCGTCGCGCTCGCGCACGGTGCGGGAACCGATCACCTTGACGCCGAGATCGAGATCCTGCGCCATCTGCGCCACCACCCGCAATTGCTGAAAGTCCTTCTCGCCGAAGATCGCGAAGTCCGGCCGGCATTGTGTGAACAGCTTGCCGACGACGGTGGCGACGCCGCCGAAGAAATGCGGGCGGAAGCGGTCCTCGAGGCCGGCGATCGCCGGTCCCTCCGGCACGATGCGGGTCGCAAAGCCGTCTGGATACATTGCCTCGACGCCGGGGTGCCAGACGATGTCGACGTTCTCGGCCGCGAGCTTGGCGATGTCCGCCTTCCAGGTTCGCGGATAGGCACCGAAGTCCTCGGTCGGTGCGAACTGGGTCGGATTGACGAAGATCGACACCACGACGCGGCTCGCGCGCCGCTTGGCGAGGCGTACCAGCGACACATGCCCGTCATGGAGTGCCCCCATGGTCGGGACCAACGCGATTGTGGCCTTTCGCTTGCGTAGAGTTTCGACGGCGCGTCGCAGGGCAGGGACCGTGCGGGCGATCAGGGGGCTTCGTGACATCAGGACTCGGCAGGGTTGGGAGTCGGCGCTGGCGTGGCCCGGCGCCCGGCCGGCTAACCTTAGCAAGCGGCGATCGTGGACGCCATGCATCCGGATGCGGCACAGCATCCCGCGCGGGATGCCGCGACATTGTGAGCTGGATGCCAGACCGCGCACCGCCGCCGCGACTCCCGATGAAGAACGGCGCGCTACGATTTGCATTTCCTGTCGCGCATTTCACTTGACCGCAGACGTGGCCAACTTGAAGATATTCGTTAGGGGCGTTGAGGATCGCTATGCTCGTGCAAGCTAGCCAAGGCCAATCGGGCTCGGCGCATGTGGTCGTGCTCGGCAACGAGAAGGGCGGCTCCGGCAAGTCGACCACCGCCCTGCACATCGCGGTTGCGCTCCTGAAGGCCGGCCAGCGCGTCGCCACCATCGACCTCGACTGCCGTCAGCAGAGTTTCACCCGCTACATCAGCAACCGTTCCGCCTGGGCGCGCCGCACCAAGCTCGACCTCGAACTACCGGTGCATCGCTGCATCAAGCTCGGCGAGACCATGCAGATCGCCGAGAATGAGAATTCCGAGTTCCAGCAGTTCATGGAAGCGGTCTCGGCGGTCGAGAGCAGTTTCGATTTTATCGTCATCGATACGCCCGGTACCGACAGCTACTTGATGCGACTTGCGCACTCGATGGCGGATACGCTGGTGACGCCGATCAACGACAGCTTCCTCGACTTCGACGTGCTCGGCACCGTCGATCCCGCCAGCTATGCGGTCACGGGCGAGAGCCACTACGCCGAGATGGTGCGGGATGCCCGCCGCAAGCGCCGCCAGCTCGACGGCGCGACCACGGACTGGATCGTCGTGCGCAACCGCCTGTCGATGCTCGGCTCGCGCAACAAGCAGCTCGTCGCCGATGGGTTGAAGGAATTGTCACTGCGGCTCGGCTTCCGCTACGTCGACGGTTTCGCCGAACGCGTCGTCTATCGCGAGTTTTTCCCGCGTGGCCTGACAGCCCTCGACGAGATCGACGAAGCGACGCTCGGCATGCGGCCCAATCTCGGCCATCTCACCGCACGGGAAGAGGTGACGAGCCTGCTCCGCCAGCTCAAACTGCCGCTGGACGAGCGCGGCCGGCGCCGCGCAGCCAATCGTGCCGAGTGGTTCAGCCAGGTCGACAAACCGCTCGAGGTCCACGACATCCTCGGTGCCTGACACAGCGGTATATCGCTACTTCCAGCCAACTAAAGCTGTTGGTTCCCGCCGGAACCGAGACCGCGCTTTGCCGTTTTTACCCGTACGACTACTGGGTCATTGAACCTGATCAAGGCCGGTTGCGTCGGATAGTGATCTACACCCTGACGTAGCCATATTAGAACGGGATGCCCAAGAAACGTGTGCGCCGCACAATGAAAGGGCTGTCAGTTCACAATATTTGGCCTTCCTGTCACGTGGCTGTGACATATATTAGGGAATAGGCGACAAGGGGCCAAAGAGCCCCGGAAGAACACGATTTTCAACAGGGATCAGGCCACAAGAGCCTGAGGCTGAGGACGAAAATGAAGCGTGGAATTGCCGTTCTGGTTTCAGTCAGTGCCCTCTGCGGTGTCGCCTATTTCACGGTGAGCAAGTGGGCGATCAAGCACGAGACCGTCACCTTCTATGATGCTTCGCGCGATAACCGTCCGGTGCCGGTCGACATCGCGGTCCGCTGGGACAAGGAAATGCAGGCGAACGCCGGCATGATCAAGCTGCCGGTCGCAGTGATCAATCACGGCAATACCGTCAAGAACACCGAGTACGGCTTCCTCGCCAACATCTTCGCGGCGCGCGGCTATATGGTCGTGAGCCCGCAGCACGACCTGCCGACTGATCCTCCGATGGTGACCAAGCCGGGCGAGCTCTATGTCGGCCGGCTGCCGCAGATCCTGCGCGGCGTCGCTAACATTCATCTCGCCATGCAGGAGATGAAGAAGGTTCAGCCCAACGCCGACTACGAGAAGGTGACGATGGTCGGCCACTCCATGGGCGGCGATATCACGATGTACTTCGCCAAGCAGTATCCGGACGAGGTCAAGAAGGTCGTCACGCTCGACAATCTGCGCGTGCCCTTCGTCACCGCCGGCAAGTTCAAGATCCTGTCGTTCCGTTCGCACGATCCGCAGTTCAAGACCGACGCGGGCGTGATCCCGACCGACGAGGAGTGCGAGAAGGCCGGCATCCAGGTCGTGAAGACCGAATTCCAGCATAACGACATGCGTGACACCGGCCCGGATGTGGCCAAGAACTCGATCCAGGGCATGCTCGATAAATTCCTGGCCGATACGGACAGCGACATCGCGCCCGTCGACACCCGTTCGGCCCCGCCCAAGATCCTCGAACCCGGCCCGGTTGCCCTGATGGCGCCCGCCAAGAGCTGATGTTAGGAGCTAACGTCAAGAGCTGACGCTTCGCTTCCAGGCTGAACTTATTTCAAAGCCTCCGCCGGCACTGCCTGCGGAGGCTTTGTACATTGACCGGGGCGTGCACGCTGACCACATTAGCTGCTCACGCAAGGTGCAAGCAGGGATGTCGGGCGAACCCATCAAACCACGCGGGCGCGATGCCGTCTCGGCGCAAGCGGGCGGTCCGCTGCCGCAAGCCAGGACCTCGACCTCGGAGGACATCGCCGCCTTCGTCGCCAGGGCGCGTGCGCTGTCGCCGCATGCGCCCGGCGCGAAAGGGCGGCTGATCTTCGCGCTGGACGCGACGATGAGCCGGCAGCCGACCTGGGACATGGCCTGCGCGCTTCAGGCCGACATGTTTCGCGAGACCGCGGCGCTCGGCAGTCTCGACATCCGGCTGGTCTATTATCGCGGCCTCAACGAGTGCCGCGCCACCGGATGGATATCGGACAGCGTCAGACTTGCGGCTCTCATGAGCAAGATCGATTGCCGCGGCGGCAACACCCAGATCGGCAAGGTGCTGAGTGAGGCGCGGCGCGAGGCGGTTGCATCTGGCGTGCGTGCCGTCGTCTTCGTCGGCGACGCCATGGAGGAGAAGATCGACGATCTCTGCGCCAAGGCCGGCGAGCTCGGCATGCTCAAGGTGCCGGTCTTCCTGTTTCAGGAAGGCGATGACGCGGTAGCCGAACGGGCCTTTCGCGAGATCGCGCGCCTGACCGGCGGCGCCTGGTGCCGGTTCGATCCAGGCGCGGCGGCGCAGTTGCGCGAGCTGTTGCGCGCTGCCGCGACCTACGCCGCCGGCGGCCGCGAGGCGCTGTTGAAATTGGCGAAGGGCGCGAACAGCGCAGCCAAGCTGATCGGGCAGATGAAGTAGCCGGCCAAGCCGGCGCGGCTTGCGGTGGAGGAGAAGCCGCGACCGACGGCGGCAACAACCGTCCCTGGAGGATCAGTCAGCCGGCACGATCGGCGGCTTGAACCTCATAGTCTCTCCCAAAAGGCGCAAGCCGCGCCGGAATTATCGGGCGGGGCGCTCATCGGCAAACGAACTTCTCGTGTCTGAACCCAATCGTAGTCGTCTGTGAAGAACTGACGCGGCGCCCCGGCTCAAGCGATGTTTTGAGCCGGGACGGTCTCGATGAAGGCTCGAATGATGA
>NZ_LGHL01000248.1 GCF_001908205.1 Bradyrhizobium sp. NAS80.1
CAAACCGACGACGAGGTTAAGCCACTCCTCCCACACCGCGAATGCCGCCAGCGCCGCGATTGCGAGGATCGCGATGGCGATGCCGGTGATATGGGCGTTGGTGGAGACCGTTCCGGCGTCGAAGCCGAACATCCAGGGCGAAACGAACAGAATCGCGCCAAGGATCAGGTTTGCGACGTCGCACAGTTTTGCGTTCGTCCAGTTCTCCATCCAGTTCACCATGACACCCTCCATTGGAAGGTTTACACGCTAATCAACCGTCAGTTCGCCGCGCTGGTTCCATCGCGGCCCGCGGCATAATGGCAAGGGACAATCCTCGCGAGGCCGCCAACTGAGGTGGCCTTACTCTTCCGCGAGTTTCGTTTCGATGTAGGCATTTACGGATTCAGCGAAGGAACGCTGCACGCCAACCACAGCATTATACTGGACCAGAACGTCTTGCTGGATAAGCCTGAGGCCGCTCTTGCGAGCGCCCGAGGGCGTAACTTCCAGGTACTCGTTGATGGCCCTCTCAGCCAGTGGAATTGCGTTTGGGTCTCCCTTGGCGATCAGCCGCCGCAGGATCCCCTGACAAGTACTCAAGTGGGGCATACCGTGAATATGCGCCCGGATTCGCGAAAATCAACTTCGGTAGGCCGCGTGGGCAGCACGCGGGTCACGGTCAAGCGCGTGTTGAGCCGTTTGGCGTCGACCACTTTCCTTTGATAGCCTCGCGAGCCCGCGAGCGCGCGCCGCCCGTGCGCTGGCGCGGGGTGGGCAATGGTACGCCCAGAGCGTCGCGAACATTCTAGCGCGGGCCTAGGAGCAAACAGGGGCCTGATGGGAAGTGTCGCGGCAGCGCCTCGCCGGCCGCCTGTTTGATTTGGGTCCCCCTGGAGGGACCTACGGCGCTGGACTTGGTCGCCCCTCGGCTTCAAAGCTAGGCGGCTTCGCTGCGAGCGCTTGCCGAGCAGAAACGGGCCGCGTGTTCGCCACAGGGAGCGAGGCGATACATCGGGGCTCATTCGGGCAACCCGGCGAGGCGCAGTGGCGACATTAGTGCGTCGAGGTCCTTCTGGTGGCGGTAAGGCAATCCCTGCGCCCAGCGACTGGCGGTCAAATTGGGGTGGTTGGCTAGTATTTTCCTTACCGTGACTTGCGCCTCATCCTCACTGCCGAGCTTCCAAAGCGCCGCAGCAAGAGTTGTTTGCGCTGTCAGCCAGCGTGGCTTCTCGGCCAAGACACGGGAGGCAATGTCTCGTGCAGTCACAAAATCGCCGAGGTGAAATCTCCACCGCGCCTCGTCGACCCTCGATTCATTGCGACTAAGCGGGCTGAGCCGCTGCGCGTGCTCTTCATACTGGGCAGCTTTTCGGAGATCCCCAGCATAGCCGTGAAACATACCGGCCATGTGATAGGCCCCCGCACTGCTGAGAGAGTGGGCAATCGCCTTCTCTCCCGCACCCACGGCCTCATCGTGGCGCCGTTGAAACAGGCGCGTATAACCAAGCGCCACATGTCCTTCAACGCTGCCCGGATCGACTGCCAGAGCGCGAGCCGCGCGCTCCAGCGCCGCTTCGTAAGTTGTCGCCTCGCCTGTTTCCCAACCAAAACGAACCTGGTCAGTCAACACGAACCCCGACAGGCCAATCGCCGGTGCAAAAGTAGGATTGATCGCGAATGCTCGTTCTAACTCAATGCGCGCTTGTGCATGAGTGTGCTTGGCGAAGTTGACGTATAAGGTTCGCCCCTTAGTAAAATGCTCGTACACCAACGGGGTGCCAGAGCGTTTGCGCCACACGCGCACGTCTTCACCAAGCGTCAACTGAATTTCGAGCGCGGCGACGATGTCTTGCGTGATCCGGTCCTGAAGCTCAAACACGTCGTCGAGGTCGCCCTCGAAACGGTCAGCCCAGACATGGCTGCCGTTCACGCTGTCGATCAACTGTGCTGCCAATCTCACTCGGTTGCCGGCCTTCCGCACCCTTCCTTCCAGCACATACCGGACGCCAAGTGTTCGCCCGATTTCGCGTATGTCCCTTGTCTGACGTTTGAATACGAAGCTTGAATTGCGAGCTATGACCATCAGCTCTTGGATTTTCGATAATGTGGTCAGCACGTCTTCAGCGACACCATCGGCGAAATACTCCTGCTCGGGATCGCCGCTCATGTTCTGGAACGGGAGCACCGCAATGGAAGACTTGTCGGGCAGCGGAGGCGGGCTCTCAGCCTCAGCAATAAACGCAGGAGCAACCTCACGCATTTCACAAGGCCCACCCACCTCGTAGGCCCGGATTGGCTCTTGAATGTTCTTCACCTGCTGAACACCAAGGTCCGCGAAGGTCATCGGCAAGACCTTGCGTACCTGATCGTACGTCGCACCAGAGATGCACACGGCTCCTGGCTTTGCAATCGACTGTAGCCGCGCGGCTATGTTCACGCCGTCGCCGAAGAGGTCGCCAGCGCGCACCATCACGTCGCCGATGTGCACACCAATGCGAAAGCAAATGCGACGGTCAGGCGCGAGACTTGAGTTCGCTTCGGCCACGGCGTTCTGCGCCTTCGGCCGCGCACTGCACAGCCTCTACGCCTCCAGCGGCTCCTACGGGGCGACCATGAAGAAGGGCGATGTAACGTGCTCGGAGTGTGGGGCGAGCTTTCGGCGTCTTGAGTTGCCGTTCAAGGAAGGCACCAAGGGCGAGTACCGCTGTCCCGCCTGTGGCACGGTGTTGGAGAAGCTCGACGGACGCACCCTCGTCGCCTATCGCCTCACGATCCAGCGATCGATCAGGGGCATCCGAGACTAGGTGGCCGCCCTCTGCTCTGGACCCTAGAGGCCATCCTTAGGCCGCGCTGTGGCCACCCTGGGCATTAGGCTCGGGCAGCCGCCCGTTGCGCTGGAGCCTCAGGGTTCCCCTCCGGGACGCTCTCTTTTGGGGGACGACCACTCCGACTTGCCCGGTGCCACTGCCATATCGAGCTTCTAGGCCGACTTCCGCTGCGACCTGGCCGCCGGCTTCTTCGCCGTCGCTAGGACTGTCTGACCATCGATGATAATGCCCTTGGTGTGGCAGTGGTCTGAACGCGGACCTTTTTCTTGCTGGTATCGAAACCAAAATCCTTCATACCGGTCAAATTAAGCTGCACATTAAGTGCAACTAAGGGACAACCTCATGTCAGAGATCGACCCGCATACGCTGGAAGGCCACCTCTCGAAGCTAGTAGAGGACTGCGAGTCGTTGACGATTGTGTTCGGTGTGCAGAACGCATGCACCATGTACCCGCCCTACACCGTTGGGAGGGATTTCATCGCTGGGAACGATCACACGGACCACGCAAAAGCTAGGCCTCTCGTGGCGCCGTTCAACAGCATCCAACAGATCATTTGTCACCCGAGGAAGAGCTAGGTGATCAGGCGTGTTGGGGCATGCCGTCACCGCCGCGCGCGGGTGCGGCCCAACGGAGCGCGTGATGCGGACTTCCCCTTTCGGGCCTCACATACCGCCAAACTTGGACGGATCATTGTAGCTAGGGACGCCGCAGTCATGGATAGGAGGCCGAGGCGCTGCGTAGGCCCTGCCCGGAACGGCGTGACGTAACGTCAAGCCTTGGCTGGGACGAACGATAACATGTTGCGGCTTGGAGTGATGCATCGTTGCGGCGTGAGTAGAAACACACAGGGTACCTCATCCGCCTTTCTTCAACATCGTCTTCGTAGCGCCCGAATCGTCCATGCAATTCATTTAGGTTCGATCTCCCGAGCGAGCGATGATCAATGGCGCCCGCAAAGCCGCGTGTTTGGACTGAGGACGAGATCAAGCTCTTGATCGATCTCGCGCACCTGAAGACGAGTGCGCCAGCGATCGCGAAGCAGCTAGGACGCCACACAGCCTCCATCAGACGGCGCGCTCACCAGTTGGGGTTGCTTCTGCCGGAGGGCAAACGTGAACCGCAAGGCTAGCTTCCGCCCTACGACCGCCGTTAGGGGACGCGTTGATAAAGGGTACGGCGCGCTTGAGCACCTCGGCGGGAATAGTCCCGCCGGCGGCTTGTGCGCACTCGCCACCCTGCGTCGCAAAATCGCAGGATCGACCAAGCGGACGCTCGCTTCAAACTTGGCCTGAGTGTTGCCGGATAAAGCACTTTGTTGATGGATACACGCCAGGCTGCTACCGGAACGCTCTCAGCTTGTCCTCGGATTCCGCCGCGAGCACTTGCTTGGCGTGATTGTATCCCGCCGCGACAACCTCGTCGTATCGCTTCCATTGCAGCAGTCCGACTTGTTCGATGCGCGGCTGAAACAGAAGATCGACGAATTTTCGCATCGCCTTCTGTTTCGAGACCGAACTGATGAAGGACGAGTTCAGCATTGTTTCAGGCACTGTCGGCAGGCGGTAGCGCTGCATGTCCCACGACCGGAGTTTGTCACGAAGATGCGCGATGGTGCCCGGTATCTGATCGATATCGAACACCCGGCCATCCTCGATCATGAGGTCGACACCGATGATCTGCCGGGCGCCGAGCCGCGCCATCACGTCGACGGGAAAATTATTGAACATGCCACCGTCGAACATCAGGTGTCCGCCGATAAACACCGGCGGCAGCGCACCGGGAACGGCATAGCTCGCGATCACATTTCGCGCGAGATTTCCTTTGTCGAGAACGACCTCGCCGTTGGTGGAAAAATCGGAGGCAATGACGAAGAACGTCTTCCAGGTGTCCTCCGCGTCGATATTGGCACCAGTTGCGTTCTCGATGGCCTGGGCCATCGCCTCGCGGGTGCGCTTGCCCTTGATCAGCGACACCAGTGGAATGAAATTGTAGTCGCCGGTGATGTTGCCCTTTGGATGAAGCAGAAAAGCCTTGTGGACGGCGGTAGAAATCCGCTCCGCCGGCAGATCGAGCGCGAGGCAGGTCCCCATGATGGCGCCGATCGATGTGCCTCCGACAAAATCGGCTTCGATGCCCGCCTCCTCCAAGGCCTTCATGACGCCGACATGGGCAAAGCCGCGCGCCCCACCCCCCCGCCAGTACGAGGCCGACACCGTTGCCCGATATGATCCGCGCCAACCGGCGCATGTCGCGCGCAAGTTCCGGCCGGATGTGGAAATGCCTCGAGATGCGCCTGTTTTTCAGCCATTGCGCGGTGCCGGTCGGGCTTTTGGTCTCGAGGCCGTGCAGAAGGACGAGCGTCTGCCGCGCGATCGAGACCGGCGTCTCGCCCGCGAGACAGTGGCTTTCCACGCTTGAAAGGCCCGGGTCCTGGCGGCCATCCCCGACCAGCAAGATTTCGTCGCAGTTCTGCAGACAAAACTGCGTCCAGGCGGACTCGCATGGGTCGGCAACGAGATAAACCGCCTTGCTCGCGGCCTCGATCCCGTCGATGTGATGAGCGATCGCGTCATGATTTTGGCGGACTGCGCTTGCGGCATCCGTGCCGAATTGCCGGCGGATGTCATCGGGACCCACGATCCTCGTGGCTGCGCTGTCCCGCCCCGCGGCTCGCAAGCGTCCAGCCAAAGCCGCGGCGTCGACGCCAGGCGAGACGGCAAGAACGCAGATATTGACAGGAACGGTCGGGGCCTGACGCTCTCGTTCCGACCGTCGAAACCGATCGATGACGATTCTCGTCATCTGCAGCGCGACCTGCGGGGATTTGGCGAGCGCCCGTTCGACGATCTGCCGCGTCACTTTGACGACCGATGAATTGCGCAAGGCGACGATGGAAGCGGAGCGTGGTTCGCCGGTGAACAGGGCAAGCTCACCGACGGTTTCGCCGCGGCTGATTTCGCCGAGTATTTTGCTTTCGCCGTTGGCTTCCGCCAGCGCCAGCAATCGGCCCGACAGCACGAAATAGACATCGTCACTGTGCTCGCCCTGGTGGAACAGGACGCCGCCCGACGGCAGGTCGATGAATTCGGCTGCGGCCTTGATGCTTGCGATCAGCTCGGCGTCGTCCGAGGCGAAGTGGCCTTTCAAAATGGTCTGCAGCAGGTCGTGTCTGTGTCGGTCGTCCCCGTTCGGTTTCGACATGGACGTGCATCCCATCGGTGGACCACAAAGGTCTGCCAAATCGTTTTACAGTTCGCAATCCCCTTTCAATCGAGGCTGGCAGCTGAAGCGTCCCATGCGGCCTGGCGGACCGGGCCGAGGTTGCGATCGTTTGCCAGGTCGATTCACCGCTGGCAATGCGATATTCGGTCTCGCCGGGTGCGCGGTTTCCGGCGCATCAGACCAGTTCGGGACTTGTGCTGCTCGCGGGGCTCGCGCCGTACCGTCGCCGCAGTGTGCTCGAAGCCGTTGCGAGCATGCTCACGGCAGACGAAGATATGACAACGGTGAACTCATATATTGAATCTGTCCTGCGCCAAGGCTGCGACATCCGGCCATCGCTCGTTGTCGCCGGTGTGACGAACATCTCCCTTCCGATCCGCGATTTCCACGGCGAGACGACCGCCGTACTGACGGTGCCGTTTCTTCCGATGAAGGACATGACCGCCTCGCTGGATACCGCCATTTAGGCGGCCGCCAGCGCCGCTTATAATATCTCGCGGCGGCTCGGCTAGAGGTGTGCTCGATATTGAGTCTGGTTCGACCAATTTTGAGTCTGCCTCCGAGATCTTGAGTCTGGCTGGCGAAGGCTCCTGGAGGCCGCCCGACTTCGTCACCGCTCAACCCCGCCTGCTGTCGTTCCGAGACGGTCCCGCCGCCGACGGCTCTAGCAGGCTGTTGAAGAAGTCTTGGAACGGCGCGCGATGAACGGGATGTTGTCGCCGTTGAGGAGACAAATCTCCCCTTCGAGTGAGCCGTCATCCTGCAGTTCGG